>JAGOVA010000007.1 GCA_018061005.1 Sterolibacterium sp. | reverse complement strand
CGTCGTAGTCAAAGTAGGTTTTAGGGGTGGCGGGGGTGGCGGGAACGTCCTTCAGGCCGGTGGTTTCGAGGCCGTTTCCGTCTAGGTCGAGCAGGATGGGGTCACGGGGTTGGATCCAGGTTTTGGCAGCGGTGAACAGATTATTGACGTTCTTACCGAACGCGTCAAAATCCCCCCCCAGCGTCCTGGTGATGATGCCCATCCACTGACCATCAAAGCGTTCCAGCCAAGATTCGGCTTGTCGCCTTACATCCGAATTTTGAGAGGTACGCGCCCCCTCCATGAAGATCAGCAAAATGCTGTTGATGATGACGGCATCGGGACCATCGCCCCCTGTGTCACGTATTTGTGGCCAAAGTTTCTCGACGGCTTCATCGCCATATTTTTGGCGAATCAGTTCCATCGGTGCATTGAGCGTCCAATTATCCAGGGTCAAGCCATTGTCCACAAAAACATCGTTGTGCACATCCTTCGTTTCCTGATAATTTAAGTCTCGCGTCAGTTGATTGCCATTGTTCTCCGCTATCCTGATGTATTCTTCCAACGTCCGTTGCGCCATGTCGACTCGGATCTTATCGACTTGCGCCGGCGTCAGGTTGCGACAACTATCTCCACCCAATCCCATCAATGCCGTGCCTTGCAAATACTCAAGCGCGGCTTGCCCAGCGAACGAGTCACCCTTGGCAACCCCCTCTGCCCAACCCGCATAGTTGTAGCCTTGGGCGTAAAGGTCGGCGTACATTTGGCCCGCGGCAGCAACTCCCCCGGTTTTGATTGCTCGTTGATAGTTTTTGAGTTGTGCAGTAGTCAGTGTTTGCGGCATTTATTTCTCCGATGAAATGATGTTTGGGTTTACCGTGATGTGGGTGCGGCAGGCTCGGGACGTGAAGCCCCCGCAGACGAATCCTTGACTTCAAAGCTCAGCAACAATTCACGCGACGACTGCTGAATCTGTTGCCACTCGGGCAACAGCCCGCGCCGGAAGCTCGCGTTCACTCCGACATGCGCTTTTGGCTCCAGGCTGTAATACATGTCGCAACGGGCGACGCCACCGGGCACAAAGGTTCTGCCGCAATCGATGAAGGCATCCACTTTGCCCGACGGCAGTCGGTGAATGTATACGTCATTGGTATCTTCGCTTTCCCGGGCTGGCTTTCCAGTGCGTGGGTCCGTGCCCGAAAGCACATAAGCCTCAAGGCCAAACACGGGCTCAGGTAAGCGCATATAGGTATCGCCCCAGTACCTCTTGCTTTCCGGCGTGTAGGCGTGAAACAAATGCCCATTCGTCAGCCTGTCGAGGGAACCGTCGCCTGGGTAATGCTCTCCTGCTGTAATCCCTACATAGAGCCATGAATCTTCGCGCAAAGGTTGCCGGCGCTTGTCCTCGCGTGTTTGTGCATCAACCAAACCTTTCATGTCAGGAAAGCGCACATCCATGCCAAAGCTGCGCAGTCGTGAGTCGAAGGTGCGTTCCGGGCGCGCGCCTTTGCGCTTCTCGCCAAAACCAGGATCGCCATCGTATTCAACATATTCAGCGTAATACCGAGGGATGGTCATCTTCATGCCCCCGAGGTCGCCGACCACATCTTTTGGCGTGTATTGCGCCACCGCCATCTCGGGGGACTGAAAACCATAAATCAGACTTCCTGCAATAGTTGCGACTCTCCATATCACATAGATAATCGGAACTGCCAATCCAATCAAAAAGAAGGTGAACCAGCGCCATTTACGTCGGTGCTTGTTTTTTACCTCAGGCAAACATTTTTCCGACGATTCATCCGATGCCAATGTAATGACTCTTGGCAAACCACGTTTTCTGTTCATGCCGACACCCTCCACACCCTATTCGCTGCCTCGTCGGCTAATCTGCACTGATTCATCGGTTCAATTTCCGTCAACGTCAATAAAGCAAGCAATAAACGGCTCAGCATCGCCTTCACTTCCCCCATCAATTTCATCTGCATCTCCACCTCTCAAAATCCAAAATCTGTTTGTAATTCAGCGCCAACCAGCGGCTCGGTTTGTTTTGCTGATCGCTGGTTCGCTTCTGCACATCCTCGCTCGCCGCGCAAACCCGTTTGCTGTTTGACATCGACATATCCAATCTTGCGGCATTTTGCCTGAAAGGCAGGTCTTTCGGGCTTGTCGTCGAGAGATTTTCAGGCGGGCTGTTTTTCTGCCACCCCCCAGTCCTGGCGTGCCTTGGCGGCCATTCGCGTTTGATTTTGTTATGACTTTGGATTAGCGCATCGCGCAGAACCGCCCTGTGGCGGGTGGGCCATTCCGCCGCAATCCGTAGGCTGGGCAAGCCTTTGTGCCCATCTGACCTATCCAGCAGTCAAAACGGGAACCGGCGGCCGTAGCTGTTATCGATTCCCTCCCGCGTGGCGTTCTCCTTCAACGACTTCGCTTCTGCCGTTTTGACGGGAGTCGCCCGACAGGCTGATAGATGGCTACACCAGCGAATTCATGCCTTCAGCAAATCCTCCCGCCCGGCCAGCCAGCGTTGCTGATGAGCGCGTTCTGCGGCCGGATGATCGCGCAGCAGTTGTTCGGCCACCGTGCGCGCACGCTCGACCAGTACGTCATCTTCCAGATCGGCATAACGCAGCAGCGGCAGGCCACTTTGGCGTGCGCCAATGAACTCACCCGGCCCGCGCAGAGCGAGATCCTGACGGGCAATCTCAAAACCATCGGTATTTTCGTAAATCACTTTCAGGCGGTCGCGCGCCATGGGCCCCAAAGGCGTGCTGTAGAGCAGGACGCAGGCTGATTCTGCCGCGCCACGTCCGACCCGGCCACGCAGCTGGTGCAACTGCGCCAGCCCGAAGCGTTCGGCATGTTCGATCACCATCAGGCTGGCGTTGGGCACGTCGACCCCCACCTCGATGACCGTCGTGGCCACCAGCACCTGGATCTCATGCGCGATGAACGCTGCCATCACCGCCGATTTTTCAGCTGGCTTGAGGCGACCATGCACCAGGCCGATCCGCAGTTCGGGCAGTTCGGCCATCAGGTAAGCATGGGTTTCCAGTGCCGTCTGTAATTGCAGGGCTTCGGATTCCTCGATCAACGGACAGACCCAGTACGCCTGCCGACCTTCGCGACAGGCGGCATGAAGACGGCCGACGACTTCCGCACGTCGTGCATTACTCACCAAGCGCGTGACGATCGGCGTGCGCCCCGGCGGAAGTTCGTCGATCACTGAAACATCCAGATCGGCGTAATAGCTCATCGCCAGACTGCGCGGAATGGGTGTGGCCGACATCATCAGCTGATGCGGCATCCTCCCTGCATCCCCTTTCTGCCGCAGCGCCAGACGTTGACGCACGCCAAAGCGATGCTGTTCGTCGATCACAGCCACCCCCAGTCGGTTGAAATCGATCGCTTCTTCGATCAGCGCGTGTGTCCCGACCACCACGGCCGCACGGCCACTGCGAACGGCTTCAGCCATCGCGGTTTTCTGCGATTTTTTCAGGCTGCCCGCCAGCCAGGCCACCTCGATCCCCAAGGGTGCAAACCACTGGGATAGCTTGAGATAGTGCTGTTCGGCGAGAATTTCGGTCGGTGCCATCAAGGCACCCTGCCAGCCGCCGGCCACGGCCTGCAATAGCGCCAGCGCAGCCACCACGGTCTTGCCACTGCCTACATCGCCTTGCAGCAGGCGTTGCATGGGCCAGGGTTTACCCAGGTCGCTGGCAATTTCGTGCCAGACGCGTTCCTGCGCCCGCGTCAGGCGGAACGGCAGTCGCGCAAGAAAGCGCGTCACCAGCACAGCACCTTCCTGCCCCACCAGCGCGGGTGCGCCCTGCACGCGGCGCTCTGCATGGGCACGCCGCAAGGAAAGCTGCTGGGCGAGCAGTTCATCGAAACGGATGCGCTCCCAGGCCGCACGCTGCGCAGAGTCCAATTCGACTGCCGCCGCCACGACCGGTGGCTGATGAAGCTGGCGCAGTGCTTCGGCAAACGGCCACAATGCCTGCGCTTCCAGAACGTCGGGCGGCAGACTGTCCGTCAGATCGAGCCGCTGGAGCGCGCGATCGATCAGGCGGCGCAGCGTGAGTTGCGACACGCCCGCCGTCGTCGGATAGACCGGCGTCAGCGTTTCGGGCAACGGGGTTTCTGCCGTGACGGCGACGGCGCGCGGATGCACCATTTCAAGGCCGAAATACCCCTCACGCACTTCGCCAAACAGGCGCAGCCGGGCACCGGGTTCATATTGTTGCTGTTGGCTGGGATAAAAATTGACCAGACGCACCACCAGCAAACCCCGCCCCGCGCCTGCCGAAGGCTGGCGTGCATCAGGCACATCGCACACGTCGCGCACACGACTGATGAGCTGGCGACGTGGCCGGTAACTGACTTCAGTGGAGAGCACCTCCACCTCCACCTGCACCTGCACCGGCTCGCCCCAGGGCGCATCCGGCAGATCGGCCACATGCGTCAGGCGGGTTTCATCCTCATAACGCAGCGGCAGATGCAGGATGAGATCGGCCTCACGCAGCACACCCAGCTTGGCGAGCCTGGCCGCCAGCGCAGGCGAAGCCCAGGCCACGGTAACTCCGCATGACTTCGCCTTGCGCGCGGTCACAGCCAACGTTTGACGTTATCCTGCCGAGCGAACCACCAGCACCGCATCGGCCTCAACCAGCGCGCCCCGGGGCAACTCTTTAACCCCCACCGCCGCCCGCGCCGGATAGGGCGGCTGAAAATAGCGCGCCATGACTTCATTGACCTTGGCAAAATTCGCCAGATCGGTGAGATAGAGGTTGAGCTTGACGACATCGCCCAGCCCCACCCCTGCCTCCGTGCCGGACGCTTCAGCCACCGCTTTCAGATTCTCGAATACGCGCACCACCTGCGCCTCAAAACCCGCTTCCAGCACGCCACTTTGCGGATCCAGGCCGATCTGCCCCGACAGATAAACATGATCCCCCGCCCGCACCGCCTGCGAATAAGTACCGATGGCCGCAGGTGCCTGCGGGGTTTCGATCATGACATGACGCATGCCTGCTCCTTAATGATCCGACAACGTGCAGTTGAGTTTGGTGAACACATGCTGCAGACCGCGCCGTTCCCGCGTATTGATGAGCAAGGGTGCCTGCAGGTTGGCACGCAGCGGCGTACCCACTTCATTCGCATGCCAGACGATCACCGCCACGGCAATATCCGCCGGATCCGTCAGCTTGATGAGCTGGCTTTCCGTATCGTTCAACTCGATTTCATAACTGAAACCAAAATGCGCCGGATCGGTGATCTGAAATGCCAGCTCCGGCTCATCGACCGATTGCAGTATGAAGTATTTCGGCGTCTGGTCTTCCGGATGAAACAGCGTGAAACGGTGACTCGTTTCAAACCCGGCAAACCCCAGAGGAAACTCGATGATCTTGCTGGGCTCGATGCTGAGCGTGCCAAAACGGGGGCTTTCAATATTCATACCGGTCTCCTCGCGCAGGGATGGATGGATCGATGGGTCGATGGATAGATGGTGGATTGAATCAACTACAGAATGGGTGAAACACACTGGCCTGGGGCATTCTCACCCTATTTCTTTGTGGCCACCAGTACGCCGCCATCCAGGCCGAGTTTTTTCAGTTTCTCGCGCATCTGCTCGGCTTCTTCGCGGCTGGCGAAGGGGCCGACCTGAACACGCGACTCAATCTGCGCCGGGATGCCGTTGAGTTCCAGTTTCGCCCGCAATTCCTCGGCATGCGCCGTGCTGTTGAATACTCCTAGTTGCAACAGCATTCCGCCACTTGCCGCAGCCCGCGCGACTGCCTGGCTCAGCGGGCGAGAAGCCGGTGCATGCGCCACCACGGGGGGACGTGCCAGTTCGGCAGCCGGTGAGGGCGCAGGCTGGCGCGCTGCACTGGTCGCTGCACTGGGGCGCAGCATGGCCAGCCGCGCACTGGCTGGCGGCGTCAATGGTCGCAGGGCAGGGGCATCCGCCTGTAGCGGTGCGTTCAAGGTCGGCTCGGCACTGCCTTCCTGCGCCGCGCCCTGCTCAGCTTCATGATCTGGCGTGCTGGGTGTGTCTGGTATACCTGCTACAGCATCTGTCAACGCAGGAACCTGAACAGGCGCAGCCGGTGCGGTCAGCGCAGGGGCTGCCGCAGGCAACGGTGCCGTGGCAACCGCTAGCGACGGCTTCTCCGGTGCGCTCATTTCATCCAGTACAGACAAGCCCCCCAGCAGTGCGGCAATCAGAACCCCGGCCACACCCACCCGCAGCCACAGCCCTCGGCGCAGACGCTCGCCTTCGCCCTCATTGAGCGGTGTGGTTTTGTCTTCGGCCGGTGGCGATTCAGTGTCGCGCATCGTAGGATTCGTCATGGGTTTCATACTCCTGCCGGTTACGGCTGAGTGCAGCCACCAGTTCGGCCTCACCGATCGAAATGGCACAGCGATCCGCAATATCCTGCGCCTCGATGCCCCGCTGCGCCATCAACATGGCTTCGGCATACTGCGGCGATACGCGCCGGGCGGTCTTGATTTCATCCAGCGCAGCTCGCAGCTCGGCGACTTCCTGACGCAGCTGCCCGACTTCGCCTTCCAGCTGCGTCAGCAGCAGACGTTCGCCGAATGAGCCCGCCAGGCTGGCAGTGGCTGAAAGTGGCGGTGCGAGGGCATCGTCCGCAGCGGCCGGATCGAAACGGAGCGCCGGCTCACGCGTCGCAGCGACCGCAGGGCGCACCGCAACACGCTTGCTGCGCCAGCGGATCTGCAACAGCCGCAGTAGCGACACCAGCAGATACCCCGCGATCGCGATAACGACCAGGAGGATGCCATCCCTGCTGCTGAAGTTCGAAAAATCCAAGGTATTCCGTCCGCCGTAACGTATTGATTTTGCCGCCCCATAACAGCGTGCAGCCGCAGTCCCACCATAATCTGCCGATGATAGCGCGCCCTGCGCTGCCCGGTCGGTCGAGCAGACGGCGAATGACCCCGTGTTTATCTCATGAACACATGAACACCTGGACGGAGCCTGCCTCTCAGCCCGGATACCAGGCCTTGCGACAAACATTGTCGATGGAATCCCGATACACCTTGACTGCCTCTTCGCTGGAAGACGCAGCCAGTGATGTTTCACGCAGCAGGCCATCATCAATGCCATACACCCAGCCATGCACCGACAGCACCTGGCCACGCGCCCAGGCATCCTGTACCAGCGTGGTGCTGCAAACATTGGCCATCTGTTCAATGACATTCAGTTCGCACAAGCGATTGAGCCGCTGATCTTCCGGGGTGATTTCAAGGATGGCCTGATGTTTATTGCGGACATCCTGCACATGCCGCAACCAGTTGTCGATCAGCCCCAGCCGCCGTTCCTCGAACACGGCGCGCACCCCGCCACAGCCATAATGACCGACCACCATGACGTGCCGCACCTTGAGTACGTCAATGGCAAACTGCATCACAGACAGGCAGTTCAGATCACTATGCACCACGAGGTTGGCGACATTGCGATGCACGAACACTTCACCGGGGGCCAGGCCGGTGATCTGGTTGGCCGGCACGCGACTGTCCGAACAGCCGATCCAGAGGTATTCGGGATGTTGCTGCGAGGCCAGACGACTGAAAAATTCAGGATCATCCGCACATTTACGTTCGGCCCAGGTGCGGTTATTGGCAAGCAGATGTGACAGCGGCATGATGCGTCTCCGTAAATGATGGCGTGGCTGCAAGAATGCGCGTTGGGTCAGAACCGAACCAGAACCGAACCAGAACCGAGCCAGACCACACCCGGTACAGCGACCGGCGCGCGGATCGAACCCATCCGGACGATTGTAATGGAACGCATCGCGCGCATGTAGCGAACGCGCACGCCGCCTTGATTCCACGCAAACTACGGCAGGCTACGAAGCTGCAGCCGACCTGCCGCCGATGTGGCCGACAGATGCAGATTACGCGCCTTGATCCCGGCCATTTGCAGCGCACCGATACTCACTTCGCCGCGCACATCGGCCGCCTGCGGCAGCGCCCAGGAAAGTGTGGGGGCGGATGGCCTGGCATGGCGGGCGGTGGCACGCGGTGCGCGGTTGTCATAGTCATCCGCATTCAGCCGATCAATTGCAAGCATGAAATCCAGCTGCAGTGGCGACCACCGGCTCAGATGCAGGCGCGTGGAAAACGGGCTGCGATCAAACTGGCCGGCCAACACCGCCGTCGCCTGGGCAGGCTGCCCATCGACCGCAAGCAGCCCTGTCCATTCGAGCTTGATCGGCCGGGGCAAATTCAGGCTCAACTGCCCTGCCATCGCTTCCAGGCTCACCGCTTGCGTCGCCCGGTTCGCCCAGTTTGCCCGCAAAGAGGTCGTGAGATGCGCCTGCAGCGGCAGGCTGGCGGCGGCTCCGCTGGAAAAATCCAGATCGACCCGAGCAGCCTGCAGGCGCGCGTCGGTCGCGTCGTAACCCAGTTGCGACGCGGTGAGCCGCAGACGATGCGGCGCACTGTGCACATGCAGCTGCAAGCCATCCAGCGTCGTATGCCGTCCTTCACGGCGCAGTGCCGCAATCTCCAGTCCGGCCTCACCACGCACCTGTTTTTCCAGCTGTCCCTGTAGTTGCAGTTGCAGATCCTGAACAACCTGTCGCGATGGGTTTGATAACAAGTCGTAACGCGCCGTCAGCTTCAGCCGCGCATCCATCTGCGGTGCGGGTTGATGTTGCACCCGCCCAGACACCTCCAGCTGCCCCCGCGCAACCGCCCCCGCGCTCGCCAGGGGCCCGGCATCCAGGCTCAGATCATCCAGCACCAGCTTACGCCCGGCAAGACGGTCATCCCAGATGAGACGGGATTGCGCGAGATGCAGTTTCGCCACGGCATACGACCAGGGCGTTGCCGCAGTGGGGGTTAGCAGATCATCCACATTGAGCCGTCCATCCGCATCCCGCGCCAGCCTCAGCGACACCCCCTGTAACTCGACGGCATCCACCACCAGCCGCCGCGCCAGCAAGGGTGCCCATTGCAATGCCAGATGCGCCGCTGCGATTTGCACGAACGGCTCCGGACGCTGGGGCTCCGACAAACTCAGCGATTCCACATCGATCTCCAGCCGTGGCCAGAACGCCAGGCGGAGTGGCCCGTTGATTTTCAGCGTGCGCTGTTTTTCTGCCAGCAGATAACGATTGATACCCTGTTCGAGATTACGGGCATCCAGCACAATGCTCAGCACGACCCCAAAAAACAGCAGCATCAGGCTCAGCACGGCCAACAGCCCGCCAAGGCCGCGCAGGAAACGACGACGCAATGACGATTGCAATACAGAAACGGGGAAAGAATTCATGCCGGAACGGAAATGGATGCAGGAACGAAATCGATGCGTAAAATAGACCGCCTTGCAACATATCATTTTCCCAAGGAAAACCCCTATGAGTATTGTTCAGGAGTTCAAGGAATTTGCCGTCAAGGGCAATGTCGTCGATCTCGCCGTCGGTGTCATCATTGGCGGTGCTTTCGGCAAGATCGTCGATTCGGTAGTCGCCGACCTCATCATGCCGCTGGTTGGGCGCGTGGTCGGGGGGCTGGATTTCAGCAACTATTTCATTGCCCTGAAAGACATCCCGCCCGGTGTGGCGATGACGCTGGCCGATGTCAAAAAAGCGGGCATTCCCGTCTTTGCCTATGGCAATTTCATCACCATCGCACTCAACTTCCTGATCCTCGCCTTCATCATTTTCATGATGGTCAAACAGGTCAACCGCCTCCGCCGCGAAGCACCCGCCGCACCGCCCCCGGCCACCCCGGAAGACGTGCTGCTGCTGCGTGAAATCCGCGACGCGCTAAAAAACAACCCCTAAACACAACCACTAAATACAGCCGCCCTGCAAACGCGCCTGCCGTATGTCGCCCATGCCCCCCGAACTCGCTGACGCTGCGCCCATCTTCATCCTCGGCAACGGCCGCTCGGGGACGACCCTGATGCGCTTCACGCTCAATGCCCATCCGGACATCCACATCAGCGAAGAAGTCTGTTACCACTTCTGGATGGAAAACTTCAAGGGGCCCTTCCGGAAACGCCTGTACCATTTCTTTCACTCGTTTTCCTACGCCTGGCTGCGGATGAATCCGCAAGTTGTGCTGGATACCCTGCCCAGAAATTTCAGCGCACAGGACTCCGCACAAATCTATCTGCGGGTGCTTCAATGCAAGGCGGCTCAGTACGGCAAGACTCGCTATGGTGAAAAGGGCCCGCTGCTCACCGAACAACTGGCGCAACTGTTCCGCGACTACCCCAATGCCCGCATCATCCACATGGTGCGCGACCCACGCGCCGTGGTGTATTCGCATTTCACCATGCCGTGGTCAACCTCCAGCTTCATCGGGGCGAATCTCATGGTGCGGGTGAATATGGCGCGTATCGCCCGCTACGGCGAGCGCATCCTCGCCGTGAAACTCGAAGACCTCATTGCCCGGCCGGAAACCGAACTGCGGCGGGTGCTGGACTTTATCGGTGTTGAATGGAACGCGCAGGTACTGCATCACGTCGAGCATCTGGCAGAAAACGATGGCATTCCTTTCCCCTGGCTGATGGAGGCCTCGCAGCGGCCACAAGAGAAAAAACAACGCTGGCAGGATGCAATTTCCCCCGCCTGGATACGCCTGACCGAAGCCTGCCACCGCGCGGCCTTCGCCACCTATGGTTATCAACCGCTGCCACTGACCCGCGAGCCCGGGTTATTGGACAAACTCCGCGCCCTCCTCGCAGATCTGCCGCAACTGCTGCTGACCGGTGCTTATTTTGCACGAATGTTCGTGCAGTTCATCCGCCTGCCGAAGACCGATGCGCGCGGTTTTCAACGGATCTTGCATGACCTCAACCCGGCTGCCTGGCAACGCCAGCCAACGTGGAATCATCAACTCCCCGAACCGCCGGAAGTCCAAGACCCACGGCAGTTGCTGGAGAAAAATGATTCATGATTCATAAATCTGCCATGCCGGAGGCTGTTTATCAAGCTGTCGTGGCCGCCCCCGGCTTCGCGCTGGGCGTGCGCTGCAATGCAGACGAAATCATCGAAATCGAGTTTCTGCCGCCCCGCCCGGAAATAGCCCCCATCGGCTTGCTGGCGCAGGAAAGCGTCCGCCAGTTGCATGCCTGGCTGCAAGACCCACACTTTGTGTTTGCCCTACCGTTAGCACCTGCCGGCACGCCCTTCCAACGCCGGGTCTGGGCGCAGATCAGCGCGATTCCCTGTGGCCAGACCCGACACTACGCTGATCTGGCCAACGCGCTGCACAGCGCACCGCGTGCCGTTGGGGGGGCCTGCGGTGCCAACCCCTATCCGCTGATCGTGCCCTGCCACCGTGTGGTGGCAAAGCATGGCGGGCTGGGCGGATTCAACCGCGCACGCGACGGCCTGCTGCTCGAAATCAAACACTGGCTGCTGGCGCGCGAAGGCGTGCGATGAGCATCGACACGCCGCGCCCAGCCGCCCCTGCTGCGGTCGATGAGGCGTTGATCGACCAGTTTGCCGACACGCTCTGGCTGGAAGATGGGCTGACAAAAAACACCTTGGCCGCCTATCGCAGCGACCTGCGACTATTCGCAGGCTGGCTGGCGACACACCGTCACTCACTGGTGACGGTCGATGAAACCATGATTCGTGATTATCTGGCGGACTTACATCAGCGCGCGCCCGGCCAGCCCCCTAAACCCGCCAGCCAGCGCCGCCTGCAGGCAACATTACGACGCTTCTACCGTTTTCTGCGACGACAGGGGCAGCTTGAACATGATCCCCTGCTCAATATCGAACAGCCCCAGCTGCCACTGCGGTTCCCGAAAACCCTGAGCGAGGCAGAAGTCGAAGCCTTACTCGCCGCACCCGATCCCGACACGCCCTTGGGCTTGCGCGACCGCGCCATGCTTGAGCTGCTCTATGCCAGCGGCTTGCGCGTCAGCGAGCTGATTTCCATCCGCCAATTCGAACTGAGCCTCGATGAAGGGGTGGTGCGCGTCCAGGGTAAGGGTGACAAAACACGTCTGGTACCGCTGGGGGAAGTGGCGGCAGACTGGCTGGCGCGCTACCTGCGAGAAGCGCGCCCACAACTACTGGGAACACGGGTCTGCGACGAGGTTTTCATCACCGCCCGTCGTCAGCTCAAGGCCGGTGGCAGCGGCAGCATGACCCGCCAGATGTTCTGGCACATCATCAAACGTCACGCCTTGCAGGCGGGCATCCACAAGCCGATTTCACCGCATGTGCTGCGCCATGCCTTTGCCACGCACCTGCTCAATCACGGCGCCGACCTGCGTGTCGTGCAACTGCTGCTGGGACACGCCGACATTTCCACCACCCAGATTTACACCCACGTGGCACGCGAACGCCTGAAGCAACTGCACGCGCAACATCACCCGCGCGGCTGAGGGACCATGAAACCAAGGGAATGAGGGTACGGATGCGACATTTGTCCACTCAGCCCGCCTTGCTACGCTCGATCTGCACCCCCACACGGCGCACGCCCTTCATGATGCCCAGCTTGGCAATCGAGATTTTCACCCAGGGAGCGCCAAACTCGTCGAGCATCAAGCCGATGACATACTCACCCAGGGTTTCCAGCAGATTGAAATGCCGTGTGGCCAGTTCGCGGCGGATACGTTCGATGACTTCGTCGTAACGAATGGTGTCCGCGATATCGTCGTTTTTCGCCGCCGCGTCGGGCACGCCGAAAGTCAGGCTGATTTCCAGCGTCTGCGCGGCCGCCCGTTCACGCGGGAAAATTCCGACATGCGCGTCGACCCGCATGTCGTCGATAAAAATGAAGTCCATAAAAAGAGAGAGAAACAGAATTGTTTAGAATGGCGGCCATTTTACTTTTGGACGAACACTCATGGGTGGCGATACTTCTTCCTTGATTCATCTAGCGTACACGCCGATTTTTTTGATAGTGGTCGCCTACATTCTCGGTTCACTCCCGTTTGCCGTCATCGTCACGCGCGTCATGGGCATGGCCGACCCGCGCAGCTATGGTTCGGGTAATCCGGGGGCGACCAATGTGCTGCGTTCGGGCAACAAGCTGGCTGCCATCCTGACGCTGCTGGGGGATGCCGCCAAAGGCTGGCTGGCGGTGTGGCTGGCGCAGCAGCTGGGCGGCACGTCGATCAGCTCGACCACCCTGGCTGCCGTCGGCTTTGCGGTGCTGCTCGGGCATGTCTTTCCGGTGTTCATCCGCTTCAAGGGCGGCAAAGGGGTCGCCACCGCCGCAGGAATTTTTCTCGGCTTCAGCGGGTTGCTGGCGCTGGCCTGCATTGCGACCTGGCTGGCGGTGGTGCTCATCACCCGCTATTCCTCACTGGCCGCCCTCTGTGCCGCACTGGCGGCACCGCTGTTTGCCCTGTACTGGCTCGACGTGCCGCAGGCCCTGGCACTTCTGGGGATGAGCCTGCTGGTCGTCTGGCGGCATCAGCAAAACATCAAAAACCTGCTGGCCGGGACAGAAAGCCGCATCGGCAGCAAGCGTGACGAAAAAACCGCTCAGGACACCAGCAACTCCTGAAGCGGCCAGCGCGGGCGGACTGAAAACACCCCTGCATTATCAGGTTGTGCACCCGCCAGCAAACGCTGCGCGCCACAAAAGGCAATCATCGCGCCGTTGTCGGTACACAACGCCAGCTCAGGGTAATACACCCGCAGCCGGGCTTGCGCTGCGGCCGCATCGAGCCGCGCGCGCAGGCGCAGATTGGCACCCACCCCGCCCGCCACCACCAGCCGCTGCAGGCGACAGTGGCGCACGGCGGCAATCGATTTGGCCACCAGCACTTCCGTCACCGCTTCCTGAAACTCAGCCGCCAGATCGGCACGATCTGCTGCGCTAAAAGCCGGATGGCGAACGGCCGTCAATACGGCCGTCTTGAGGCCGGAAAAGCTGAAATCGAAATTCCCGCTGTGCAACATGGGGCGCGGCAGCTTGCAGCGCCCCGCCTGCCCCTGCGTGGCCAGTGCCGCCAGCTGCGGCCCGCCCGGATAACCCAGCCCCAGCAACTTGGCCGTCTTGTCAAAGGCCTCACCCGCCGCATCATCCAGCGATTCCCCCAGCAGTTCGTAATGCCCGACGGCCGTGACCCGCATGAGCTGCGTATGGCCACCCGAGACCAGCAAAGCCACGAATGGAAACGCCGGTGGATCAGCCGCCAGCAACGGTGAGAGCAGATGGCCTTCAAGATGATGTACCGGCAACGCCGGAATATCGCGCGCCAGTGCCAGTGCCGCAGCAAAACTGGCGCCGGTGAGCAAAGCCCCGGCCAGGCCAGGCCCTGCGGTGTACGCCACGGCATCCACCTCGGCCAGTGTCACCCCTGCCTGTTCGAGCACGCGCCGCAGCAAGGGCACCAGCCGCCGGACGTGGTCGCGCGATGCCAGCTCAGGCACCACGCCACCATAAGCAGCATGCATGGCGACCTGGGTATGCACGGCATGTCCCAGCAACCCAAGGTCAGTATCGTAGAGCGCGACACCGGTTTCGTCGCAGGAGGATTCAAAGCCTAGAACTTTCATCGCATTATTTTATCTGCGTCTAGCTGTCGACTATCGAAAAAATTTGGATATAATGGCCAGCTTTCCGCATCATTTAGGAAGTTACAAATGCCTGGTATCCGTGTAAAAGAAAATGAGCC
This sequence comes from Sterolibacterium sp., assembly GCA_018061005.1. Taxonomy (GTDB): domain Bacteria; phylum Pseudomonadota; class Gammaproteobacteria; order Burkholderiales; family Rhodocyclaceae; genus Sterolibacterium. Next base: position 63,953 of record JAGOVA010000007.1, on the reverse strand, counting down.
GTTCGAGGTTGCCATCCGTCGCTTCAAGCGCACCATCGAAAAAACCGGCATCCTGACCGAACTGCGTTCGCGCGAGTTCTACGAAAAGCCCACGTCCGAGCGTAAGCGCAAGCTGTCGGCTGCCGTAAAGCGCCATCACAAGCGCATCCGTGGCCAGATGTTGCCGCCGAAGCTGTACTAAACCGAATCCCGCCCGGAGCGGATCGGCCATCCAGCCTTGATCTTGCGCTCCTCGCATTGGCCGACACCGCGCAAGCGCTGTCGGCTTTTGTGTTTCACCCTGCTTGACCACCCAAGGAATGCGCCATGTCGCTCAGACAACAAATCACCGAAGACATGAAAACCGCCATGCGTGCCCGCGAAACGGCGCGCCTGGGCGCAATCCGCCTGCTGCTGGCGGCCATCAAACAAAAAGAAGTCGACGAACGCATCGAGCTGGATGACACAGCCATCATCGCCGTGATCGACAAGATGCTCAAACAGCGCAAGGATTCGATCGAGCAATACCAGAAAGCGCAACGTGAAGACCTGGTCGCCGCCGAGCGTTTTGAAAGCGAAGTTCTCACCGCTTATATGCCCCAAGCGCTGACAGACACCGAAATCGCCACCATTATCTCGGCCGCCATTGCCACCAGCGGCGCAACCACCATGCAAGAAATGAGCAAGGTGATGGCCATCGCCAAACCGCAACTGGCCGGCCGTGCCGACATGGGCGCGGTTTCGAAGCAGATCAAGGCAAAACTGGGCGGTTGAACCCCACGCCGCGACCCCCACCTGGGCAACACGCATGATCCCGGAGACATTCATCCAGGAGTTATTGGCGCGCATTGATGTCGTCGATGTCGTCGAACGCCATGTGCCCCTCCGGAAAGCCGGTGCCAACTACAGCGCCTGCTGCCCCTTCCATTCTGAAAAATCCCCTTCGTTTACCGTCAGTCCAAGCAAACAGTTCTACCACTGCTTTGGTTGCGGCGCGCATGGCAGTGCCATTGGCTTTCTGATGGAATATTCCGGCCTCGGTTTTGTCGAAGCCGTCGAGGAACTGGCCAGCAGCATCGGCATCGCAGTGCCCCAGGATCACACTCGTCACAACGACGAAACCCGAATAGCGTCACTGACTGCCATCACCGCACTCACCGAGTACATGGCACAGGCCACGCAGTATTACAAAGACAGCCTCAAGGCCAGCCCGCGCGCCATCGACTACCTCAAGCGACGCGGGCTCACCGGCGAAATCGCCGCGCGCTTTGGCATCGGCTACGCCCCTGAAGGCTGGCAGAACCTCGAACAAATTTTTCCCGCCTACGCAAAACTCGACGAACTGCGCGAATGCGGGCTGGTGATTGATGGCGAGCAAGGGCGACGTTACGACCGCTTCCGTGACCGCATCATGTTTCCCATCCTCGATGCCCGCAACAACGTCATCGGTTTTGGCGGACGCATCCTCGACAAGGGCGAGCCGAAATACCTCAATTCGCCCGAAACGCCCCTCTTTGAAAAAGGCCGAGAACTCTACGGCCTGCCCCATGCGCGCAAAGCCATCCGCGACATGGATGCAGTGATCGTCGTCGAAGGCTATATGGATGTCGTCGGGCTGGCACAACAAGGAGTAGAAAACGTCGTGGCCGCACTCGGTACGGCCACCACCGGCATGCACCTGCAAAAGCTGTTCAAACTCACCGACCGCATCATTTTCTGCTTCGACCGCGATGCCGCAGGCGATAAAGCGGCCTGGCGCGCCATGGAAATCAGCCTCGAATATCTAACCGATCACCGCCGCGTTGAATTTCTGCAAATGCCGGGCGACCAGGATCCCGACGAATTCATCCGCGCACACGGCCGGGAAGCATTTCTCGCCCAAGCAAACCACGCGACGCGCCTCAGTGAATTCATGATGCGCCACCTCGAAAGCCAGACCAAACCCTATACCGCCGAAGGACGCGCCCAGCTGATCCATGTCGCCAAGCCGCTGTTACAGCGCGTGCATGCCCCGGTGCTCCGCGTACAACTGTGCAAGGCACTGGCCAGCCTCACCCAGATGACCCAGGCAGAAGTCGAAGCGGCCTGCGAACTCAAACCCCTCAGCATCCGCCGCCACGCCCTGCCGCGCATGACGAAACGCCCGGCCGCGCGCACCATAGAACATCGCCTGCTGGAAAACATCCTCCATCGCCCGCTGCGCGCCGCGCGCCTGCCCCTGGAGCTGATTACCGGTAACAGCCCAGAAGAAGAGGCACTCCGCGCCATTGCAGATGCCATCGACCACGGCCGTCTACTGATCGACAACGGCCACGAAGCCACACAAATGGGGCGACTGCTCGAATACTTTCGCGGCAGCGCACACGAAGCCACGCTAGGCCAATATGCCAGCGCAATGACCGAAGAACACATCGACGAAGCCGCACTGGAAACCGAATTCAACGACGCCCTGGAACGACTGCGCCAGGCCGGGCTTACCCAGGCCATAGCCGAACTCACCCAAAAGGAACGCAACGGCGGGCTGACTCACGAAGAAAGAATTCAGTTCGCCCGCCTGCTCTCGCAGAAATCCAGTGCCGCAACCAAGCCTCGACAACAAAATTAACTTTCATGCTAACCACCGCCCCCCACTGAGAATGAAACCGGCGTTTCTCATCACGCCCACCCCACCCATCCGCCCCTCAAGGGGCGGCTACTCACTGGCTCGCTGCGCTCGAAGCTTCAACGCGCCTTCGATTTTTGTTGTTTCACTATTTCACGTTAAGTCTGTGTATAATTGACGGTTTTCAGAAATTTTGCCGTACATTCCGATGGGCACTCCGACCCATCGTGTGCATTCAGTATGAGGACATGATGGCCAAGGAAACCGCAAAATCCGCCAAACCGGCCGCCAAGGCCGAGGTTAAAGAAAAGAAACAGGTCAAAGCCGCCGTTGTCCAGCCGCCAGAACCCGCGCCCGCCCCGGCACCGGTCGTCGCCCAGATACCCGCGCCAGCCAAAGGCAAATCCAGCAGCAAGCGCGGCAAGGAAAAATCCTTCATCGCCATGCCTTCGGCCGCGCCGATCGACATGGATGCACGCCGCTCGCGCCTGAAAAGCCTCATCACGCTGGGCAAGGAACGGGGTTACCTGACCTACGCCGAAATCAACGACCACCTGCCTGACGACATGGTGGATGCCGAGCAGATCGAGTCCATCATCTCGACCTTCAACGACATGGGCGTGCAGGTCTTTGACGAAGCCCCCGATGCCGAGGCCATGCTACTGACCGAAGCCTCGCCCGCTGTGGTCGATGCCGCCGAAGTCGAAGAACAGGCCGAGCAGGCACTGTCTACCGTTGACTCCGAATTTGGCCGCACCACCGACCCGGTTCGCATGTACATGCGTGAAATGGGTACGGTCGAGCTGCTCACGCGAGAAGGCGAAATCGAAATCGCCAAGCGGATAGAAGACGGCCTCAAGCACATGATCATGGCCATCTCGGCCTGCCCGACCACCATTACCGAAATCATCGACATGGCCGGCCGGGTCGCGCGCGATGAAATCCGCATCGATGAACTGATCGACGGCCTGATCGACCCGAATGCCCCTGAAGATTTCGACGCCATGACCGACAGCGATGACGGCATGGGCGACGATGACGAAGACGACGGCGGCGCGGCCATTGCAGCCGCCTTGTCCAAGCTCAAGGAAGACGCGCTGGAGCGTTTTGTCGTCATCGTGCATCTCTACGAAAAGATGCGCACCACGCTGCTCAAGAAAGGCTCGCAGGATCGCACCTATCTCAAGCTGCGCCAGCAGATCACCACCGAGCTGATGAATATCCGCTTCACCGCAAAGACCACCGAGCGTCTGTGTGACTCAGTACGCAACATGGTCGAGGACATCCGCAAGCACGAACGCAAGATCCTGCACCTGTGCGTCGATAAATCCGGCATGCCGCGCCCGCATTTCATCAAGGTTTTTCCGGGCAACGAAACCAATCTCGAGTGGCTCAAGCAGGAAATTTCCGCAGCCAAGGCCAATGGTGCCCAGCTCATGCGCGCCGCACCCGCCATTATCGAAGAGCAGAGCAAGCTCATCGAAATGCAGGATCGCATCGGCATTCCACTGAAAGAACTCAAAGACATCAACAAACAGATGTCCACCGGTGAAGCCAAGTCACGCCGCGCCAAACGCGAAATGACCGAAGCCAACCTGCGCCTGGTGATTTCCATCGCCAAGAAATACACCAACCGCGGCCTGCAGTTCCTCGACCTGATCCAGGAAGGCAACATTGGCCTGATGAAGGCCGTGGATAAATTCGAATACCGGCGCGGCTACAAGTTCTCGACCTACGCCACCTGGTGGATCCGTCAGGCCATCACCCGCTCGATTGCCGATCAGGCGCGCACCATCCGCATCCCGGTGCACATGATCGAAACCATCAACAAGATGAATCGCATCAGCCGGCAAATCCTCCAGGAAACCGGCTCCGAGCCCGATCCCGCCACGCTGGCGATCAAGATGGAAATGCCGGAAGACAAGATCCGCAAAATCCTCAAGATCAGCAAGGAACCGATCTCGATGGAAACCCCCATCGGTGACGACGACGACTCGCACCTGGGCGATTTCATCGAAGACTCCGTCACCCTGGCGCCGGCCGAAGCCGCCATGTATTCCGGCCTGCGCGAAGTCACCAAGGAAATCCTCGACAGCCTCACCCCGCGTGAAGCCAAGGTGCTCCGCATGCGTTTCGGCATCGAAATGAACACCGACCACACCCTCGAAGAAGTCGGCAAACAGTTCGACGTCACCCGCGAGCGCATCCGTCAGATCGAAGCCAAAGCCTTGCGTAAACTGCGCCACCCCACGCGCTCGGAAAAACTCCGCAGCTTCCTCGACTCGGAAACCTGATCACGCCCACCTCCAAGCTTTCCGGGCCTGTAGCTCAGTTGGTTAGAGCAGAGGACTCATAATCCTTTGGTCCACGGTTCAAGTCCGTGCAGGCCCACCATAAAAACAAAGGCTTACCGGATAATTTCCGCGTAAGCCTTTTGTTTTTGTCAACGAAGTGTCAACGCATTTAATGGATTCGCCTTGATGACCTCTTGAAGGTGGTCTGGAGCGAGGTGGGCATAGCGCATTGTCATCGTCAGGCTTGCATGTCCGAGGGCGCGTTGTAGCACAAGAATATTTCCGCCATTCATCATGAAATGCGATGCGAAGGTATGTCTCAAGACGTGAGTGAGTTGCCCTTCCTGAAGCTGGATGCGCGCTCGCTCTATGGTATCCCGGAACGCTGAGTACGAATACGGCCCGCCCTCCAAGACACCTATGCCGCGCAAAGTCCGAAGTCGGAATTTTGGGGTGTATCAGTTTTAAATCGCCGTTGACAACAGAAGGCGTCGATGCCCAGGCCGCTGCCGTCAAATGCCGCCAAGAGGGTTCGCCATTCATGCCGGCTGCGCTTTGATCCCTTGCCCTTCTTTCGTTCTGCCATCGCCGTTGCTCCCGTGTGTAATTTGTCTCGGGAGTAGTTTTAGGTATGGTGCATTCGATGGGAAGTGCGCCGGTGGGTTAACGGCTGCGCTGAAACACTCAGATTTCGTTATTGTGAGTAGGGGTTAGCCGTGGTTCATCTCGAAACTCAGCGACCACCCGACGCCCTTGTCCCACGCCTCAAGCATCTTGCTTCCAACCTCCGCAAACTCCGGGCGGTCGCGCATGTGCACGCGCATGTCGTTTGCTGCGCACATCATTCCTTCGGCGACTTCGCCCAGCAAGGCCCGTACATGGCTCTCTGAGAAGCCGCAGTGCGTGCGACCGAAGGCGAGCAGAGCCTTGGTCTTCGGAAAGCGCTTGGAGCCTCCTAGCGTGAGGGCAAGGCTATCGTTGGGGATGTAGGGCGTTGTCGAAACGATGTCATAGGCTTTGGAGAGCCTTACGGTGCCGTCTGGGTTGTCATAGACGACCCCGAAATTCTTCAGGTGCGCATCTCCATTCTGGACGGCGCAAGACAAGGCCAACGACTTGAAGAACTGCGCCAGCGCAGGCCGCACCTCTTCCGGCGAAACAAACTGCTTGATGCGTTTCGCCACGTTCTCATAGGAACCGCTGTACTTCTCGTCGGCAGGCAGGGCGTTGAGCACACAGAAATCCTCGAAGCCGAGATAGCGGTCATCGACGAGGTCGAAGCGGTCGATCACCAGAAACTTCCCGTGGTTGGAAAGCTGGAAATGCGGCACATCGATGTTGGCGTGGCGAGCCGCTGTCATGCAGAAAAACTCGTTTTCCGCGAGACAAGGATACGTGTCTGGGTTCCAAGCCTTAACGATGTGGGTCGTGCCGCGATGCGTCAGACGATCCACCGGGGCTGCGTCATCGCGAATCATCACCTTGGGTTGGATGCCTGAGATACCGGAATGGACGGCATAGCGGGTCATCAACTCATCGAACAGATCAGCCGCGCCGTCGTGCACGAGCAGTTCCTTGAGACTCTGGCCCGGCACCTCTGCGCTTGATTCACCCGGTACGGAAAAGCGCAGGCGACCAATCTGCGATTGACCAACGATGCGCAGGAAATCGAGATCGTCGAAACGCTCGACGGCCTTGCGGAACTGGCGTTTGATCCTCTCGGCCAGTTCCCCCTCCGGCAGATTCATGTCGAAGATCGGGTGCAACGTCCCGTCGTGAGCATACTGCTCGCGCACTACCGGCATGGTGAGAGACACGGCTCCGGCAGACGGGCAATCGTCGCGATAGCCGAACACATAGCACTTGCGGTCGGCAGTTCCTCGAAACAATTGACCCGCCAAGACATTAGCAGCATGAACGTCAAGCATTGCCGTCGCGCTCCGCTTGAAGTTGCTGGAGTGTCGGCCGGGCATGCTTCTGACGGATGACCAGTTCGAAGCCAAGGGCGTCGCACAACGCCATTACCTTGCGGATGCCGATCTCGGGGATCGTCCCATTCTCGATTCCCGATATGGTCGCTCGGCTCATCCCGAGTGGCGCACCGACTGATGCTTGCGATGCGCCGTGCTGCGCCTTGCGACTGGTACGCAACAGTTGACCGATCTCGAACATGTCCATAATGCACTCCATACAATGCACAACATCAGCACAAATGATAATGCATTGTATAAAATGCACCAAGACGTGTTTCGATTTCCGAGCAATCGCCGCTGTAAGCTGTGGTCGAGCGCGTCAAGTACACACGTTGCGAATTAACTGTTTGAAGTGCTGGGTAGTGCGGAGATAACGCAAATATATTGGATGGACTCATAATCCTTTGGTCTTCGGTTCAAGTCCGAACGGGCCCACCAATTTAAAAAGCCTAACCCTTATCGGTTGGGCTTTTTTCTGCTTGTCGCGCCAGTACTGGCGGGGCTTTCGGCGGGGTCTGGTGTTTCGACATCGACCCGGTGGCGCATTTTCCTGCCCGACAGGCCTCGGACGCCTCCCTTTTCTCCATTTGACCTGTGGCCGCAGCGGTTGTCAGCAGCGCCTGCTGCGGGTGAAATGATGCGCCATGAGGCAATGAAAGCCAGCTTTAATTGTTGTCACAAGAATTAAAGAGTGCTTTAATTTACCAATGCGCTATTCAAGGTAAATTTCAATGACCCGCACCACCGGAACCTATTCGATTTCCACGACGCCGGGCGAATCCGTGCGTGCATTCATGCCCCATGCCTTGCCGCCGTCTGATCCGCTCCTGTCATCCGAGGTATACACCAACCTCAACCGGCAGGCCGAATTGGTGCTTGCGCGTTTGGCGGGCGTGTCTGGCTTGGTACCGTCGGTGGACTGGCTTTTGTACAGTGCCATCCGCAAGGAAGCCCTGCTCACGTCACAGATCGAGGGCACACAGGCCACGCTGACCGACTTGTTCGATGAAGAAGCGGGCTTCAAAGTCAGCAATACCAACGATGTAGAGGAAGTGACAAACTACCTCCGTGCTTTCCGCTGGACTCAGGAGCAACTCCGCGACCCCAAAGGGCTGCCAATCAGCGTGCGACTGTTGTGCGAGGCACACCGTCGCCTGCTTGATGGCGCACGCGGCGCAGGCAAGCAACCGGGTGCGCTGCGTCGGTCACAAAACTGGATCGGTGGCACACGACCCGGCAATGCGGTTTTCGTACCACCGCCGCCGGAGCATGTTCCCACGCTGTTGGCCGATATGGAGCTGTTCATTCATGACACGGCGACGGATTTGCCGCCGATGGTCAAGGTGGCCCTGATCCACGCGCAGTTTGAAACCATCCACCCTTTTCTGGACGGTAACGGACGCATAGGCCGACTGCTGATCGCAGCCCTACTCGAGCATTGGGGGCTGTTGAACGAACCCTTGATGTACCTCAGCGGCTACCTGAAGCAACACCAGGCTGAGTATTACCGCTGTTTGTCTGCCATCCGTACTGAAGGCGATTGGGCGTCTTGGGTTCGATTCTTTCTGGAAGGCGTTGCAATCGCTGCTGGCGACGCCGAAAAGAACATCATTGAAGTGGCCAGTCTCGTGGCCACAGATCGCAGACGCTTGTTGCAATCCACCAAGGCAGGCCCGGCCAGCTACCGGCTGTTCGAGATGCTGCCGATGATGCCGCGCTTCACCATCGAACGTGTGCGCCAGCAACTGGACACCAGCTTCCCCACCGCGACGGCAGCGGTCAAAGCACTGGAAGCATTGGGCATCGTGACGGAGATGACCGGGCAGAAAAAGAACCGTAATTACAGCTATCAGGCCTACGTTGAATTGCTCTCCCGGTGAAAAACACCCGCCAGTCCGCAGCAACACGTCAGAGCGCTATCTAATCCAGACAACGGTTTTTTCGGTCGGGAACCATCCGCCACCAATTTAAAAAGCCGATAACCCTGGATCGGCTTACGCGGTCGAATTCAACGCCTCCAGATGCCCGACGGCATCGGCATATTCATTGAGCAGGCGCGACACCACGTCGCGGCTGGATTCGATCTGGTTGATCTGGCCGATCACCTGGCCGCAGGGGTTGAACAGCACTTTCTGTGTATCGGCCACCCCCGCATAGCGATGGGTGCGACGGATCGCGTCAGCACTGACCAGTCCTTGCAGCGGCATGCCTAGCGGCTTTGGGTTTTCCGCTTGTTCCCAGGCTTGCGTCCAATCGTTTTTAACCATCCGGCACGGCTTACCCGTCCACGCGCGGGATCGCACGGTGTCTTCGGAGGTGGCGCGCAGCAGGTCTTCTTTCTGCGCTGGTTCGTTGTCGGCTTCGGTCACGGTGAGCCACAGCGAACCCGTCCACACTCCGGCGCAACCCAAGGCCAGTGCCGCCGCAACCTGACGGCCATTGCCCACGCCGCCCGCGCCCAGCACCGGCGTGGGTGCGAGTGCATCGACCATCTGCGGCCACAGCACCATGGAGCCGATTTCACCGCAATGACCGCCGCCCTCGCCGCCCTGGGCGATGACGATATCCACCCCGGCCGCTTTGTGCCTGAGCCCCTGCTTGACCTTGCCGCAGAGTGCCGCCACCAGTCGCCCGCTGGCGTGAATTTCGTCGATCACTTCCTTGGGCGGCGTGCCCAGTGCGTTGGCCACCAGGCGTACTTTGGGGTGTTTCAGGGCTTCTTCGAGCATCGGGCGCGCGGTGGCTTCCGTCCAGCCCAGCAGCCCCATATCCGGCTCACCGGCTGGCCATTCGGGCGTGCCATGTTCGCGCAGGATTTTCTCGGCAAAATCGTGATGCCCTTGCGGCACCATGGCCTGCAGCATGGCTTCCAGCTGCGCCGGTGCCATGTCGGCATCCATCCCCTCATATTTCTGCGGGATGACAATATCAATGCCGTAGGGCTTGTCGCCGATGCGGGCGTCGATCCAGTCAAGCTCTTCCTTGATGCGTTCTGGCGGAAAGCCGACCAACCCGAGCACGCCAAAACCACCGGCCTTGGAGACTTCGACGACCACATCACGGCAATGGGTGAACGCGAAGATCGGCGCTTCAATGCCGAGCAGATCGCAAAGGGTAGTACGCATGGCGGGCTCCTGATATGACAAGGGGAGGGCACGCATGCGCCCTCCCCGAAAGGTTGCGTATGAAAGGATGGCTTACTTGCCCGGCTTCCAGATGAATTTCATCAGCTTCTTCGTATCTTTGAGTGCCTTGGCTGAATACGGATAGGAGGCGGGCAGCTTGGGCATGTTGAAGCGGTTGAGGATCACCGGGAAAGCATGGCTGTATTTACGCAGGCCGTCCAGCCCGTTAACCTGCCCCACACCACTCGCCTTGACGCCGCCAAAGGGGGCTTCCGGCACGCCGTAAGTCACGGCGATGTCATTCACACAGACCGCTCCGGTATCCATCTGCAGGGCGATCTGATACGCCTTTTCCTTGTTCTTGGAAAACACCGTGCCGTTCAGGCCATAGGCGGAATCATTGGCCATGATGATGGCTTCGGCTTCGTCGCGCACCTTCTGGATGCAGACCACCGGGCCAAACGTTTCTTCGCACATCACCAGCATGCTGTGGTTGCAGTCAGCCAGCACTGTGGCTTCGTAGTACAAGCCCTTGAGTTCGGGATTGCGACGACCACCGGCGAGCAGACGTGCGCCCTTCTTCACGGCATCCTGAACATGCTCTTCGATGATGTCCATCTGCTTGTCCCAGAACACCGCGCCGAGATCTTCGTTTTCCCCATGCTGCGGCCCCTGACGCAAGGCCTTCGCCTTCGTCGCCACCGATTCAACGAATTTGTCATACAACGACTCGACCACATACACCCGTTGCGTGCCACAACAATAATGACCGCTGTTCAGACAGGAGCCATACAGTGCGCCATCGACGGCGAGATCGAAATGGGCATCGCCGCAAACGATCATCGCATCGGTGCCGCCCAGTTCCAGCGAGCAGGGCACCAGATTGCGGCCACAAACTTCACCCACCTTGCGACCCGTCGCCACACTGCCGGTGAAGGAGGCTTTCTGGATCCCCGCATCGAGAATGTCCGCCCCCGTCTGGCCGTCACCATAAATCACCTGCAGCAGGCCATCGGGCAGCCCCGCTTCCCTGTATACCGTCTCGACCATTTTGGTCGATTCCGGCGTGACTTCAGAGCCTTTGAGCAGCACGGCATTACCCGCCAGCAGTGCCTGCGTGGTCGGATTCATGCTGAGGATGAATGGGCCATTCCACGGCGTGATGATGCCCACCACACCCAGCGGCTTGTAGGCGACCCGCAGGGTCTTGATCATGCCCATCAAACCATGCACCGGGCGTTTTTCAACACTGAGGAACTTTTCGGCATTCTTGGCGTAGAAGGTCATCACATCGCAAGACGCGAAAATTTCCATGCTCACCGCATCGGCGGGCGGCTTGCCGGTTTCGCGGATGACGGTGGCGACCACGTCGTCCTGCCGCTTCAGCACCACATCGCGCGCCTTCAGCACCACGGCAGCCCGCTCGGCGGGTGTTTTCTGCGCCCAGGCTTGCTGCGCCGTGCGCGCACGCGCGATGGCTGCTGCGACATCTTCCTTGCTGGCACATTCGATTTCACCAATGACTTCCAGCGTCACCGGACTTTTCATACGGAGCTTGCGTCGCTGACCAGGCTCGGTTTGCAGACGTTCAAAGATAGCCATGTTCCAGTTCCTCCAGGGTATAAGTGAATTCGTTAATTTACAAAGCAGAAAATTTTACCGCATGCCATAGGGTACGCAGGGGCAGATTCCCTAGAACAGGGAATCAAAAATCCGGACGAGCTCATCTCATAGCCCATGAAACACCACACTCTCCGCCAGCGGTACCCGTGCAGTTTGCAGTGCATTCACCCGATGCGCCGGGTCGGCATGCCCCAGCGCCATGCCACAGAACGGCATGACGTTGCCGGGCAATGACAGAAATTCGGCAACGGTCTTGTGCCACAGCGTCCAGAATTCCTGGGCGCAGGTGTCGAGCCCGGCTTCACGCGCCAGCAGCATCACGGTTTGCAGGTAAAGGCCGAGATCGACCCATTGCGTAGCGCCCAGGCTACGGTCGATGCAGATGAACAGGGCGACGGGCGCATTCCAGAAATCGAAATTGCCGCCGATGAACTCGATCCGCGCCGCCTTGTTTTCGCGGGCGATGCCCAGCGTGGCATACATGTCCTCACCACATTGGCCGCGCCGCGCTCGATACGGTTCGGCGAGCTGTTCGGGATAAATCGGATATTCCGCACCATCGCCCGCCGCGTTGGCCGCGCGCCGCTCACGCATCAGCGCTCTGAAGCGCGCCAGCTCCGCGCCACCCAGCACATGCACAATCCACGGTTGCAGATTGCCGCCTGAAGGCGCGCGCTGGGCTTTACCGAGTATCTCGCGCACCAGTGCGGCGGGAACCGGCGTATCGAGGAAAGCACGCTTGGAGCTGCGGCTGGCCACGGCTTCAGTCACAGACAGGGCAGGAGTCGTCATGATGAATAGATTGTCACGGACATTGAAATAGGGGGCACAAACTACGAAGAACCAGTATTCATGCAGTTCTCCGCATGGTGCTGCGAAAATCAGGCCAGCAACGGGCGGCCAAGAATCAGGTCGGCCGCCCGCTCGGCCAGCATCACCGTCGGCGCATTGGTATTGCCCGAGGTGATCGCCGGCATGACGGAAGCATCGATGACGCGCAAGCCCGCCACGCCACGCACCCGTAACTGGTGATCCACCACCGCCTGCGCGTCGTTGCCCATCCGGCAGCTGCCGACCGGATGATGCACCGAGGCCGCAGCACGGGCAGCAAAATCGAGCAGGGCTTCGTCACTGATCGCACCATGGCCAGGGCTGACTTCATGTTCGACCAGGGTTTTCAATGGCGCGGACTGGGCGATGCGGCGTGCCCAGCGCATGCCGGCAAGCAACACACGACGGTCATATTCGTGCGTCAGGTAATTCAGCGCGATGGCGGGGGCAGCCGCCGGATCGACCGAGGCCAGGCTCACCCGCCCCCGCGATTCGGGGCGCAACACGCAAGGCGCGAGCGTAAAGCCGGGCTGCGACTCCGCCTGTTTCTTCGCCGCCTCACCGTCGCCGCTGACGGGCAGGGCGTGAAACTGGATGTCGGGTCGATCGAGCGCCGGATCGCTTTTGCAGAAAATGCCGACATCGGCAGCAGGCATGGTCAAGGGGCCACGCTTTTGCAACAGATAGCGCAACAGGCTGCCCAGCATCCCCACGCCACGCAGGGCGCTGTTGTAACTGGCACTACCGGACAGCAGCCGCCAGCCCATCGGCACACACAGATGATCCTGCAGGTTGCCGCCCACGTCAGGGCGATCGACGCGGGTTTCGATCCCCATGTGCTGCAACTGCGCGCCGGGGCCGATGCCGGAAAGCATCAGTAATTGCGGGGTATTGTAGGCACCGCCACACACCAGCACCTCGCGGCGCGCGCGGCTGTGCCTGATTTGCCCAGCCTGACGGTATTCGACACCGACCGCCCGCTGCTGCTCAAACAAAATACGCTGGGCAGGGGCTTCGATCCGCAGGGTGAGATTGGCGCGTTTAAGTGCCGGATGCAGGTAGGCGTGCGCCATCGAAACGCGTTTGGCGTTCTTGATATGCACCTGAAACAGCCCCGCGCCTTCCTGCGCCGCCCCGTTGAAATCCACATTGCGCGGGATGCCCGCCGTCTCACAAGCATCAATCAGCGCGAGGCTGACGGGATTACGCTCGATCTGGTCAGCCACATACAACGGCCCGGCATGGCCATGCAGCGCGTCCTGACGCAGTGCGGGGCGCGCATTGTTTTCAGCGCGCATAAAATAGGGCAGTACTTCGTTCCAGCTCCAGCCGGAGGCGAGTGTGTTCCAGTGATCGTAATCTTCGGCCTGGCCACGGATATAGACCATGCCATTGACCGCCGAGCAGCCACCGATGAGATGGCCACGCGGCAAGGCGACACGGCGGCGCTGCAGATGGGCTTCCGGCTGGCTTTCGTAGAGCCAGCAATAACGCGCATCTTCAGTAATTTTGCCCCAGCCCGCAGGCATGTCGACGAGAAAATCGCGGTCGTTGCGACCGGCTTCCAGCAGCAGCACACGCACCTGCGGGTCTGCTGAAAGGCGTGCCGCCAAAACGCAACCGGCCGAACCGGCACCGACGACGATGTAATCAAAAACCTCGTCGTCAGTGCCCGATGCGGCCGGAGCGGTCATACTGAAAAATACAGAAAAGTGCAGCTTACTTCTTGTTCAACGAGATCGCCTTGGAACCATAGAAAGTCTGGTCGTTCTTGGCCATATCACGCAGCAGCTGCGGTGCCTTGAACTGATCGCCATACGCGGCGGCCAGACGATCCAGCTCCTTCACCAGCGCGACCATCCCGATGGCATCCATCATGCTAAACGGGCCACCGGTGTAGGGCGGGAAGCCCACGCCGAGGATGCCGCCCAGATCGCCGTCGATCGGCGAAGTCAGCACGCCTTCTTCGATGCACTTGACCGCATCGACCAGCTGCGGATAAAGCATACGCACCTGCACTTCACGGGCGGTGGGCTGCTGATCCGCCGGTTTTTGCGGCCAGATTTCGTTCAGCCCCGGCCACAAGGTCTTGTTGCCTTCGGCGTCGTAATCAAAGAAGCCCTTGCCGTTCTTGCGACCATGACGGCCATGCTTTTCCACCATGGTGTGGATGACGGCCGAAGCCGCGTTGGGCTTGAAGCGGTCACCCAGATCCTTGGCCTGCTGCTCGGCCGCATGGTGCGCCACATCCAGACCGATTTCATCAGACACCGACAACGGGCCGATCGGCAAACCCACCACCTTGGCAGCGTTTTCGATCAGCGCAGGGCTGACACCCTGCATCAGCATCCCCATGGTTTCCGTGATGTAAGCACCAATGAAACGGGTGGTGAAGAAGCCCGGACCATCATTGACGACGATCGGCGTCTTGCCCATCAGCTGACACAGATCGAGTGCCTTGGCGAGTGCAACCGCGTTGCCCTGCTTGCCGCAGATGACTTCAATCAGCGGCATGCGCTCGACCGGCGAGAAGAAGTGCATACCGATGAAGTTCTCGGGACGCTCACAGTTTTCCGACAGATCATTGATTGGCAGTGCCGAGGTGTTGGAGGCAATCACCGCATCCTTGGGCAGCACGGCTTCCAGTGCCTTGATGACCCTGGCCTTGATGCCACGATCTTCGAACACCGCTTCGACCACCAGCTGCGCGTCTTTCAGCGCAGCATAATCGGTGGTGGCGGTGATCCGCGCCAGCACGGCATCGGCTTCAGCCTGCGTGGCACGACCGCGCTCGATCGCCTTCTTGTACTTCTTGACGGTGTAATCCTTGCCCTTGTCAGCCGCCTCCTGCTTGAGGTCGATCAGTACGACCTCCACGCCTTCCTTGGCGCAACAGTACGCCACCCCCGCGCCCATCAGGCCGGCACCGATCACGCCGATCTTCTTGAACGTGGTCTTGGCCACCCCTTCCGGACGGTGCATCAGCTTGTTGGCCTTGCCCATGTTGATGAACAGGGTGCGGATCATGCCGCGCGACACATCGCCCTTCATCAGGCCGACCATGTACTTGGCTTCCAGACGCAGCGCGGTGTCGATCGGCAATTGCGTGCCTTCATAGACCGCCGAAGCAATCGCTTGCGGGGCGGGCATGTTGTGGAAGGTGCCGGCCTGCAGCATGGCATTGCTGACCACCAGCATCTGCGCGACATTGGCCGAGGCCGGACCGGCACCGCCGGGCACCTGAAAGCCTTTTTTGTCCCACGGTTGCACGGCGTTCGGCGTTTCCAGCAGCCACTTCTTGGCTTCGACCATCAGATCGGCCGCGGGCACGACCTTGTTGATGAAACCGGACTTGAGTGCTTTTTCCGGCGTGAGCGACTTGCCCTGCAACAGCAGCGGCAGTGCTTCCTGGATACCGACCAGACGCGGCAGACGCTGCGTGCCGCCGCCTGCGGGCAACAGGCCGATCTGCACTTCAGGCAAGCCGAGCTTGATGCCGTCATCATTGGCGACGATGCGTGCATGGCAGGCCAGCGCGATTTCCGTACCGCCACCGACGGCCGTGCCGTTAATCGCACAGACGATCGGCTTGCCGCAGGTTTCCATGCGACGGAACTGGCTGGACAGCGACCAGATTTGATCGAACATGACCTTGTTCGGCACGTTCGGTGCATTCTCCGAACGCTCCTCGATGCCCTTCAGGTCCGCGCCGGCGAGGAAGGCTTCCTTACCCGAGGTGAGGATCACGCCCTTGATGCTGGCATCAGAGGAAATGCGGTCGATGCTCTCGGTGATTTCGTCAATGAACACCTGATCGATGGTGTTCATGGTGCTATCTTTCTTGTCGATCAGCAGCGTGGCGATGCCGTCGGCATCAACAGTGAGTTGGAAGATCTGATTCATATGGTCCTCGAAATTTTTTGTGAAACGCGGGTTTATTTTTCCGTTCGGGCTGAGCTTGTCGAAGCCCTTTCACATTTATTTGTGATGCCCTTCGACAGGCTCAGGGCGAACGGAATAACTCAATATATGCGTTGTCTCAGATGCGTTCGATGATGGTGGCCGTGGCCATGCCGGCGGCTTCACACAGTGCCACCATGCCGTAGCGCAGATTGCGGCGTTCGAGCTCGTCGATCACCGTCCCCACCAGCATGCCGCCGGTCGCCCCCAGCGGGTGACCCATGGCAATCGCGCCGCCATTGACGTTCATCCTGTCGTGCGGCACGTTGAGTTCGTCCATGAAGGCCAGCACCACGGAAGCGAAGGCTTCGTTCAACTCGAACAGGTCGATGTCGGTGACCTTGAGGTTGGCCTTCTGCAAGCAGCGACGCGCAGCGGCCGCCGGGCCGTCGAGCATGATGGTCGGCTCGGAGCCGATGGTCGCCGTGGCGACGATGCGGGCGCGTGCCTTCAGCCCGGCACGCTCACCGCCCGCCTTGCTGCCAACCAGCACGGCGGATGCGCCATCAACCACACCCGAGCTGTTGCCAGCGTGGTGAATATGGTTGATTTTTTCAACTTCGGGATACCGCTGCATCGCCACGCCGTCAAAGCCGTAAGCCTGACCCAGCATGGTAAAGGCGGGAGCGAGGTTGCCCAGGGTTTCCATGGTGGTGTTGCCGCGCACGGTTTCATCGCGGTCGAGCAGCACTTCGCCGATGATGTCGCGCACCGGAATCACCGACTTGGCGAAGAGTCCTTCTGCCCACGCCTTGGCCGCGCGCTTCTGGCTTTCCACCGAGTAAGCATCGACCCGCTCACGGGTGTGGCCGCGCTTGGAAGCCAGCAGGTCAGCGGCAATCCCTTGCGTCACAAAGTAGGTTTTGAAGGCTACGGCCGGGTCCAGCGCCCAGGCACCGCCGTCCGAACCCATGGTGATACGCGACATGGATTCCACGCCGCCGCCGATGGCCAGATCGATCTGCCCCGCGCCCACTTTGGCGGCAGCCAGATTCACGGCTTCGAGGCCGGAACCGCAGTAACGATTGATCTGGATGCCCGGCACGGTCTGCGGATAATCCGCCACCAGCGCAGCAATCCGGCCCACGTTGCCGCCTTGCTCCTGGATCGGCGTAACGCAACCGAGGATCACGTCTTCCACCAGGCTGGTGTCGAGTTTGTTGCGTTCGCGCAGTGCGATCAGCGTCTGGCTGGCGAGGTTGATCGGGGTCAGCTCATGCAGCTTGCCGTCGGCCTTGCCTTTGCCGCGGGGCGTGCGTACGCAATCGAAAATGTAAGCATCAGTCATCTGAAACTCCCAGTCCTGTCAGGAAAAGAAAAACGGGTGAGGGGGGCGAGGGTCGAGCGCCGCAACGGCGATCCACCTTCATGGGAAATGGTGCAGAGGGGGTTCGTGGCATAGCCACGAACCGTCAAATTGCCGGAAAAAACCTGCCTATTGTACAGGCATACCGGCAAGCACTCAAAACACTATGCACCCATGACCTACATTGCCCACGTTGAGTTGTCGCCGCCTGAAATCCGTGAATCGAGGCGCTCGCCCGATCCGGTGCGCCCACACCGGATCGCGCCACAAGTTGGTGCAAGCCAGCGTCCACCATTCCTGCAAAAACATACCAACCATTTGTTTTAACGGTGTTATTCATATCTGGCACGAAGTCTGCTTAAAGCCTGTCAGGCGCATGCCCTGTCATTCCCCCACCCTGGAGCCTCCTCATGAAAAACACCATCACCCTCCGCACCTCGCTGCTCATGCTGTCCCTGGCGTTGTCACCGCTCGCTGCCGCCCCCGCACTGGCGGCTGATGCCACCGATGCGGCAGTGACCAGCCCGCACAGCTTCACCGGCAACCTCACCCTGGCCTCCGAATACTTGTATCGCGGCATCGCCCAGACCAACGGCAAGCCCGCCCTGCAAGGCGGTTTTGATTACGCGCACAGCAGCGGGGCTTATCTCGGGGTCTGGGGCTCCACCATTTCCTGGCTCAGCGACGCGGCCGCCGGGGTGAGTGCCCCGCTGGAACTCGACCTTTACGGCGGCTACAAGAACAGCCTGGCCGGCGGCGATTTCAATTACGACGTCGGCGTACTGAGCTACCGCTATCCGGGCACTTACCCGAACGGGTTCGTCAAACCGGACACCACCGAAGTCTATGGCGCGCTCGGCTGGAAGTTCGTCAGCCTCAAATATTCCCGCGTCGTGTCCAGCCACATCTTCGGCTTCACCACGCCGGGTGGCGAAAAAACGCGCGGCAGCGGCTATCTCGATCTCTCGGCCAGCCACGACCTGGGTGGCGGCTGGGGCATCAACGCCCATGCGGGTCACCAGACGATCAAGGGCTACAACGACGCCTCTTATAGCGATTACAAAATTGGCCTGACCAAAGAACTGGGCAGCGCGAAGTTTGGCAGCCTCGGCCTGACGTACTCCAGCACCAACGCCAAAGGCGGGATCGGCCAGCCCTATCGCAACAGTTTCAACCGGGATCTGGGCGACAGCCGCCTCGTCGTCAGCTTCACTAAAACCCTGTAATTCGCATCGCGACACATTCAAGCCCCCATCATCGCAAGGAGTCATCATGAAACTGGTCACCGCCATCATCAAACCATTCAAGCTCGACGAAGTCCGCGAAGCCTTGTCAGCCATCGGCGTGCAAGGCATCACCGTCACCGAGGTCAAGGGCTTTGGCCGCCAGAAAGGCCATACCGAGCTGTATCGCGGCGCCGAATACGTCGTCGATTTTCTGCCCAAGGTACAAATCGATATCGCCATCCGCGACGACCTGCTCGAACAGGTCATCGAAAGCATTGAATCCGCCGCCAGCACCGGCAAGATCGGTGACGGCAAAATCTTCGTATTCCCACTGGAAGAAGTCGTCCGCATCCGCACCGGCGAAACCGGTGAGGCAGCACTCTAGGAGAACACCATGAAAAAGCTGATCTTATGGATCACCCTGTGCGGGTTCGTCATGCTGGGCCTGGGCAGCGGCCTCAGCGCAACCGCCTGGGCTGAAGAATCCGCTGCGGCCAGTGCGATCGTCGCCGATACTACCCACGCCGCCGCCACGACAGCCGCCGTGGCCACAGCTGTCACCGTGGCCACCCCCACGCCCAACAAAGGAGACACGGCCTGGATGTTCGCGGCCACCGCCCTGGTCATCCTGATGTCCATCCCCGGGCTGGCACTGTTCTACGGCGGCCTGGTACGCAGCAAAAACATGCTCTCGGTATTGATGCAGGTCTTTGTCATTTTCTCGCTGATCAGCGTGCTGTGGGCGGTGTATGGTTACAGCATCGTCTTCACCGAAGGCAACGCCTTCTTCGGCGGGTTCGACAAACTGCTGCTCAAGGGCATCACGCCGGATTCCGTCGCCGCCACCTTCAGCAAGGGCATCGTGATTCCAGAGCTGATCTACGTCGCCTTTCAGGGCGCGTTTGCCGCGATTACCGTCGGCCTGATCGTCGGCTCCTTCGCCGAGCGCATCAAGTTCGCCGCCCTGCTGGCATTCGCGGTGCTGTGGTTCAGCTTCAGCTATCTGCCGATGGCGCACATGGTCTGGTTCTGGGCCGGCCCGGACGGCTACATCGACGCTGCCGCCGCTGAAAAACTCACCGCAACCGCAGGCTGGCTGTTCCAGAAAGGCGCGCTGGATTTTGCCGGCGGTACGGTGGTGCACATCAACGCCGCCATGGCCGGGCTGGTCGGTGCTTACGTCATCGGCAAACGCGTCGGCTACGGCCGCGACTCGATGGCACCGCACAGCCTGACCATGACCATGATCGGCGCATCCCTGCTGTGGTTCGGCTGGTTCGGCTTCAATGCCGGCTCCTCGCTCGAAGCCAACGGCACCGCCGCACTGGCCTTCATCAACACCTGGCTGGCCACCGCCATCGCCGCGCTCTCATGGATGCTGCTCGAATGGTTGCTGAAGGGCAAACCCTCCCTGCTCGGCGCGGCTTCCGGTGCCGTCGCCGGTCTGGTTGCCATTACCCCGGCCTGCGGCTTTGTCGGCATCGGCGGCGCGCTGGTGATCGGCCTGCTCAGCGGCGCACTGTGCCTGTGGGGTGTCCATGGCTTGAAGCGTCTGCTGGGTGCTGACGACACGCTCGACGTATTTGGCGTACATGGCGTCGGCGGCATCCTCGGCGCACTGCTGACCGCCGTATTCGCCGCCCCCAGCCTGGGCGGCACGGGGGTCTATGACTACGTCGCCAACAAGGTCGCCGACCACTACTCGATCGCCGATCAACTCATCACCCAAGCCACCGCCGTCGGCCTGACCATCATCTGGTCGGGTGTCGTCGCCTTCATCTGCTACAAACTGGTCGACCTGTTCATCGGCCTGCGCGTGGCAGAAGACGAAGAACGCGAAGGGCTGGACATCGCCTCGCATGGCGAACAGGCCTACCGCTTCAACTGAACCACCCAACACCCTGCTGCAAGCTTCGGGCATCCTGCGGGATGCCCGTTTTTTATTGAACCGACCACAGTGTGGAAATAGTCTCCGCATAGTCTCCGCTTGGACAAGCTTCGTCATTTGTTCTACCGTTTAACCCATCGTATACCCACAAGCAGCTGAAACAGGCCGGACTGAAATAGGAGAGCGCCATGAAATTCGTGATTGCCATTGAACCGGGGGACACCACCCATGCGTTTGGCGTGGTGGTGCCCGATCTGCCCGGCTGTTTCTCGGCGGGCGATACGCTGGACGATGCCATCGACCAGGCGCGCGAAGCGATTGATTTTTACTGCGAAACCTTGATCGAGGATGGCGGCGAGGTGCCCTTGGCGCGTCCCTTGGCCGAGCATCAGGCTGATCCCGATTTCGCGGGCTGGATTTGGGCGGTGGTGGAGGTGCCGGTGGAGCACTATTTCGGCCCCACCGAGAAGATCAACCAGTGATCTGCCGCGCCAGTGCGGGCTGTGGTCTAGTCTGCTACAGAAGACGATCCGCCACATGGGAGCCCACGCCAAACCAGCGAGGGCTTTGAAATGCCCGACGACGGATCACCTCGAAAGTGACCGGAGTCTTATCTGACACTGCTGACACTGCCTGAATCACGCGCCTCGTGCCGCCTGCAGCCTGAACTGATCGACCATCGTTTGTAGCTGCTCCGCCAGCGCGCTCATTTCCTCGGCGGTGGCCGCCAGCTCCTCAGAGCCTGCCGCATTTTGTTGGGTGATCTGGTTCAACTGGTTCATCGCATTGTTGATCTGCCCTGCACCACTGGCTTGCTCATTGGAGGCAAAGGTGATTTCACGCACCAGATCGGCGGTTCTCTGGATCGACGGCAACATCGCCCCCAGCAAGCTGCCTGCCTGCTCTGTGGTTTTGAGGCTACTGGCCGCCAGCTCACCAATTTCCTGAGACGCAATCTGGCTACGTTCGGCCAGCTTTCTGACTTCGGCCGCCACCACAGCAAAGCCCATGCCATGCTCTCCGGCACGCGCTGCTTCGATGGCGGCATTCAATGCCAGCAGATCGGTGCGATAGGCGATATCGTCGATGATGCCGATTTTGTCAGCAATCTGGCGCATCGCTGCCACTGTGGCGCGTGCCGCTTCACCCACCCGGCTGGCATCTGCCGAAGATTGGTTGGCAATCCCGTCCGTGATTTTGGCGTTCTCGGTATTCTGGTGAATCGAAGCAGACATCTGCTCCATCGAGGCCGAGGTCTGCTCCAGACTGGCGGACTGTTCGGTCGTCGCTTGTGACAGTGCCTGCGCGGTTGACGCCACCTGCCCGGACGCCCCCGTGATCGAAACCGCCGTGGTGCGGACTTCATCAATGGTGGCCGAAAGCCGATCCAGGCTGTCATTCAGCGCGCTAGCCAGCACGCCATACTCGCCCTGATAACGAGCAGATACCCGACCGCGCAGGTCGCCCTCCGCCATCCCTGCCAGCACGCCGCCCACCTCACCCATCACCTCGCTACTGGTCTGCGCCAACTGGTTGATTCCTTGCCCGAGCGCCAAAGCAAAACCCTGTTTTCCCTGTGTGGGTACGCGCCTGGTCAGATCCCCCTGCCCGGCCGCCTGAACCACCGCCTGGGTTTCGTCGATGACGCAGGACAAGGTCAGCACCATATTACGGATTGCTGCCATCATGCTGCTATCGTCACCTGGCTGGGTGTACAGTTCGACCTTGAGATTTCCCTGCGCCAGTTTCTGCATGATTTCCTGTACCTGCGCGGGCTCACCACCCAGCTGCGCCAGCAGCCCTCGCTTGGTGTACAGCAACAGACTGGCCACAATCACCAACGAAGCCAGAATCAACGCCGTGGTGGTCATATTCCGCAAATGACGGGCATCGGCGAGAAACTCATCTTCCCAGCTTCCAGCCACTACGATCCAGTTAGCATTTTCGATCGGTGCGAATGCCACAATTTTGGTGCCATTCATTTGTGATTTCGGATCCGTCCACTCATACCGCAGCAAGCCTTCACGCTGCTCAATTTCCTGGCGCACAATTTCATTGAGCGCGTCATTGCCAATATCCTTGAGCGTCTTGCCATGAAACACCGGATGCACCAGCATGCGTGCCTGATCCAGCGACTTGCCCGGTTCAACGACATAAACATAGCCCGTCTTGCCCACTGTAACCGACTGGATGCGCTGATTGAGACGCTGCATTTCATGATCGATCGAAATACGGATGGAAATCGCACCCACCGGCTGCCCTTCCCGCATGACCGGCTCAAACACCGACATGTAGTACTTGTCGTTGCGAACGATCAAACCGATATACGTTTTGCCCGCCCTGAGCGCGGCAGTTTCCGGCCCATCTGCCGGAAGGGCGACCCCCACCTGCGATTTGCCTGCGGCATTTTTCAAAAAAGTCGCCACCCGGATGAACTGCTCACCCTGCCGCACCATCACCGCAGGCTCGCCATCGAGGGTATCGCGAATTTTCTCCAGCAAAGCCATGTTGCCATTGAGCACCAGCGCACCGGCCTGCATGACCGGCACGGCGGAGAGATCACCGGCAGGCAGCGTCTGCTGCCCCACATTCAACACACCAGGCAGCATGCGCTTGTAGAGATCGATACGGGTTTTGGCCGATGCCTGCAAAGTTGTGAAGGTATCGCCCACGGAACCAGTCAGGATGGCGACCTGCTGCTGCAGGCCCACTTCAGCCTGCCGCGTGGCCGCTCTGCTGGACATCAGACTCAGGGCAGCGATCAGCAAACCAAACACCACCAGACAAACCGAAAAAATCACCAGTGCCTGCTGGCGCAGTATCGGCATATGACGCAGTTTCATGATGTTTTCCTCCGGTTCAACGCGGCAATGTTTCGAGTTTTTCCCACAGCTCCTTGTAGCGGAAACGATCGGCCATTTCCGTGATCTGCCGCGCCAATGCGGGCTGTGTCGTCGCCAGTTCGGCCACCACCGGGTTCAGCTTGGCGCGGTTCAGCTCCTCGACCGCTTCGCGCAACGCCAGGCACTGGCGGGGGCTCAATACATGCCATGAAACGGTTTGATCCGTACTGCCCGCAGCCGTGGCCACCACTGCCGACGTTCCAGCGGGCGATGACGGTTGAATTTCACGCGGCAAGCTTCGGTTAAGAAGCCGCTCGATGGCGCTGAACAGGGCATCGTCTTCCAGCGGCTTACGCAAATACTCGTCGATCCCGGAGGCAATGGCGATGCGATGATCATCCTCAAAGGCACTGGCCGTCAGCATCAGGATTTTCGGTTGCCGGGTCAGCGGCAGCTGACGGATACGGCGGGTGGCTTCCAGCCCGTCCATCACCGGCATCCGCCAGTCCATGATGATCAGCTCGGGCAAACTGCGCTCCACCTGCGCCACCGCCGCCGCGCCATCCGCCACGCTGTCCACACGGCAACCCAGCGGCTCCAGCAACTGCTGCAACAATTCCCGCGCATCCGCATGGTCTTCCGCAATCAGGATGTGTGGCGGATTGGTCGCTACAGACGCAGCCCGTTCGTGATCAACATCGGCAACCGGCATAGCCGACGGCGCATCTTCCAGCACCGCCAGCCGCAGATGGAAGGAAAAACAGGAACCGATACCGGGGGTTGATTCCAGTACCAGCGCACCGCCCAGCATGCCCAGATACTGGCGGGTGATCGACAGCCCCAGCCCTGTCCCCGCCGTCGTGGCATGGGTGACCAGTTGCTCGAAAGGTTCGAAGATTTTTTGCTGATCCGCCGCCGCAATGCCGATGCCGGTATCACACACCACAAACTCGATCAGGCTCTCGCCCCGGTCTCGTCCCAGCTCACGCACACTCAGGCTGACCTTGCCCTGCTGGGTAAATTTGATGGCATTGCCCAGCAGGTTGATGAGCACCTGCCGCAACTTGACGGGATCGGTGTGCACCCGATGCGGCAGGGATTCCAGCGTCAGCTCCAGCTGCAGCCCGCCTTGCTCGGCGCGGGCGCGCAACATCTCGGTCACTTCCTGCGCCAATGCGCTGATGTCCGTTGCCGAGGCCACCAGCGCCACATGCCCGGCCTCGATCTTCGACAGCTCCAGCACATCGTTGATGAGGGTCAGCAGATGGTTGCCGGAACGATTGATGATTTGCAGATTCTGCCGCTCCTTCTCATCCAGATGCGCCGACTTTGCCAGCAGGCGGGAAAAGCCGATCACCGCATTGAGCGGCGTCCGCAGCTCATGGCTCATGTTGGAAAGAAACACGCTCTTCGCCTGATTCGCCGCTTCCGCCGCCACCATGGCCGCACTCAGCGCCTGGGTGCGTTCTGCCACCAGCGTTTCCAGATGCTCACGGTAATGCGCGAGCTCACCTTCGGTTGCGCGGATTTCGGTGATGTCATACGCTGTACCCAGCACCCCCACCAGCGTGCCATCGGGCAAGGACATAAGCACCTTGGTCGAAACATACGTCCGCGTGCCCTGCGCTGCGGTGACAATCTCCTCCATCGTTTTGGGCTGGCCGCTATCAAGAACCTCGCGATCCAGCCGCTGCAAAGATTCAACGTCGGCACTGGCGTGAAATTCCGCAATACTTTTGCCGAGCACCGCCTCACGTGGCTGGTCAAAGGTCAGGCAAAACGCCTGATTGCACTCCAGATAAACCCCTTCGGGGCTGCGTAGCCAGACCGGATTGGGCAGGGCATCCAGCAACGTTTTCAGCCAGCTGCGGTCATATTCCAGCTCCCGCGTTTTCTTCTGCAGGTCGCGCTCCATCTGCTTGCGCCGGGTGATGTCGATATGGCTGATCCGCACCAGCCGACGGCGGGGATCAGGGACGCGCACCACACGCACTTCACACATGACGGTATGGCCGTCACGATGGCGCAGGTTTCGCTCTGCCACGATCTCTTCACCGGCCAGCGCGCGCAGTCCATTCTCACGGGCCAGCTTTTCATCCCAGGGACGGCCGTCGGGCTGCAAGCAATCAAACAGCCTTTTGAACGAAACGCTGGCCAGCTCTTCGAGCGTATACCCTGTCAGCTCGACCATCCGGGGATTGATGGATACCCAGCTGAACCGATCGACATCGCTGATGATGATGGCTTCCGGGGCATATTCAAACAGGGTTCGATAATGCGCCTCGGCATGCTGGCGGCGCCGGTTGATCCACACCAGCGCAATCACCAACGACAGCAACAACAGCAGCGCGACGACGGTAACCAGCACCTCGTTACGATATTGCCCCCACAACGTGGGCGGCCGATTGATGACTAGCGCGCCTTCGGGCAATGCACGGGTATCGCCCTGCCAACGCTGTATCGCCTGCCAGTCGTACCCGGCAATGGGCGGCAGGGCAGGCTCCTGCCGGAGTTGGGCAAAAGACTTTTTGCCGGAAAAATAATCAGCCGCCAGTTGTGCTGCCTGGCGTCCCATTCCTTTGACATCGATCATGCCCCCCCCCACAATGCCTTGGCCCAGCTGAGCATCCCATTGCGAAAAGAAAGGCGCGTTGGCCTGCTTGACGATGTCGAGAAATACGCCGCGTGATGATAAATAATTGCCGTCTTTGTCGCGATAAAAAGTACCCATCGTGATCAGGCTGTTTGCCGGAAGATGACGAATACGCGCCATCACCTTAGGCAAATCACCATCATCCAGATACTCAAAGACCAGCTGGCCTTGCCAGGGGCTGAAATCACGGCGTGCCTGCGCCACCAGGCGTTGGTCGATCGGACTGGAGCCACCGACCATCACCACGCGCTGGGTCTGCGGAAACAGGTTGAGTACCTGGCGCAATGATCGCCCAAAGTCGACGACATAAGGCAGCAGCACCACATTTTCCGGCAGCGACGAAGACAGGGTATGTTTATCCACAAAAACCACCAGCAAAGGCAACTTGCCGAATGACGCGTAAGCCTCATTCAAAACAAAATCCAACGCGCCCCTCTGGATGACGATCACCAGATCAATGGCTTTAGCCGCATATTTGTTTTGCAGCAGGCTGGCCAGTTCCCGACGGTAAGCGGGGCTGTTAAAACGCGTCAGATCGAGCTTTTCGACATAAATATCGTCGGTACTTCCCCCGGCACTCAGCACACCGTCCTGTATGCCCTGCACCACCACTTCGTAACCGCCGTAACCTTCGCTGGCGGAATTGAGCACCAGCACATTTCGCCGGGCAAACGGGTTGGAATTATCTGCATCGGTCGATATCGCCGGTTCTGCGGCCTGCGCCGGGTGCATCAGCCCCAGTAAAACTCCAAGCAGCAGCCAGACCAGCCAGCGCCCGCAGGATGCGCCCGGGGTGACGACGCCGCGGGGTGGCGTGAGATGATTGATGCGCTTCATGAGATCCTCATTTGACCGGCGTCGGTTCAAAACGGGTGGGCAGGTGCTGGCACAAATGCTGGCCGCTGGCCGGGTGAAACACCAGCTTGCGGGTGTGGCTGCCGTGAAAATCGGAAAGATCGAGGGGAATCCCGCTATTCGTCAGCCAGAAGCGGGCATAACTGGTGTTGCGCTTGCCGATGGCAATGGCATCGCCCAGATCGAACATTTGCCCGCCACCAAAGGCTTTGGCGCGTAGCCGCTCGCGCCGCGCACCCGCCCGCAGCATGGCTTCCAGCAGGCCGTCCAGACAAAGATCGGCACTGAAAGGCGTGTTGCCGAAACGTTCGATCATGCCAACACCGCGCGGTGGATACACATAGTGATTCATGCCGCCCACGCCCGCCACGGCATCGTGCAGGCAGACCGACACACAGGAGCCCAGGATCGTGTGCAGCAAGCGGCTGCGCTCGACCACCCACACGCCCTGCGTGACGTTGATGGCATCCATCAGGGCTTCGCGGCTGAACGGATTTCCGGGTGGCTCAGCCATGGCCATCTGCCGGAAAATACGTCCCCGTCACCGCCGGCACGCCCAGCAGATAGCCCTGCCCCATGTCGCACTGGCACAGACTCAGCAAAGCCAGATGGCGGTCCTGCTCGATGCCATGCGCAATCACCCGCTTGCCCAGGGCATGCGCCAGATCGACCAGATCGCGCAGGATGTCCGGCTGCTGCGGCGTATGGTCGAGCGAACGCAGCAGCGTCGGTTCGAGCTTGATGATATCCACCGGCAGGCGTGACAGCAGCTCTACCAACGCCGCATCATGGCGATAACGATCCAGCGTCAGGGTCACGCCGAGGGCTTTCAGCCGCTGCAGCATGGCCATGCCTTGCGGCATATCTTCCAGCAGGCTCGCAGCCGCCACTTCGATCATCAGCTGCGCGGGCGCAAATCTGTAACGTTCGATCAACGCCGCCACCTCCGCCACCAGATGCTCCTGCCCGAGTTGCAGGGCATCGAGGTTGATGGCAATCGACCGCGCATGGACATGGCCATGGGCATGGCCATCTTCAGCCTGCTGCCAGCGCGCCAGCTGTTGCCCGGCCTGATCGAACACCCAGTGCCCGATTGCCACGATCTCGCCGGTTTCATCGGCCGTGGCCAGAAACTGGTGCGGCGCCAGCAAACCATGACGCGGATGCTGCCAGCGCAACAAAGCTTCCAGCGCCAGCGGACGCATCTGGGTCAGATCGAAGATCGGCTGATAGAGCAAGCGCAGCTCCTGCTGCCGGACGGCATCGCGGATCGACGCCTCCAGCCCCGGATAACTGGCCGACTGCGTGGCAAACGAAGCCAGCGCCTGAAACAAAGGGGAATCCTGGGCTATCGCGGCCTGTGCCTGAACGGTTTCCGGCGAGAACACGACGATGCGGCTGGCCTGGGTGTGCGTGTGAGTTGGTGTGCTGGCCACGGTGCTGTCCGCCTGCCCGACAGGCAGCCGGGCAATATGGGCATTGCATGACACCGGCAGCCCCGGCAGCTTGCAGCGCAATTCATTCGCCTGCACGCGACCCAGGCTGGCCAGCAGCTGCGACAGCGCCGGGCTGAACGTCTCCACCGTCTGCCCCAGCCACTGCAGCAGCACCGGGTTGGCGTAGCGCGTGCAACCCTGTGCATCGAGCAGCAGCGTGGCGCAGACGCTGGCTGCGAGCAACTCTTCCAGCACGGCATCGGTGGTCTGCGCTGCACCCTGCGGCTGCGTGCCTCCCAGCCGCGCCGCCTGCCGCTGTCGCAACACATCCTCACACACCTGCGACATCTGCAGATGGGTATCGATCCGCGCCAGCACATCCTCATCCACAAAGGGTTTGCTGATGAAATCCACCGCTCCGGCGGCGAACCCGGCGATGCGGTCTGCCGGGCTATCTGCCGCCGAAACGATGATGATCGGCGCACTGGCCGTGGCGGCGTGGCCTCTCAGCAGCCGCGCGACTTCCAGCCCGTTCATGCCGGGCATGCGGACATCCAGCAGGATCAGGTCCAGCGGCTGATGCACGGCGCACCACAAGGCCTCCATGCCGCTGCCGGCCAGACAGGTCTGGTAGCCCGCCGCCTCCAGAATCTGCGCCAGCAGTTGCAGCATGTCCGGGTGATCGTCGACCACCAGGATGCGGCCTTTCAGCGACGAAGCGGTGCCATCCGCTCGATCTGCGCGTTCCGCAAGTGCCACCGGCATCCCGTCCATGCTTCACTCCGTTCTGTCTTGCCGGGTTTGTACTTCGATCAATGCACGGAACTGTGCCACCGGCATCGGCCGCCCCAGATAATAACCTTGCAGCATATCGCACTGCTGGTCGATCAGGAAGTTCATCTGCTCGACCGTCTCCACCCCTTCGGCAATCACCTTCATCCGCATGTTGTGCGCCAGGCCGATGATCGACCGCACGATCGCATTGGCATCGACATCAACGATCAGATCGCGCACAAAGGATTGATCGACCTTGAGATAGTCAATCGGAAATTTCTTCAGATAACTCAGGCTCGAATAGCCCGTCCCGAAATCATCCAGCGAAATCGAAACGCCCAGTTGCTTGAGTTGCTGCAGGGTCGTAATGGCTTCCTGCACATCGTCGATCAGCGCGCTTTCGGTGATTTCCAGCTCCAGACAGGTCGGCGGAATACCGCTGTGTGCGAGTGCCCGCGCCACCGTCGCACAGATGTCGTGGCGCGTAAACTGGCGCGCCGAAAGATTGACCGCCACCCGCAGATCCCCCAGCCCATCCCTGCGCCAGGCCGCGATTTGCTCACACACCGTATCCAGCACCCACGCGCCAATGGCCACGATGTCGCCGGTTTCCTCGGCCACCGGGATGAAGCTGGCGGGAGAAACCGACCCCAGTTCGGCCGACTTCCAGCGCAACAAGGCTTCCGCCGCCACGATGCGCGCACCCTGCGCGCTGGTTTGTGGCTGCAGATACACCTCAAACTCACCCTGGCTCAATGCCTTGTGCAAATGCCGGGCAATCTCGAAGCGCGTTCGCATCCCCTGATCGAGACTTTCCGAGAAATACGCACAGGCGTTGCCGCCTTTCTCCTTGATGCGTCGCAGCGCCAGCGAGGCATTGGCAATCAGCGTTTCAAAACTGTGACCATCGGCCGGATAGGTGGCAATCCCGATGCTGGAGGACAGCACATCGGCGGCCATGTCCTCCACGCCCGTCGCAACCCCCGTCGGGATCCCGGCATTGAGACAGGCCAGTATGGCCTCGACCATTTGCCGGGTATCGGCCAGCCCCTTGCGCTCACGATGGATCAGAACAAACTCATCCGCCCCTTCCCGAAACAGCGTACTGCCCGCAGGCAGCAAATCGTTCATGGCTTTCGACACCCATTGCAGCACCGCATTGCCGGTGGCGTAACCATGCCGGTCGTTGATCAGGCGGAAGCGATCCAGATTGATGCAGACCACTGAAATATGCTCATCCGTTGTCCCCGCCGCCAGCCACTGACTAAAGCGATCCTGGGCGATCAGCCGGTTCGGCAGACCGGTCAGCGGATCGTGATGCACCAGATAATCAATCACCTCTTGCGCTTCCCGGATTTCCGCCAGATCACTGAACGCCGCGACGTAATGCGTATACCGGTCTTGCCCGCTCGTGCCGGGCACGGCAGCAATGTTCAGCAACTGAGGCTTCTCCGTGCCATCCTTGCGCCGGTTCCAGATTTCGCCGCTCCATCGCCCCTGCTCGGCCAGGGTCTGCCACATTTTTTTGAAGTACGCCGCTTCATGACGTGAAGCACGCAGCAGGCGGATGTTCTGATCGATGCACTCATCGCGCCCATAGCCCGTCATCCGCGTAAAGGCCGGGTTGATCGCCAGGATCGTGCCCTGTGGATCGGTAATGGCCATGCCGCTGAAGCTGGCCTCAAACGCGCTGGCCACCAGCCGTAGCCGCTGGTTGGTGGCCTCCAGCTCGGCCGTGCGCTCGCGCACTTTTTGCGCCAGTGCCAGCCGCTCGGCTTCCAGTGCCCGCGTCAGCTGCGCCAGCCGCACATGGGTGCGAACGCGCTGCAACACTTCGGCAGGCTCGAAAGGTTTGGCGATGTAATCCACACCGCCGGCCCGAAACCCCTGCAACTTGTCGTCAATGTCATCCAGCGCAGAAAGAAAGATCACCGGCACCTGCGCGGTGCGCGCATCGGCCTTGAGGCGACGGCAGACCTCAAAGCCGTCGATGCCCGGCATGCGGACATCAAGCAGCACCAGATCCGGCGGCTTGCTGCAAGCCGACCACAAGGCCAGATCGCCGCCCGGTGCCGCCCGCACCACATGGCCGTGATGACGAAGGATTTCGCACAGATAGGCGAGCGATTCGAGCGTATCGTCCACCGCCAGAATTTCGCCCCGGCCAAATTCTGTTTCTGCCATGGGCTCGATGGCAGATGAGCCAGTAGCAGAGGGTTTGGTGGGTTCAGTGTGCATGACAACTCCTGCTGACAAGAACAAGCTCGACCATCAAATCAGGCAAAGTTGGCATAGCCTTCCGGCAGCGCGGCCTCTCGTAAAGATGCCCGTTTCGCGCTCGCCACCGGGGCTGCTGCGCGCTTTGCTGCCTTCGTCCGCGCCCGTGTCGCTGCGCCCGCCGCGTCATCTCCGCTGATCTGGAACTGTTCAACCAGCGCCTGCAACTGTTCCGCTTGGGCATTCATTTCCTCGGCGGTCGCCGCCAGCTCTTCAGAGCCTGCCGCATTCTGCTGGGTGATCTGGTTCAGCTGGATCATCGCCGCATTGATCTGACCGGCGCCGCTGGCCTGTTCGTTGGAAGCAAAGGTAATTTCACGCACCAGATCCGCCGTTTTCTGGATCGACGGCAGCATCGCCCCGAGCAACTCGCCCGCCTCTTCTGCGGTTTTCACGCTGTTGCTGGCCAGCTCGCCGATTTCTTGCGCGGCAATCTGGCTGCGTTCGGCCAGTTTCCTCACTTCAGCGGCCACCACCGCAAAGCCCATGCCATGTTCGCCGGCCCGCGCCGCTTCGATGGCAGCATTCAACGCCAGCAAATCGGTGCGGTAAGCAATGTCATCGATGATGCCGATCTTGTCGGCAATCGCCTTCATCGCCTCCACCGTGGCACGCACCGACGTGCCGCCCTTGATGGCATCGTCGGACGACTGTTTGGCGATGCCGTCCGTGACTTTGGCATTCTCGGTATTCTGGTTGATCGAGGCCGACATCTGCTCCATCGACGCCGTGGTTTGCTCCAGACTGGCGGACTGCTCGGTGGTCGCCTGCGACAACGATTGCGAGGTCGATGCCACCTGGCCGGAGGCACTGCCGATCGCCTCGGCCGTGGTACGCACTTCGATCATGGTATTGGAGAGCTTGTCCAATGAACTGTTGAGTGCGCTGGCCAACGTTTGAAAATCCCCGGCATAGCCGGTGGACGCCCGCTGCGTCAGATCGCCCTCGGCCATCACCCCCAGCACCTGACCCACATCCTGCATCACCGTGGCACTGGTGGTGGCCAGCTGGTTCACGCTGCTGCCCAGCGCTTTGGCAAAGCCCTGCTTGTCGGCCAGTTCGATGCGCTTCGAAAGATCGCCCTGTGCCGCCGCACCGACCACCGCCTGGGTTTCGTTGATGACCTGCGCCAGGCGGGCTATCATCAGCTTGATCGACGCCAGCATGCTGCCGCTATCGCCCGGCTGGGTGGTTACCTGCATCGACAAATCTCCCGCCGCCACCTTGCCGACGATCTCGGCCACATAGGCCGGGTCCCCGCCCAGCTGCCGCAGAATGCCGCGCACGATCACGGCGCTCAGCACGATCAGCAGTACGATGGCGGCACCGCCCACCCCCAGCATCAGGTTGTTGGAAAATACCGCAGCGGCGATCGCCTCATTCACCGCCGTCTCGCTGCCTTTCACATTGAGTTCGAGGATCTTGTCGAAGCTGGCTTTATTCTCCTGGAATGCAGCGGTGGTTCGCGCATTCTGTTTGTAGAAATCAATGAACAGCGCCTTCTGCTGGGCTTCGGACTGGCTTTTGCTCAGGCTGTCGATAATGTCGGCCAGCTTCTGCTCCTCAGTGCGCCAGATGCCCCAGTATTGCAGGAACTGCTGCCACAACTCCTTTTCATGCCCGGTTTGCGGCAGGACTTCATAGATCTGCCGCGCCTGCTCGATGCGGGCAAAGGTTTCCTTGCGCTTGACCAGCACTTCGGCAAATTTATCCTGTGACGCGTAGTTGTTTTCCCAGATAGCAGTTCTGAGGTTATTGAAGCGGATAAAGGTCTGGCCTTCATTCATCATCCCCAGACTGGAGACCGAAGGCAGCAGCACCTTGCCGACATGGCGCACCGATTCCCGGGTATCAGCAATCCCCAGTGCGCCGACCAGGCCGACCGTGATCAGGGTGAGAATGGCCAGCAACATCAAGGCCAGCAATTTGGATTTCATGGTGAGTTTCGCGAGCATGTTCGCCTCCGTTGTAAGTTGTGACATCCAGCTGGGGTTGTTACGGGCTTAGATCGTTTCAGCCTGTTTCAGGCCATTTCAGGGTTGCGCGCCACGGCCGCCCGCTGGACGGCTGCCATTTCCTCGATGGTTAAAGTGCGTTCGATATTGAGGACAATGACGAACTGGTTGTTGATGCGCGCCATGCCGGTAATGAAATCGGTATTGATGCGCGCACCAAAGGCCGGTGGCAGTTCGATCTCTTCGCTTTTGATGTCGGTGACCATATTCACCTTATCGACCACCAGCCCCAGCACATGGCGTGCGTGGTTATGCTCGATCTCGACGATGACAATGCAGGTGCGCCGCCCCACGCCGGTTTCCGGCCAACCGAAGCGCACGGCCAGATCAACCACCGGCACCACCGAGCCGCGCACATTGATCACGCCGCGCAGCGAAGGCGGCATCATCGGCACGGCGGTCGGCTTGATATATTCGATGATCTCGCGAATCCGCAAAATGTCGATGGCAAAGACTTCGCCCCCCAGCATGAAGGCCAGATACAGCTGGCCACGCCGGGATTTTTCGGTTTGTGCAACAACGGGGTGTTCAATACGGGCAGCGGCTTCCTGGGTCGCAACGGCGGTGGTCATGATGATCTCCCTATCAGGTTCAGGTATGGGGTTTCAGGCAAATCTTTTGAAATCATGGGTCGCGCCTCCCGGCTGGCGGCCCCTGCATCAACGCAGCGGCGATGGCGGGGAGCGGCAGGCTGCGGTCGACTGCGCCGAGTTTTACGGCTTCGGCGGGCATGCCGTAGACCACCGAAGTTTCTTCATCCTGCGCCAGTGTCCAGGCCCCGGCATCGTGCATTTCCTTCAGGCCACGTGCGCCGTCGTCGCCCATGCCGGTCATGATGATGCCCATCGCATTGCGGCCGGCATGCCGTGCCACCGAGCGGAACAGCACATCTACCGAGGGTTTATGGCGATTGACCGGTGGCGCATCCTTGATTTCGACGTGGTAATACGCCCCGCTGCGGGTGAGCGACATATGCAGGCCACCCGGCGCAATCAGGGCCAAGCCCGGCAGCACACGCTGGCCATGGCGGGCTTCGGCCACATCGATCTCGCAAATGCCATCGAGCCGCGCGGCAAACTGGGCGGTGAACTGGGCGGGCATGTGCTGAACCACCACGATACCCGGGCAGATGCGCGGCAAACGGGTGAGTACCTGTTCCAGCGCGATGGTGCCGCCGGTTGAGGTGCCGATGGCCACCAGCCGTTCGGTGGTTTGCGCCATGGCACTGGCGGCAGCGGGCAGCGGGGATGCCAAGCGCGCGGCGGTGTTGGCGTTAATGTTGGCACCGCTGCTGACGCTACTGCTGGCGCGGGGTGCGAGATTGCGCAGGTTGGCGGCCGCTGCGGCGCGCACGGCCGAAACAATGTCATTCGCCGCGTTGTGCAGGAAGTCATGCACATTCAGCTCTGGCTTGGTGATGATCGAAACCGCGCCCGCTTCCAGTGCCTGGATCGTGGTTTCAGCACCGCTGATGGCCAGCGAGGAGCACACCACGACCGGCGTGGGGCGTTCGGCCATCAGCTGACGCAGAAAGGTCACGCCATCCATGCGCGGCATTTCGATGTCGAGGGTAATGACATCCGGCCAGGTCTGCGCCATTTTCTGCCGTGCATAGAGCGGATCGGCAGCCATACCGATGACTTCGATATCCGGTGCCGTCGCAAGAATTTTGGCCATGACCTGCCGCACGACGGCGGAGTCATCGACGATCAGAACCTTGATGCGACGCATGATCGGCTCCCGGTAAAAATTCAGACGGCTGCGGCGACTGCTGAGCGCGGCAGAGCAGGCGCGCTGCGGTTGCCCCGCCATTCACGGCCGACCACCTCATTGACGAGCTGCGCCACGTCGATGATCAGCGCGACTTCGCCATCGCCCAGGATGGTTGAACCGGAAACACAGGGCACGTTTTCAAACAGCGGCCCCAGCGGCTTGATCACCGTCTGGCACTTGCCGTAGATGCGGTCGACCACCAGCCCCACCGTCTTGCCGGCAAAGCGCACCACCACCACCCGCGGGCGGGCGTGCGCCGGGCCGCTTTCGCCAAACAGCTGGCGCAGGCGCACAAAAGGCAGCGCTTCCTCGCGCAGCTCCATGTAATCCACCTGATCGTTGGCCACCTGTAGCTCGATGCACTCGACCACCATGTCGAGCGGCACGATGAATTGCGCGCCGCCCACGCCCACATGAAAGCCGTCGATGATCGCCAGCGTCAGCGGCAGGCACAGCCGGATCAACGTACCTTGCCCCAGGGTCGAGTGGATATCCAGCGTACCGCGCAGGGCTTCGACGTTGCTTCTGACCACATCCATGCCTACGCCGCGCCCGGAAAGATTGCTCACCTTGTCTGCCGTGGAAAACCCCGGTTCGAGGATCAAGCGAAAAATTTCCTGCTCGCTCAGTGCTGCGCCTTCGACCACCAGTCCTTTTTCGATGGCCTTCGCCAGAATCCGCGCGGTATCCAGCCCGCGCCCGTCGTCCTTGACCTGGATGACGATCAGACCCGACTCGTGATACGCGTCCAGCGACAAGGTGCCGCGCGTCGGTTTGCCTGCGGCCATCCGCTGCTCCACCGATTCAATGCCATGATCCATGGCATTCCTCACCAGATGCATCAGGGGATCGGCGATTTTTTCGATCATCGACTTGTCGAGCTCGGCTTCTGCGCCGGTGATTTTCAACTCGATTTCCTTGCCCAGCTCACGCGACACATCGCGCACCACCCGGGGAAAGCGGGAGAACACTTCGCCGATGGCGACCATCCGCAAACTCAGCACCTTGTCGCGGATGTCTTCCACCAGCGCCAGCAGTTGCGAGGCCGATTCCTGCATGGCCGGCTGGCGGGTTTTCATGGCTTGTGCATGGCTGCCCGCCCCCGCAATCACCAGCTCGCCAATCCGGTCGATCAGGGCATCCAGCCGCTCGGCCGGGACGCGCACATTTTTGTTTTCCGTCGCGTGTTTTTCTTCGATGTTGCGCTGTTTTTTAACGGCCGCATCAACCAGCACCGGTGCTACCTTGATCTGGTCTTCCAGAATTTCGCCCAGCAGGGAAGCAGATGCCGATGATTTTTGTGCGGCCAGTGCCTGCTCCAGCTCACGCGGGGTCAGCGTGCCGCAGGCCACCAGGATTTCACCCAGCCGCTGCCGGTCTTCTGGCAGGGAGGCAATCAGATCGAGATATTCACTGATTTTGCTGTTCGGCGGCAGGATGACAATGAGCGCATTTTCGGCAATGAACTCGAAGACACTTTCCAGTTCGGCCTTGCTGGCCGTGCTTTCCAGCGCGACTTCAAAGCCCAGATAACAGGATTCCGGATCGGCGGCTTCAAAATCGGGCAGGGCATCGGTCACCGTTTCGACATGCACGATACGGCCTTGCCGCGACAGGTAGTTGATGAAGGACAAAGGATCCATGCCGTCGGCCAGCACACCGGGTTTGCAGCGCATGGAAATGTGCCAGTGCTCGGCACCGAACGCTTCACCCGCCACGCCCACCTCCACGGTCACTCCCGCGTCATCGGCGGGCGGCACGACCAGTGCGCCACCGGTCTGGGCTTCATCGGTGGCCGACCAGGGCAGCAGCTTCTGGATCAGCCAATCGCTGCGCGCGGCATCCTGCACCTCACCCACCGCCACGGCGGCAATGAGCTGGCTGATGTGATCCTGCGATTCAAGCAGCACACTGACCAGTTCCGGCGTGAACACGAAAACACCGTTGCGCAAACGCACCAGCACGCTTTCAACAATATGGGTAAAGCGCACCACTTCATCGAGCGCGAACAGACCGCCCGAACCCTTGATGGTATGCGCGCAGCGGAACAAGGCGTTCATGTCCTCACTCGTGCAGTCGCCGCTTTCTGCGCGCAACAGGATTTCTTCCATCTGCGCGATCAGCTCACGCGCTTCTTCGACAAACTCCTGCAGCAGGCCGTCCAGATCGTTCTGCAGACTCATGACTGTGCCTCCTGCGTAGATTTATCAATCAGCATCGGGTCACCCAGCGCGCCGCCCAGATTGGCCAGATCGATCAGCCGCAACACACTGGAAGAATGCCGGATGAATTGCGTATTCACGCCGGGACGTTTCTTGATGAGCAACATCAGCTGCAATCCGGCGGTGTCGATTTCGCTGACGTCCGCCAGATCAATTTCGCAACTGTCCGGCTGCTTTTGCTCAACCGCGTCCACATAACGCTGACGGATTTCGCTCACCGAATAGATCGTCAGCTCCCCCGCCAGCCGGGCATGGGTGGCAGTGGCATCAAATTCCAGTTGAAAGCTCATGGCAGGCTCCTGCAAGACGGTGGCGGGTAGAGGATGGAGGGTAGAAAGTAGCGCGTGCAGCGTGGATCGCTCAGCGTCACATCACCAGTTTTTCAACCGCCGCCACCATCTGCTGCGGCTGAAAAGGCTTGACCATCCAGGCCTTGGCACCTGCCGCCTGACCCATACGCTTCTTTTCGTCGGTGGCTTCGGTGGTCAGCATGATGACGGGGGTGAATTTGTAGGCCGGGTTCTTCTTGATCTCGGTGACGAAGGTAATGCCATCCATGTTCGGCATATTCACGTCAGAGATGATCAAGTGCACCTTTTGCCCGGTCAGCTTCGCCATCGCGTCCTTGCCGTCGCAGGCTTCGATCACCTCATAGCCCGCGCTCTTGAGGGTCATGCCGACGACCTGGCGTAGCGAAGTGGAATCGTCGACGATCATGATGGTCTTGCCCATGCTGGCTCTCCTTGAAATTAGCGGGTTCAGAAAAAGGTGATGTCGCCGGATTTGGCCGCTGCAGGCTTGTAGCGGCTGCCATGATGCACACTGAGTTGCTCGGGCATGGTGTAGGTGCGCGACAGCGTATCCAGCCAGCGCGGCACGTCGATCGCTGAAGCATCGCCCTGCTGCGCGTGCTGTTTAATTTCCTGCGCCAGTTTGTCCAGATCGTCGCAAACGTGATGCAACACTTGATTGACGCGATCCTGAAATTGCAGAGCCTGCAATACCTCTGAAATTTCCGTGCCCACCGCCTGACTTTCCTCGCGCATGTGGCTGGCACTCTGCTCCAGCGTACTGGTGGCCTGGCTGAAGCGGGTCATGACGCCATCGATGGTTTTTTCAGAGCTGGCCAGCATCGCGTCTTCATCCCTGGCGTATTTTCTGGAAAGCTCAACGGTGGAGGCCATCACCTGGGTGACCGTCCCCACGGTTTCACCGATGCGCCGGCCGGTGTCGCCCGAAAGATTCGACAGCTTGCGGACTTCATCCGCCACCACCGCAAAGCCCCGCCCCACTTCGCCCGCCCGCGCGGCCTCGATGGCGGCGTTCAGTGCCAGCAGATTGGTCTGCTTGGCGATTTCACCGACATCCGTGGCCATCTGCTTGAGATCGTCGATAAAGCGCGCCATGTCATCCAGCTCGTTCAGCATTTTCTGCTTCGACACCAGTGCCGAGCGCAGGGTGTTGATGAGCGCGTTGAGCTCACGGTGGCTGTCCTGCAGCAACTCGGCAAAACCGCCCTCCTGCCCGCCCGCAGCGGTTGAAACGGTGGCCTCTATGCGTTGCAGGATGTCGGCAAAACGAATGGAAGCCGCCGTGACCGATTCTTCGGTGTGCGCCCGCGCCAGGCCGACCTGTCCTTGCCAGATCGGCAGCACACTGCTGCAAAGATCAACCACACTGCGCTCGAAACCCGGCACCGCCTGCGTGATTGCTGCATCTGCAGTGCCTCCGGTGGCTGCCGTCAGCTCGCCCGCCCGCACTGCGGCCACGCGCTGAGCCCCCCAGTAAAGGCAGGCCGCCATCAGGATGAGCATGGCCAGCACCAGCCAGGGCATCCATTCGGGGCTTTCAGCGCTGAGCACGATCCCCAGCACCGCCGCCACACCCAGCACGAGATGCGTAGGGATCGTTGTCTGATAGGCCGTTTGCGCGTGCATTTTGATCTCCTGGACAGTATTCAATGGATCAGCGGATGAGCCGGGGCGGCGTGTTCACCCGCCAGCAGCAGTTGATCCAGCGTGGCCACGATGTGTTCGAATTCACCTTCCCTGACGAGCAACGCCTGCACCCCCAGCGCCTGGGCGCGCTGCAGATAGGCCAGCTCTGTCGACTCGGCCAGCAGCAGCACCGGCAGGCTCAGCTGCTGCGCCTGCAAATCCTTCAGCAACTGCATGGCCGCGCCGCCCGCCAGATGCAGATCGAGCAACAACGCGTCAGGCTTGTCTGTCGCAATGAGCCGGAGCGCGTTGTGCGGCTTGCCCACCAGTCCGATCGCTTCATAACGATGGCTGGCTTCCAGCAGATTGATGATCCGCTGGCACAGCACCACTGATTTCTGCACGATGAGGATTTTCATGGACACCTCGCAACACGAGTCGCCATGATGCGTCGGCCACGCCCGGCGGGCTATCGGCGACGGCCTAAAGTGATCAGCGCAAACTGACGACAACGTGTAGGCGTTTGCTGACAGCTCATGTCAGAAACCCGAGCCAACAAGCCGCTCATTCCCGCGCAGGCGGGAATCCGGCAATAACGTGCGCCTCTGCGGCATCATGGATTCCCGCCTGCGCGGGAATGACGGTGATCAAGATGCGCTCAGCAGCACCTTTGACGATGGGTTCCCGCCTATGCAGGAATGACAGGAACAGCGCGTGAACACCAGCAACTTCAGCCCCTTGCCTTGTAGCGACAAAGCCGCGACGCTTATACCGTATTGCACGGATTCGTTGTTCATCAGGAAAGGTGAAGCCCCCCGTTCGCCCTGAGCCTGTCGAAGGGCATGCGCGGCGATTACTGCGGTTTCAGGGGTCATCAGTACGGCTCAGCACCCTGACGCGACTCTAACGCGGCTGGGTCAGTTCTTGCTCGATGGCGTAGCGGATCAGCCCGGCGATATTGGGCATTTCCATTTTTTCGAGTATCCGCGCCTTGTAGGTGCTGACGGTTTTGCTGCTGATGGCCAGGTCGACACCAATTTCCGTCACGCCCTGGCCTTCGATGAGCCGCTTGAAAATCTGGAATTCGCGGTCAGACAGCCGTTCATGCGGCAAGGCGACGCTTTTTTCAGCCAGCCCGAGTGCCAGACACTCGGCCACCTGTGGCGTGATGTAGGGGTGGCCGCTGGCCAGCTGCTGCACGGCGCGCAGCAGCTCTTGCGCGTCACAGCCTTTGGTCAGGTAGGCACTGGCTCCGGCTTTGATGGCGCGCAGGGCGTATTGCCCCTCGCTGTGCATGCTCAGAACCAATATCGCCAGCTTCGGCAGCTCACTCTTGATCTGCCGGATCAGTTCGATACCGCTGCGGCCGGGCATGGACATGTCGAGCAGCAGCACATCGGCCGGGGTGACCCGCAAGAGCTGCAGTGCTTCCGCACCGCTGGCGGCCTCGCCGACGACGCACATGCCATCAGCCACGTCATGCCGCAGCGGTTCATGGAGCATCTGCCGCAAGCCCTGACGCACGACAAAATGATCATCCACAATGACGATACGGATCATGCCGGTTCCTTCGGCAAGGGAATGGCGACATCGACGAACACGCCTTCGCCCGGCAGGCTTTCCAGATGAAACTGCCCGCCCAGTGCCACGACGCGTTCGCGCATACCGATCAGGCCAAAGCCACCCGGTTCGGCCTGCCGGGGCGGCGAGGCGGGGAGGGGCGGCGGGATGAATCCCCGGCCGTTATCCTGAACTGAAATTTTCAGCATGCTGGACGGATGATGCTGGCCGACGGACAGCATGATATGGACTTTGCTGGCCTGGGCGTGGCGCGCCACATTCGTGAGACATTCCTGCACGATGCGATACGCGGCGGTAACCCTGCGGTCATCCGTGGGCGGCGGCTCCAGTTCCAGCGCGAGCTGGCAGACGATCTGCGGATGGCGTTTTTCAAAATCGCGCGCCAGCCATTCAATGGCGGCCTTGAGCCCCAGATCGTCGAGCAGGGTGGGGCGCAGATCCGCCGAAATGCGCCGCACCGAGGCCAGCGTGGTGTTGACCAGCTCCGTCATGTCGTCGAGCTTTTCGGCGATCACCCGGGTGCTCGGGTACTGGGTATGCAGAAAGGAAATATCCAGCTTCAGCGCTGTGAGGATCTGCCCCAGTTCATCGTGCAGCTCACGGGCGATATGGGCGCGCTCGTCTTCACGCGCGCTTTGCAGGTACGCAGAAAGTCGCTGCAGCTGCTGCAATGACGCGTTGTGCTGCAGGCGCGCCTCGCGTTGTTCGCTGACATCCGCGACGATGCCGATGTAGTGGGTGGTCTGGCCATGGCGGTCACGCGCCGGTGTAATCAGGACATCACTCCACCACATGCTGCCGTCCTTGCGGGTGCTGTTGA
Organism: Sterolibacterium sp.; assembly: GCA_018061005.1. Classification (GTDB taxonomy): domain Bacteria; phylum Pseudomonadota; class Gammaproteobacteria; order Burkholderiales; family Rhodocyclaceae; genus Sterolibacterium. Next base: position 21,960 of record JAGOVA010000007.1, on the reverse strand, counting down.
GCGTCACCCGGCATTCCCGCGCCTCCTGCAAGGCCTGGCGCAGGGTCAGCAGGGCTTCCTGATTGCGTTCGTCCGCCTGCAGGATATGCAGCGGCGAGCGGCCGATGATTTCTGCGGCCGCATACCCCGTCATCTGCTCGAAGGCCGGATTCACATAGCGGATCGGATAGCTGTCTCTGTCATGATCGGCATTACCATCCTCAAACGCCAATGCGGCTTCCGGCGCGCCTGTAATGATCAGGCCATTGAAGCTGGAGTCCATGGCACGCCACAGCAGCTGCAGCTTCTCTGCCGCCGTATCAAGGCTGCCGGGGTGATCGGCCATCAGCGAAACACGACGGTCTTGTTGCCGTGCAGCAGCACGCGGTCTTCGAGGAAGTAGCGCAGGCCGCGCGCCAGCACGGCTTTTTCGATGTCCTTGCCGTAACGCACCATGTCATCGACCGAATCGGAATGGTCGATGCGTATCACGTCCTGTTCGATGATCGGCCCCTGATCGAGCTCGGGGGTGACGAAATGACAGGTCGCGCCGATCAGCTTCACGCCGCGCTGGTAGGCCTGGTGGTAAGGCTTGGCACCGACGAAGCTGGGCAGGAAGGAGTGGTGGATGTTGATGATCTTGCCCGGATAGGCGGCGCACAGTTCCGGCGGGATGATCTGCATGTAACGCGCCAGCACCATGCAGTCGCCGCGCGCTGCCTGAAACAGCCGGGTGATTTCGGCATAGGCCGCCGGTTTGTTGTCCGCGCTGACCGGCACATGATGAAAAGGAATGCCATGCCACTCGACAAAACCACGGAAGGTTTCGTGGTTGGAAATCACACAGGGAATCTCGATATCCAGTTCCTTCGCCTGCCAGCGCGCCAGCAGGTCGTAGAGGCAGTGTTCCTGCTTCGAGACCATGACCACCACGCGCTTTTTCACGGCGCTGTCGGTAATCTGCCAGTCCATCTCCAGTGCCGTAGCCAGTGGCGCAAACTGCTGGCGGAAACTGTCTACATCACACGACAACGAAGAGGCGCGGATTTCCATCCGCATGAAGTAGTGGCTCTCATTGTTATCCGCGTGATCGGAGTGATCTGAATGGTAGCTGGATTCCAGTATCCAGCCATTGAGCCCGGCAATAAAACCGGCAACCCGTGCAATGATCCCGACCCGGTCAGGACAGGAGGCGCTCAGCGTGTAATTACGGGTATCGTGCATGGCATCAGATACGCGCGCTGGCCTTGTCGATTTCGGCGCGTAGTTCAGCGTAGTTCAGGGTGACCGGGAATTGCGGGAATTCGCGAATGACGTTTTCGGGGGGATGAAACAGGATGCCGGCATGGGCTTCGCCGAGCATGGCGGTGTCGTTGTAGGAGTCACCCGCTGCCATCACCTTGAATTTGAGTTCCTTGAAGCGTTTGACGGCTTCGCGTTTCTGGTCGGGCATCCGCAGGTGATAATTGACCAGCGTGCCGTGCGCGTCGGCTTCGAGCTTGTGGCAGAACAGCGCGGGCATGCCCAGTTGCGCCATCAGCGGCATGGCAAATTCGTAGAAGGTGTCCGAGAGGATGATGACCTGATAATCACGGCGCAGCGCGTCGAGAAAGTCTTTGGCACCAGCCATCGGCCCCATTTCGGCAATCACTTTCTGGATGTCCGGCAGCCCCAGTTTGTGTTGCGCCAGCAGATTCAGGCGGTATTTCATCAGCTTGTCGTAATCCGGCTCGTCGCGCGTGGTGCGGCGCAGTTCGGTGATGCCGGTGCGTTGGGCGAATTCGATCCAGATTTCCGGGACCAGCACGCCTTCGAGGTCGAGACAGACGAGTTGCACAAAAGACTCCAAGTTTCTGTAAATGCCCGATTTTACACGAGCATCCATAGCCGCCGACGGCCTGGAGGATTAGAATTCGCCCATGTCCACAAGCCCTGCCTCACTTTGCCTGACGCACCATTTTCTGATCGCCATGCCCGCCATGACCGATCCGAATTTTGCGCGGGCGCTCATTTATGTCTGCGAGCATAACGATCAAGGGGCGCTGGGCGTGATCATCAACCGCCCGGCGGACATGAACGTCGCCACGCTCTACGAGCGGGTCGAGATTCCGTTTGATGTGACCCACCAGCACACCAAACTGGGGCTGGCGCCGGTGTATGTCGGTGGCCCGGTGCAGACCGAGCGCGGCTTCGTCCTGCATCGCCCGGTGGGGCAATGGCAATCCACCCTGGCGGCTCGGGAAGATATCGGCCTGACCAGCACGCGCGACATCCTCGTCGGCATCGGTGCCAATGGCCAGCCACGCGACCACCTCATCACCCTGGGCTACACGGGCTGGTCCGCCGGACAGCTGGAATGGGAACTGACGCAAAACGCCTGGCTCACCGTCGCGGCTGCCCCGCGCATCATCTTCGATCTGCCGCCCGAAGAACGCCTGGCGGCCGCCATGCAATTGCTGGGCATCGACTTCACCCATCTGTCGGATGTCGCAGGTCATGCCTGATGCCATGTCTGATGCCGTGCAGGATTCCGGTTCGGTGCTGGCGTTCGACTTTGGCCTCAAGCGCATCGGCGTCGCACTCGGGGAAACCCTGCTCGGCCAGGCCCGGCCACTGACGGTCATCAATGGCGAAAGCAATGCCCTGCGTTTTACCGCCATCGCCCGCCTGGTTCAAGAATGGCAACCCGTGCGGCTGGTGGTCGGCCTGCCTTGCGCGGTCGATGGCAGCGAGCACGAGCTGAGCCGCCGTTGCCGCCGCTTCGCCGCGCAGCTCGATGAACGCTATCACCTGCCCGTCACCCTGATCGACGAGCGTTTTTCGTCTGTCGAAGCGGAAACCCGTCTCACCCGGCAAGGCCACGACTGGCGCGCGCGCAAGCAGCAAATCGACGCCGTGGCCGCACAAATCATCCTGCAGGATTTTTTCGACACGCACGTTCCCGGTACCTCCCCATCCCATGGCAACCTCTCCTCCCTTCATTCCTGATGCCGAGGCACTGTGCGGCGCACTCGTCGAAGCCCTGCGCGCCGATGCCACACCTGAAATGGCGCTGGTCGGCATCCACACCGGCGGTGTCTGGCTGGCCGAACGGCTGCATGCGGCGCTGGGGCTCAAAACGCCACTGGGCTGCATCGATGTGTCCTATCACCGCGACGACTTCGGCAGCCGTGGCAGCCGCAACCTGCCGCGCGGCCACAAGGCCTCCGCGCTGCCGTTCGAGATCGAGGGCGCGCACATCGTGCTGGTTGATGACGTGCTCTACACCGGCCGCACCATCCGCGCCGCCCTCAACGAACTGTTCGATCATGGCCGCCCGGGGCGCGTCGATCTGGCCGTGCTGGTCGATCGCGGCGGCCGCGAGCTGCCGGTGTATGCCCGCTATCGCGCCCACACCCTGAACTCGCCACTACCCGCCCATCAAGAGCTGGTGCTGGCGCGCAACGGCGACGATGCATGCTCTCCCCTCAGCCTCACGCTCAAGGAAAAACCGGATGCGTAACCTGCAACTCAACGACCACGGCGAGCTGCGCCATCTGCTGACCATCGAAGGTCTGCCGCGCGACATCCTCACCACCATCCTCGACACCGCCGCACCCTTCACCGAAGTCGCCGAACGTGAAGTCAAAAAACTGCCGCTGCTGCGCGGCAAAAGCGTGTTCAACCTGTTCTTCGAAAACTCGACGCGCACCCGCACCACCTTCGAGATTGCCGCCAAACGGCTTTCCGCCGATGTCATCAACCTCAACATCAACACCTCCAGCGCCTCGAAGGGCGAATCGCTGCTCGACACCGTCGACAACCTCGCCGCCATGCAGGCCGACATGTTCGTCGTGCGCCACGCCTCTTCCGGCGCGCCCTTCCTGATCGCCGAACACCTGGCCGCGACGCGGCGCGACCACATCCATGTCGTCAATGCCGGCGATGGCCGCCACGCCCACCCCACGCAGGGTCTGCTCGATGCCTACACCATCCGTCATTACAAACAGGAATTCACCGGCCTGACGATCGCCATCGTCGGTGATGTCCTGCACTCGCGCGTCGCCCGCTCGCAGATCCACGCCCTCACCACCCTGGGCGTGCCGGAAGTGCGCGTGATCGCCCCCAAAACCCTGCTGCCCACCGATGTCGAACGCCTCGGCGTGCGCGTATTTCACGACATGAGCGAAGGTCTGCGCGGTGTCGATGTCATCATGATGCTGCGCCTGCAAAACGAGCGCATGAACGGTGCGCTGCTGCCCAGTTCGCAGGAATACTTCAAATCCTACGGCCTCACCGCCGAGAAGCTGGCTCTGGCCAAACCAGATGCGATCGTCATGCACCCGGGGCCGATGAACCGGGGTGTGGAAATCGATTCCGCCGTCGCCGACGGCGACCATTCCGTCATCCTGCCGCAAGTCACCTTCGGCATCGCGGTGCGGATGGCGGTAATGAGCATGCTGGCAGGGAGCTGAGAACAACCATGAAAATCCACATCCAGAATGGCCGTCTTGTTGATCCGGCCAGCCAGACCGACCGGCAGGACGACCTGTACATTGCCGATGGGCGCATCGTCGCCATCGGTGCGATGCCGCCGGGTTTTGAGGCTGAGGGCATCATCGACGCCGCGGGCTGCGTGGTCTGCCCCGGTCTCGTCGATCTTTCGGCGCGCCTGCGCGAGCCCGGTTACGAATACCGCGCCACGCTGGAGTCGGAAATGGCGGCGGCCGCAGCGGGCGGGATTACCAGTCTGGCCTGCCCGCCCGATACCGATCCGCCGCTCGATGAGCCCGGGCTGGTCGAAATGCTCAAGCACCGCGCCCGCTTGCCGGCATTTGCCCATGTGTATCCGGTCGGTGCGCTGACCATGAAACTGGCCGGTGAACGGCTGACCGAAATGGCCGAACTGGCCGATGCGGGCTGCCGCGCCTTTGGCCAGGCCAATCGCGCCATTGTCGATACTCAAGTATTGCTGCGCGCCCTGCAGTATGCCGCCACCTTCGATTTCCCGGTCTGGCTGCAGGCGCAAGACCCTTTCCTCGCCCGCAATGGCGTGGCGCATGATGGCGAAATCGCGGCCCGCCTCGGGCTGGTCGGCATTCCGGTGGCGGCGGAAACCATCGCGCTGGCCACCATCCTGCAACTGGCTCGCGCAACCGGTGCCCGCGTGCATCTGACGCGTATTTCCAGCGCAGCCGGGCTGCTGATGATCGCTGCGGCACGCAAAAATGGCATTCAGGCCACCTGCGATGTGAGCATCCATCACCTGCATCTGTGCGAGCATGACATCGGCAATTTCAGTGCGCACGCCCGCCTGGAACCGCCCCTGCGTGCGCAAAGCGACCGCGAGGCCTTGCGGCAGGCACTGGCCACGGGGGCGATCAACGCCGTCTGTTCCGATCACACGCCGGTCGACGACGATGCCAAGCTGATGCCGTTTGCCGAAGCCGAAGCCGGTGCCACCGGGCTGGAGCTGCTGTTGCCGCTGACCCTCAAGTGGGCACAGGAAATGAAACTGCCGCTTACCACCGCGCTGGCGCGGGTGACTTGCGACCCGGCACGCATCTTGGGCATCGCGGCTGAAGCCGGCCAGCTGGCGGTTGGCGTGGCGGCGGATCTGTGCATCTTCGATCCGGAGGATACGCTGCGCCTCACGCGTGCCACGCTCTGCAGTCAGGGCAAGAACACGCCATTTCTCGGCTACGAACTCCCCGGTCGCGTGCGTTACACCCTGATCGACGGCCATCTGGCCTATTCAGCCGCCTTTGTCTGAAGCGGTCTGAGCAGCCTGGCTGCGACGCTGTCCGCATCCAGCTGGTCAATGTAAACGCGCTTGCTGCGACTGCTGGCACCACTGATCAGCTCGACGCGCTGCTTCGCCACGTCCAGCTGCGCGGCCAGAAAGCTCAACAGGGCTTCATTCGCCTTGCCATCGACAGGGGGTGCGGCCAGGCGGATTTTCAACGCATCGCCATGCAGCCCAGCGACGGCAGTTTTTTTCGCGCCGGGCTGTATGTGCAAATTCAAGGTCACCCCCTCGCGCCCGACGCGCAGCCAGTTCATCGCAAAAACAGCGGCGGTAGCAGATGAAACTGTGCTTGCCCCAGAACAGCCAGCAATACCTGCAAGATCAGCAGCAAGGCCATGGGGCTGAAATCGACACCGCCCAGCGGCGGAATGACGCGCTGCAGGGGTGCCAGAAACGGGCGGCTCATCAAGCCCAGCAGCGGTGCCAGCGGGGCATGTGGATTGAACCAGGAAAACAGGGCGCTGACGATCACCACGCCCATCAGCAGATACAACCCCAGACGGATCACCGCCAGTGCCGCCAGCAGGGCGACGATGAAAAAGCCGCCGGGTGCCAGCGCGCTGGTTGAGGCCATCATGAGGCCGAGGAACACGCCCTGATACATCGCCTGCGCCAGCCAGGCCAGCAGCAGACAGGGCAGATCCACACCACCCGCCGCCGGGATCAAACGACGGGCGGGGAGGACGATCCAGTCCGTCACGGCCATGACGAACTGCCCCAGCGGATTGCGGAACGGCACCCGCGCCCACTGCATCAACAGGCGCGTCAGCAACGCCATCGTCAGCAGACTGAAGCCCCAGTCAAGAATTTGCAGCAGTAGTTGGATCAGCATGATTCGGCTTTTTCCTTCACTCTTTTCCCTCTTTTCCCATTTCCTCGCCCAGCTCGCGCCCGCGTATTGCGGCCGCCTGGGCACCCTGCACGATGGCCTGGGCAATGCCGCTTGCCGCAAAGGCGTCGAGTGCCGCAGCGGTCGTGCCGCCTTTGGAGGTGACCCGCTGGCGCAGCAGCGCAACCTCTTCCTTGCTCTGCTCGGCCAGATGCGCCGCACCGACGAAGGTTTCCACCGCCAGACGGCGCGCAGTGGCCACATCCAGCCCCAGTTCGACCCCGGCCTGCTGCAAGGCTTCGATGAAATAGAACACATAGGCCGGGCCGCTCCCGGAAATCGCGGTCACGGCATCCATCTGCGCTTCGTCCTGCAGCCAGAGCGTGCTGCCCACCGCACGCAGGATTTTTTCGGCCACATCCCGCCCTTCGCGGTTGACGGCCGGATCGGCATACAGCCCGGTGACACCCGCACCGATCAGCGCGGGCGTATTGGGCATGCAGCGCACCAACTGGCGATGACCACCCAGCCAGCGCGCGAGATCCGTCAACCGCAAACCGGCGGCGATGCTGATGACCAGGGTGTTTTGCAAACGTCCGGCCAAAGGCGACATCGCTTCGCGCATCTGTTGCGGCTTGACGGCCAGCACCAGCACCTCGCAATTCAAGGCAGCCGCATCCGCCGTCGGGCAACAGCGCACGCCAAAGGTGGCGGCCAGTTTTTCGCGATTTTCAGCCAGCGGTTCAATAACCTGGATGGCAGCAGCGGAAAACCCCTGCTTACGCAGGCCGCCGATCAGGGCGTTGGCCATGTTGCCGCCGCCTAGGAAGGTGATTTTCATGAGATGCAGGCAGAAAAAAGAACACAGTTTAGCCGACAAGCCCACGCCATGCCGCACCATGCCACATTACACGTCCGTATCAAATCGCTTTATGCGTCGCGCAGCAGGCCACGTTGCAGGCAGGCACGCAGCTCGGCAGGCAGGGGGGATGCACCATCCACCGTGACATGAACGGTGACTGCATTCGACAGACAGACGCAACGACCGCTCTGAAACAGTGCCATGGCGACCGTAAACGAGGTATGACCAATGTGCGCCACACCCGCGCAGGCTTCCAGTAGCTGCGGGTAATGGGCTTCATGCAGATAATCATAGGTGGTGCATACGGGCAACAGACGATATTCGCGTTTGCGAAACAGGAAATCTTCACCCAGCAACGTCATGAAGAAGCGGGTGCGGGCTTCCTCATGAAACTCAGCCAGCGCGAGATGATTGAGATGCCGGAGGATATCCATGTCGGCAAAGCGCGGGGCGATCGTCATGGCGAAAGGATAGCGGGTGACATCCCGCAGGCGGGGATCCGGTTTGCTGTGAGGCATGGGGCACTTTCCTCCATCGAGCCGCCGCTTCAAGCACCATAAGCACCATATCGGGCAATCCCGTTTGGGCGTAGCGAGGCATTTCCAATAAAATCAAACGCTTTTTGATGACCGCTGTGATTTCCTGAAAGGAGCAAAAATGAGCATTGTCCTCTCTCGCCCCCGCCTGGGCAATCTGACCCGGCGCTGGCTGGTAGCGGCGACCATCGGCCTGGGTAGTTGCATGGCACTGACCGCCACCGGCTGTTCGACCGCCGTTGGCAGGGATCTGGCCTCCCGCCCCGATATTCTGAAAACCCTGCGTGATCAGGGCTATCTGTTCAACCAGCATGTGATTTCCACCGTTGCTGAAAACGGCAACCCGAATCGCGTGCGGGTGACCGGCCAGATTGCCTACAAAACGCCGGATGAAACCCACGTCAAAGGGGGTTACAAAGTTTCGCAGATCCAGTATGTCGTGGTCGATAGCGTGAATGGTGCCTGGCAAGTCGCCGAAGCACCGACCCTGGTGCGCGACCAACTCACCTCCCACCAGCGTTGGTAATCCCTCGCGACCATCCCTCATTTATTGGACGGAATATCATGAACTCCACTTCCACTCTCCAGCCGGCCTACGGCTACACGCTGGAACAGGCCGACCGTGGCCGCCGCGTCTTCTTCCTCAGCCTGATCGGCGCACTGGGCATCCCCCTGCTGCTGTTCGGCCTGCGCCTGGCCTATGGTCCCGAGCAGATGCAGATCTGGTGGGAAACCGCAAAGCTCAACCCACAAACCCAGCCGCAGATCTTCACCAATGTGTGGATGACCTTTATCGGTATCGGCATCGTCGTCTGGCATTCCAGCGTGGTCAAGGGCTGGGCACGCACGGTGGCCTGTATCGGCGTCGGCTTCCTCATTGCCTGGTTCTATGAATACCTCGGCACCAATTTCTCCGGCGGCGGCATCTTCGGCCCCTATCACTACAACGACACCTTGCTGCAAGGCCATTTCCTCGGTGTTCCCTGGGTGGTGGCGATGGGCTGGGAATCCTTCGCCTATCCGGCCTTCTACATGGTGCTCTACCTGCTGCCCAGCGAAAAAATGGGCGCAGAAACCTCGCTGTGGAAGCGACTGTTCAACATTTCCCTGATTTCCACCCTCGGCGGACTGTTCTGTGTCGTGCTGGATTTCATCGTCGATCCGATCTCGGTCGAGGCCGGCAACTTCACCTGGCATGTGAACGGCGGCGTTTATCCGTGGCTGGAAGGCAGCGGCGAGCCGATCACCAACTTCCTCGGCTGGTGGATCTGCGGCTTTACCATGATGGTCGCCTGGGTCTTCATCCTCCAGACCACGCCCTCGAAACGCCATGTGCGCTCAAAGTACCTCGACATCTACATCCCGCTGGCACTCTATGCCACCTGGTTTACCAATTACATGTCGCAGGAAATTCTCATGCAGCAGCGCGATGATGTCATCACCTACGGCCTGTTCGGCCCGGGGGGGGTGATCCTCATCGTACTGATCAAGGTGCTGCTAGAACGCCAGGGTTATCACCCGCATCCGGTCGGGCATGGCATGGCGCAGGCCGCCGCGAGCCAGCAGGCGCGCTGACCCTGCCAGTATCCTCCGGCGGCGCGCGCTCAGCCACCGCCGGAGTTTCACGCTGGCACCGAAGACCGATGCGCCTGCATGTGTTTTTTTGCTACCGACACCGCAAAAGATCGTTAGAATTGACGTTCCCCGTTTCAAACAACGGGCGTTGCAACCGATGGTGCCCCATAGGTAGTGCTGTGTTATTGTCGATCTGTGGTGCGGTGGCATAAATAAAAATTCATATACTCGGAGGAGCATCGTAATGACCATGCGTTTCAAGCAGCTGAAAGTCCTGTTTTCCGTCGCCGCCATGCTGGGTGCCAGCGGTGCGACATACGCCAAGGCCACCCCTGAAGAGCTTGCCAAACTAGGCAAGGAACTCACCTGCATGGGGGCTGAAAAGGCCGGTTCGGCCAGTGGTGTTGCCGAATTCACCGGTAAATGGCTGGGGGCTGGCCCCGGCATGACCGCCGAAATTGGCAAGCACCCGACCGACCCTTACGCCAGCGAAAAAGCCCAGTTCACCATTACCGCGCAAAATATGGCGCAGTATGGCGACAAGCTTTCCGAAGGCCAGAAGGCGATGTTCAAGAAGTATCCGAACACCTTCAAAATGCACGTCTTCCCCTCGCACCGTGACTTCCGCTATGACGATTCCGTCTGCAAGGTGGTTGCCAAGAACGGCGCAGAAACCGAGCCTTCCGCCGACGGCAAGCGGATGAACAACTACAACATGGGTGCCATTCCCTTCCCGTTCCCGAAGTCGGGTAACGAGGCGATCTGGAACGGCACATTCACGACCCTCGTAAATGTGGAATTCCGCGATGAAGATGCCGCCGTGGTCTACCCGAACGGCAACATCACCTGGGGTCAGCAACTGATGGCGCAATACTGCCGCCGCAACGATCCCAAGCTACGCGGCCAGAAGGCTGAGGGAACCGCCGTCTATGTGCGGATGGTCACCATCATGCCGGAACGTAACAAGGGCGAAGTGGTCAAGACCATGGACAACTTCACTCAGGAAGCCGATGCCCGTCTGGCCTGGCAGTACATCCCCGCCGTACGTCGCGTGCGTCAGGCACCGGGTTTTGGTTTCGACAGCCCGATCCCATCCACTTCGAACACCGTCGTGGTGGATGAAGTCCGCATGTACAACGGCTCAGCCGAGCGTTACAACTGGAAGCTGGTGGGCAAGAAGGAAATGTACATTCCGTACAACAACTTCCGCCTCGAAGCCAAGGATATCGGCGCCAACAAGTATGCCAACCTGCTCAAGCCTGGCCATGAAAATCCGGACTTCGTGCGTTGGGAACTGCATCGCGTGTATGTGCTGGAAGGCAAACTGAAAGAAGGCTATCGCCACCTGTACCCGACCCGCGTCGTGTATGCCGACGAAGACTCCTGGTTGTTCGTGATGTCCGACATCTATGACGGGCAGAACAACCTGTGGCGTTACAACTGGGTCAACAACTTCTACGCACCCGGCCCCAAGCTGTTTGCCCAGGGCAGTGCGTTCTATCATGACCTGACCGCCGGCACCTATACGGCCTTCGATCTTATGCAGGGCAAACCCCAGCATCTGGCGATCGACAAGCCGGGAGCGGACTACGGCAATGTTGATTTCTACTCAAACGACAACATGAAGGCCAGCGGCTACTGATCCTGCTGATCATCTTCAGGGATCACCCCGCAACGCCCGCTCCCGCAAGGAGCGGGCGTTTTTTACGACGGCCCTACGGCCAGGCGCAACACCCTTCTACCCACAAAGCAACAAGGCTCCTTGCGGAGCCCTGTCTGGTTGGGGGAAGCTCGACTCAATAGTCGTACGTCACGTCGATTCCCAGCATACGCGGCTCGCCGTATTGCGCGCTGAGCACCCCCAAGTTGGTGGTGGCACGCCGGTATTCCTTGTTGGCCAGGTTTTTACCCCATAGAGCGACGCGCAGCGTGCCTTGCGACAAGGCGATGTTACCCAACTGGATACGCCCATCCCACAGCCCGTAACCATTGGTTCGCGTATCGTTGGCCGGCCCCGCGTAGAGCCTGCTCTGCCATTTGTAATCAAGGCTGGCCGCCAGCTTGCCATAACCGATGCGCGGGCCATCGTAGCGCAAGCCAACGCCAGCCTGTCCTTTCGGCGAATTGGGCAAATGCCGGATCGCGGCGATATTGATGCCGTTATCAATATAGGTTTCGTATTCTGACTGTAGCCAGGTGTAAAAGAGGTTGGCCGTCAGCCCCTGCCCCACCAAGGCATTCAGCTCGATCTCAGCCCCCTGGATACGCGCCTTGCCTGCGTTCAGCGTATCGGTAAAGATGGCCGGGGTACGTTGCTGGTCGACCTGCAGGTTGGCAAACCGATTGACGAAAGCCGCCGCATTGAGGCGCAGCCTGCGTTCAAACAGGTTGGTCTTCAGGCCGATTTCGGTCGAACGCACATTTTCCGGATTGAAGCCATTGCCAAAGCTGGAATACGGACTGCGCGTATTGAAGCCACCGGCGCGATAACCGTTGGCGATCTTGGCATAACCGTTGATGTCATCGGTGAAGGCGTAATCGACGGTGTAGGTTGGCGTAAATTTGTTGAAACTACGATCGCCCGCCACGATGGCGCCATTGGATGCTGGCATGAAACCGCTGACGATGAAGCTCTTGGTGGCCATGCGCTGATCGTGGGTCTGGCGCACGCCGACCGTCAGCCGCAGCCGGTCTTCCAGCACCGGCGGTTTCCAGGTGGCCTGGCCGTACAGCGCGGTAGATTTCGATTCTGACTTCACCCGCCAGACATCCACCATCGGCCCACCGTAATCTGACTTGGTGTATTCGTCCGCATTTTCCTTGTAATAGAACAGCCCCGCTGCATATTCGAGACGATGATTCCAGGCATCGCCAACCGCCTGGAATTCCTGCGAAAACTGATCCTGATTCTGGTCGCCCGTCTGGGTAAACAAGTCGATATAACTCTGGCTCAGGCGATTGCTCATCTTGCGCCCGGCGGTAATCGACTTCAGCTCAAGCGCGTCGAGCTTCCAGCTCAGGGTCAGGTTCTGACCATCAATTTTGGTCTGGCTGGGCGACAGGCCTTTCGGATTGGCGGTCGACTCCTGACGACCCGGCACGGCGGTTGCGCCGCCAATTCGCTGAAAGAAGATGTTGCCGTAAGTCATCTTCGAATGATCGAAACTCAGGTCGGCCTTGAAGTGATCTGTCGCCAGCAGGCGCACCGCCAGGCGGGCGGCCTCGTTGTCATCATTGTTGAAATCGGTCTGATTGGGCAGGGTCGTGTTCCGGTTTTTCACCCAGCCATCTTTCGATGAACGCAGGTAAGAAAACCGCGTGTAAAGCTGGTCTGACAGCGGCACATTAATGCGCGTCTTGCCCGCCACCAGGCCGTGATTACCCGCCGTGAGCGTCTGCTCGAAAGAAAACTCGCGCTCGGGTTTGACGGTAATAAAGTTGATCGCCCCCGCCGTGGTGTTGCGCCCATAGAGCGTACCTTGCGGGCCGCGCAGCACCTCGACACGTTCCAGATCGGCGATATCCGAAGCCAGCCCCACGCCACGACCAATCGGCACGCCATCGATGTAAATGCCGAAAGCACTGTCCTTGGTCGATTGGGAATCGTTGTTGCTCATGCCCCGGATGGAAAGATTGGGCGCAGCACGGTTGCCCGTGAATGGCACGATATTGACCGACGGCATCTTGTTGGTCAGATCCATCAGGTTATCGATCCGCATCGTTTCCAGATCGCGAGCCGTCAGCGCCGTGATGGCGATCGGGGTTTTCTGCAGCGGCTCCTTGCGCTTTTGCGCGGTGACGACAACTTCTTCCAACTGCGCGGTAGCAGTGGTAGCAGTGGTAGCAGTGGTGGCTGCGGCGGAAGTTGCGCGCTCGGCTGTTTGATCCGCCCACGCCATGCCCGCATAACCACTGACCACCCCAGCCAGTGCAAGGGTCAGTGTGGATTGCCGAAACCCCGTGGAAGATATCCGTTGCCTGCAACTACTCGTGACCCGATCCGGTTTGCGTTCCATGCGCGCTCTCCATCTGCATTTAGTTATAGTGAAAATGTCCAGCTACCAAGAAAACCCTACCACATTGCGCGGGATACAATGATGTTTTCTGAAATCAGGCCAGGGGGTATCAGGATGTCCAGACTCGCCATCAGCACCAAAAACTGCATCGTTGAAAAGCACGGAAAAATCCTCGTCGTGACCCTGGCACGGCCTGAAGCCAAAAATGCACTGACCCCGGCCATGCTGATCGGCATGTACCAGGCCTGGCGGCTGCTCGACCGCGATGACGAACTGCTCTGCGCGGTACTCACCGGCCAGGGCGACACTTTTTGTGCGGGCATGGATCTCAAGGCGGGGCCCAATGGTGGCGAGGGTGGTGAGGGTGGCGAGGATGTCGATGAAATCCGCCGCTTGATGCAAGACGTTCCAGACCTGCACTGGCAGGCATTGCTGCGCCACAACCCACCGATGAAACCGGTGATTCTGGCCGTCGAAGGTTATGCGCTGGCGGGCGGCACGGAAATCCTGCAGGGTACCGACCTGCGTGTGGCCGCCGAAGATGCCACGCTGGGCATCACCGAAGTCCAGCGTGGCCTGTTTCCGCTGGGCGGCTCGACCATCCGCCTGCGCCGCCAGATTCCGTATTGTCTGGCCGCCGAAATGTTGCTGCTGGGCCGTCACATTACCGCACAGGAAGCCTTGCGCTTCGGCCTCATCAACAAGGTCGTGCCGCATGGCCAGGCATTGGCCGAAGCGATGAATATGGCCGCGCAGATTTGCGAGAACGGCCCTTTGTCGGTGCGCGCCATCACCCGTTCCCTGCGCGAAAATGGTCACTGGCTGAGCGAGCAGGAGGCACTGGCCAACGAAGAAGTCCTCGGCTGGAGCGTGCTCGGCAGCAACGATGCCAAAGAAGGCATGCGCGCCTTCAAGGAAAAACGCAAACCGGTGTTTACCGGCAGCTGAGGAAATCATCATGAAAACCCTGTTCGACCCTCTCCAACTCGGCGCACTGTCCCTGCGTAACCGCATCGTCATGGCACCGATGACCCGCAGTCGTGCCGTCCAGCAGGATCTGCCGGGCGCGCTGCATGTCGCGTATTACCGCCAGCGCGCCAGTGCCGGGCTGATCATTGCCGAAGGCACGCAGCCCAGCAAACATGGCCAGGGTTATTGCCGCACACCGGGCATCCATACGGCGGAACAGGTCGATGCCTGGCGCAACGTGACCGCCGCCGTGCATGCAGAGGGTGGCTGCATCGCACTGCAACTGATGCACGTCGGGCGGATCGCTCACCCGCTCAACAAGGCCGCCGATGCTGAAACTGTCGCGCCTTCGGCAGTGCGGGCGAAGGGGAAAATCTATACCGAATCCGGCATGCAGGAATTCGTCATGCCACGCGCGCTGGGCACGGAAGAAATTCCGGCCGTGATCGACGAATACCGGCAAGCCACCCGCCATGCGCTGGCCGCCGGTTTTGACGGCTTTGAGCTGCACGCGGCCAGTGGTTACTTACCCGCACAGTTTCTATCCACTGGCACCAATCAACGCACCGATGCCTATGGCGGTTCAGTAGAAAACCGCATCCGTTTCGTCGTCGAGACCCTGCAGGCGATGATCGCCGAGGCAGGTGCTGCGCGCGTCGGCATCCGCATCTGCCCGGGCAATCCTTTCAACGATTTGCAGGACGACGACCCGGCAGCCACCTTTGCCGCGCTGCTGCAAGCCATCACCCCGCTATCACTGGCCTGGCTGCACCTGATCTACCTGCCCGCGCTGCCTTTCGACAGCCTGAAGCTGGTGCAAACGCACTATCGCGGCAATCTCATCCTCAATGACAGCCTGAACTTTGAAACGGCCAGCCGTTGCATCGCCGCTGGTACGGCTGCCGCCGCATCGTTTGGCCGCTACTATGTGAGCAACCCCGATCTGGTGGCGCGGTTCAGACAGGGCGCGCCGTTGGCCGCGTTTGATCCCGCCACACTCTATACCGACGGCGCGCGCGGCTATACCGATTATCCGGCCATGACAGAAGGCTGATTTTTTCGCTGCGGGTGCAAGTCGGGTAACAGCACGGTCAGCAAACCGATCATGGGCAGGAACGAACAGATTTTGTAAACAGTTTCTATGCCGTGCTGATCGGCCAGCATACCCAGCACGGCCGCACCCACGCCGCCGAGCCCAAAGCCCACCCCGAAAAACAGGCCGGAAACCGTCCCCACCCGTCCCGGCAAAAGCTCCTGGGCATAGACCACAATCGCCGGAAAGGCCGAAGCCAGCATGAAGCCGATGAGGGCGGTGAGCGCCACCGACCAATCCAGGCTGACATACGGCAGTGCCAGCGTCAGCGGTGCGATGCCGAGGATGGACATCCAGATCACCTGTTTACGGCCGATGCGATCACCGATCGGCCCGCCCAGCAAGGTGCCTGCCGCCACCGAAAACAAAAAATAGAACAGGTGGAATTGTGCTGTGTGAACATCAATCTGGTAATGCTGCATCAGATAGAAAATCAGGTAGCTGCTGATACTGGTCAGATAAATAAACTTGGAAAACATCAGCGCCATCAGCACTGCGATGGTGCGTCGAATCAATCCGGGTGGCAGGTCATTCGGCAAGGCAGCGGCGGCATGCTGTGGTTGACGATGCTGGTGCCGGTACCAGACCCCCACACCGGCCAGCACGATCATGCCCAGCAGGGCGATGAGCGAGAACACGGCCAGGCTTTTCTGGCCGTGAGGCAGCACAACCCAGACGACCAGCAGCGGGCCGAACGCCGAGCCCGCATTGCCTCCCACCTGAAAAATGGATTGTGCCAGGCCATAACGCCCACCCGCTGCCATGCGCGCCACCCGCGAGGCTTCCGGATGAAAAATCGAGGAGCCGCTACCAACCAGCGCCGCCGCCATCAGCAATACCGGGAAACTGTCGGCCATTGACAGGAGCAGCAGACCGCACAGGGTGAAACCCATGCCCGCCACCAACGAAAACGGCTGGGGATGCCGGTCGGTATAGCTGCCCACCAGCGGTTGCAGCAATGAGGCTGAAAACTGATAGGCGAGGGTAATCAGGCCGATCTGCCCGAAACTCAGATTGAACTCACTCTTGAACAGCGGGTAGGACGCCAATAGCAACGACTGCATGGTGTCGTTGAGGAAATGGGCAAAGCTGATCGCACCCAGGATGCGGAAGGCGGTACGCTGCGTTACGGATGCATTCATGATGAAAAAGCCTGGATTGGTTCGCTCCGAGCGGGGCGGAGCTTTAATTCTGCAGAATCTTGTGCGTGCCCTAAAAACACAAAACCCGCATAGCTTTTGGCCATGCGGGTCAGGGTATTACTGGCGGTGGAGCGGCAGCCAGTACCAAACACCACCAACTCGGCGCATTCTTGCTTGCAAAAGCTACTGAGAACATTCGCGGAAAGACGCTGAATCAGCCGCCAGTCTATCAGATGCGAATGGTTGGGCGCATCGAAAATGCAGGCGTCAGTTCGATTCCAAAACGCGCAGTCGAACCCAAACCCATGTTGATGCGACAGCCTGACTTGGCTTGTGGACGGAACAGCGCCTTCATGGACTCCCACCAACCCGTTCGGAGTCCTGCATGGAAATCATTCATTTCAACCAAAGAGCCCTTGCCAAGCGCTGGGATGTCAGTGAGGTAACACTTGAACGCTGGCGAACCGAGGGGATCGGCCCCAAATATCTGAAACTCTGCGGTCGCGTGCTCTACCGTCTTGTCGATATCGAAGAGTACGAATCTGCATGCCTCATGTCGTCCACCAGCAAGGCCGTCGCCGTTTAGAGCGTTTTAGCGCAGGTCGTACCAAACACCTCGGCCACTGCCTTGCTGGTTCAGCGTGCCGCGTTCGACCAAGGTACGGAAATGCTGCTTCAACGTATTGCGGCTGGCGCCGGTCAACTTGATTGCTTCACCAATCGTGACACGACCATGTTCGCGGGCAAACTCGACGATCTGTAGCTGCAGTTCAGGCATGGCCGCCAGCACGATCTTCTCGCGCTCGACCTTCTTCTCCAGACGCCGCATCTGCTCGGCCAGGGAACGCAGAAAGAACACTAGCCACGGCTGCCAGTTGGGAGACTCCGTGCGGATCGTACCCTGCGTCTGGCGCAGTGCCAGGTAGTAGGCTTCCTTGCTGTGTTCGATCACGCTTTCCAACGAGCTGTACGGCACATAGGCGTACCCGGCCTGCAACAGCAGGAGCGTAGTCAGCACCCGGGAGAGGCGCCCGTTGCCATCCTGGAAGGGATGGATCTCCAAGAAAACGACGACGCACAGGGCGATGATCAACAGTGGATGTAGCCGGGCAGTCTCGCGCTCCTGATTCACCCAGGCCACCAACTCCGTCATCAAGCGAGGTGTATCGAAAGGTGACGCGGTCTGAAACACGATGCCGATCTGCGCGCCGGTTTCGTCGAAAGCAGCGACGCTGTTCGAGTTGGTTTTGTAATTGCCGCGATGCCACGTGTCCTTCTCGCTGTGATGCAGCAGGATCTGATGCAACTGTTTGATGTGATTCTCGGTGAACAGGATGTCCTGCCACGATGAAAACACCAAGTCCATCAGCTCGGCATAGCCAGCCACTTCCTGCTCATCGCGGGTGGCGAAGGATTTGATTTCCAGATTCGACAGGAGCTGTTCCACCTCCCGATCGGACAGCTTGCTGCCCTCGATGCGGGTGGAGGAGCCGATGCTCTCGATGGTGGCCACGCGGCGCAGAGCCGACAGGCGGTCTGGCGCAAGCGTACCCAAGGCACGCCAAGCGCCCTTGAACTCGTCGATCTTGGCAATGAGGCTCAAGATCTCCATGGTGATCTGAATGGAGTCAGTTTTCAGCATGAGCCAATACTACACCCATTTACACCCAATAAAGAAGAAAACCATTCTCACGCCCGATTACACCCATTTCATCGAATTATCCCGTAGTGTTGCGGAACATCGGGTGATTGACGTCTGACCCGATGAGTCGGAACGGGCGTGTAAGAACACGCCCACCCGGTAGCACCCTTCCCGGCCGAAGGCGGTCCGGTCACGCACGTTCCATTTCAATCTTTGAATGGAGTGCATCATGACCAAGCAATGCAAAGCCTGTGGCAAGGCGTTTCAGTCTCATCCCAAGGTTCCCAACCAAACTTACTGCTCGTCTCCAGAATGCCAACGCGAGCGTCGCCGACGGTGGCTGGAGGAAAAACGGCAGTTTGACGCTGACTATCAAGGCAACGAACCGCAAAAGATCGAACAGTGGCGAAACGAGCATCCGGACTACTGGAAGCAATATCGCCTGGACAATCCGGACTACGCCAACCGCAACCGAAATCTACAGCAGACCCGCAATCAGCGGTCCAGAAATCCGATGATTGCAAATGTATACGAGTTGCCGGAGCTTTCCCCTTTGGCCTCCGGGCGTTATCGGCTCATTCCGGTGATTGCCGACGTGATTGCAAATGAATACGAGTTGATCGTTGAAATCACAGTCCTATCAATACCTTAAGTACTTATCTGCGTCTGATTGCAAATGAGGACGTGATGGAGAATGCCGCGCCAGACTGATAACTTCCGGCGCGTGCATTCTCAATCTTTCGCAAAACCGTCCCTCACCCTGTCCGGAGCTGACATCCGATGAAGCGACATGACATCCTGCGAATGAGAGAGGGCTTTTCGTATGTAAAGGGACGATCTCAGCGATGGCAGAACAAGAAAACACTGGAGACGGAAGCCAAGCCTCGCTGTTCAAGGCTGCACAGTATGTCCGGATGTCCACCGAGCACCAGCAATACTCGACGGAAAATCAGGGCGACAAAATCAAGGAATATGCTGCCCACCGTGGCATCGAAATCATCAAGACCTACACCGATGCAGGCAAGAGTGGTCTGCGCATCGATGGCCGGCAGGCACTGCAACAGCTAATCAAGGATGTCGAAACCGGGGCGGCGGACTTCCAGATCATCCTAGTCTACGACGTCAGTCGCTGGGGGCGCTTCCAGGACGCGGACGAAAGTGCCTACTACGAGTATATTTGCCGGCGCGCCGGCATCCAGGTTGCCTACTGCGCCGAGCAGTTCGAGAACGATGGCTCACCGGTCTCGACCATCGTCAAAGGCGTCAAACGGGCAATGGCTGGTGAATACAGCCGCGAACTATCGACTAAGGTATTCGCTGGCCAATGCCGCTTGATTGAACTCGGCTATCGTCAGGGCGGCCCGGCCGGCTATGGCCTGCGCCGTATCCTGGTCGATCAGAACGGATCCGTGAAAAGCGAGCTTGCGCGCGGCGAGCATAAGAGCCTGCAGACCGACCGCGTCATCCTGATGCCTGGCCCAGACGACGAGGTTCGCACCGTCAATCTGATCTACCAATGGTTTATCGATCACGGCATATCGACATCCGATATTGCCGGCCGCCTGAACGGCATGAAGGTGAAAACCGATCTAGGGCGCGAATGGACCCGTGCCACCGTCCAGGAAATCCTGACCAATGAGAAGTACATCGGCAACAACGTCTAC
Source organism: Sterolibacterium sp. (assembly GCA_018061005.1). Lineage (GTDB taxonomy): Bacteria > Pseudomonadota > Gammaproteobacteria > Burkholderiales > Rhodocyclaceae > Sterolibacterium. The sequence continues at coordinate 1,865 of JAGOVA010000007.1, read as the reverse complement.
AACCGGATCTCCTTCAAGCTCAAGAAAACCCGGGTCGCCAATCCCAGGGAGATGTGGATCAAGAAGGAAGCGGCCTTCGAGCCAATCGTTCAACCCGACCTGTTCTACACGGCACAGGGAATTATCCGAGAACGAAATCGGCGCTACAGCGACGAGGAGTTGATCGAGCGACTGCGTGCCCTCTACGAGAATCGCGGGCTCCTGTCAGGGTTGATCATCGACGAGACCGAAAACATGCCCTCGGCCGCTGTCTATATGAATCGCTTTGGCAGTCTGATACGGGCCTACCAGATGGTCGGCTTTACGCCCGACCGGGACTATCACTACCTCGAGATCAATCGCCTCCTGCGCCGGGTACATCCTGTCATCGTGGCGGATACGGAGGCGCAAATCAGAGAAATTGGCGGACTGGTCGTCCGCGATCCGGCGACCGATCTGCTGCGAGTCAATCAAGAGTTCAGCGTTTCAGTGGTGGTGGTTCGCTGCCACACCACCGAGGCTGGCGGTCATCGGTGGAAGGTCCGTTTCGATGCCAGCTTGCGGCCGGACATCACAGTGGCGGTGCGCCTGGACCATTCCAACCAAACCGCCCGCGATTACTACCTCCTGCCGCAACTGGATTTCGGCCAACCACGCATCAGCTTGGCTGAACACAATGGAATCGAGTTCGAGAGTTACCGGTTCGACAGCATGGATTTCCTCTATGGCATGGCCGAACGCACACGGGTTAGGAGAGCCGCATGAAAAAAGAGTGCCCATCCAGCAACTTGCAAATGATTCCGATCGACAAAATCGAAGTGCTTAACTCGCGTGAGCGCAATGGCAAAGTCTTCGCCGAGATCGTGGGCAACATCAAGAATATCGGTCTGAAAAAACCGATCACCGTGACACCGCGAACCGACGCGGATGGCAATGAAAAGTTCATGCTGATTTGCGGTGAAGGCAGACTTAACGCATTCAAATCACTGGGGGAAACGACGATTCCAGCGATGGTGGTCGAAGTCAGTGATGAAGACGCTTTTATCATGAGCCTGGCTGAGAACATTGCTCGCCGCCAAGGACGCACTCTGGAACTGCTGGCAGGCATTGAAAAGTTGCGTGACCAGGGTTACGACAAGAAAGCGATCGCGCTGAAAACAGGCCTCGGAGAGGACTACATCTATGGCATTTTGCAACTACTCAAAAATGGTGAAGAGCGACTGCTGATTGCGGTGGAACAAGGACGTATTCCACTCAACGCAGCCTTGACCATTGCAGGCGCCGGCAGCAACGATAAGGATATCCAAGCGGCTCTGCAGGAGGCGTATGAGAATGGCCAATTGCGCGGAAATCACCTGATTCAGGCACGCAAGGTCATTGAGAAACGAAGGTCTCTGGGGCGAGCCATTGCCCGAGGGATGCCTCGAAACGTTCCGGATGTCACCTCATCCAGTCTGGTCCGCACCTACCAAAAGGAAGTCGAGCGCCAAAAGCTCATGGTCAAGAAAGCGGAATTTGCGCAGCAGCGAATGCTGTTTGTCGTGGAAGCCATGCGCCATCTCCTCGCTGACGAAAACTTCACCAATTTGCTTCGTGCTGAAGGGCTAGAAACATTGCCGAAGCACATCGCGGAACGGGTTTGGCCTGGAGGGAGCATGGCATGACTCAATCGCGCCTTGGCTTTATTCCTGAACCCATTACGGTTGCATTTGAAAAGTTGCTGCCATCACGCAAACCGCCAGAAGGTCTTGCGCTCTCTAGGAAATTCAAGCAGATCGTTGCCTCCATCGATGCCATCGGCCTGATTGAACCCCTGACCATCGCCAAAGCGGACAAGGCCACCGGCATGCACTTGTTGTTGGATGGGCACATTCGAATGTTCGCGC
>JAGOVA010000093.1 GCA_018061005.1 Sterolibacterium sp. | reverse complement strand
CTGAAAAAGGATTCGCCACAAACCCAGAAGGTGCTCGACCGCCTCAAGGAACTTGAGCACGAGGGCTATCAGTTTGAAACGGCGGAAAGCTCCTTTGAACTGGTGCTACGCAAGGAACTGGGGCTTTACCAGCCTTTTTTTGAGCGTAAGGATTTCAAGGTCATCGTCAGCGAACCCTCGGACAGCGCTCACGGCATCAACTCTTCGGCCATGATCAAGATCGCCGTCGGCACACAGGAAGAAATCACCGCCGCTGAAGGCGATGGCCCGGTCAATGCGCTCGACAAAGCGGTACGCAAGGCACTGGAACGTTTTTATCCAGCGGTCAAGGACATCAAGCTAACCGATTACAAAGTGCGTGTTCTCAACTCCGATCAGGCTTCAGCCGCCAAGGTGCGCGTATTGATCGAAACCACCGACCATCAGTCCAGCTGGACGACCATCGGTGTTTCCACGGACATCATCGACGCCTCCTGGCGCGCGCTGGTGGATGCCATTGAATATAAATTGCTGCGCGATCAGGAAAAAGTCGTACAATGAATCCCGCTGCGTCCACATTACATGCGAATAATCTGGACGCAGATCACGGAATTTAACGGAGCACGCTCATGTCGTCCGAACGCCGCCAATTCATCCGCTTCCCCCTGCACTCTCATGTTGAGGTGCAGTTTCGTGGCATGAATTGCGTCGGTACCCTGCAGGATATTTCCTTGAGTGGCGCGCTGTTTACTTATGGCGACACGACCCCCTGCTGCAATGCCTTTCTCCGTCCCTGCCGCGTTCATCTGGACGAAACCGAGCACGAAAACAGCTTGGCGCTAATCTTCAACGGGCTGGTTGTCCATACCGAAGACGGCACCTTGGGCATCAAATTCATTGGTGTTGGCGAAAAGGAACGCAAAGGCTTGATCCGTCTGTTCGAACTCAATCAGGCGGATCCGATCCTGCTGGATCGCGATGTGCCCGCCCTGCTGAAGTTCCTGGCCAGCCTCAAGCCTGAAGCCAACGATACTACCCCGCTGCGCACCTTCTGATTGCGGGGGGACGTTCCACCCCGCTCCACCCCCGCCACCAAGCCTGAACTCAAGCTACGGCGCGCAAGTTCAAGCGGTGGCGCATACCAGCAAGGCGATCGCCTCGGCGGCAATCCCCTCGCCACGCCCGGTAAATCCCAGCCGTTCTGTGGTCTTGCCCTTGATATTCACGGCCTCCAGCGGAATCTCCAGATCCGCCGCAATATGCGCGCACATGGCCGCAGCATGCGGTGAGATTTTTGGCATCTGGGCAATGATGGTGGCATCCAGATTACCCACCCGCCAGCCCGCCGCATGGACAGCTGCCACCGCTCCCCGCAACAACACACGGCTGTCGGCACCGGCAAACTTCGCATCGGTATCTGGATACAGCCGGCCAATATCACCCAGCCCGGCCGCACCCAACAAGGCATCCGTGACCGCATGCAGCAGCACATCCGCATCGGAATGACCCAGCAGACCACGCGCGTAAGGAATCTCGACACCACCCAGTATCAGCTTGCGCCCCTCGGCAAACGCATGGACATCAAACCCCTGACCGATGCGGAATGCGGGTCTACTCATGATTGCTCCCTTATTTTACCGATGCTGCAAGATCCACTCCGCCAGACGCAAATCCAGCGGATAAGTCACTTTCAGATTGGTCATTTCAGACATCACCAAACACGGACGCGCCCCCTGCAACTCCATGGCACTGGCTTCATCGGTGATGCACGCTAGATCAGCCACGCTTTCCAGTGCCCGGCGCAACGCACCATGCCGGAACATCTGCGGTGTCTGCGCCTGCCACAAGCCACGACGGGCGATCGTTGCTTCAATATGTTCCGTCGCATCCGCACGTTTCAGCGTATCGGCCACCGGTACAGCCAGAATGCCACCTTCAGCCGCCCCATCCGCCAGCACCCCATCCATCAGGGTATCGACATGCCAGGTCGCCAGACAAGGCCGTGCTGCATCGTGCACCAGCATCCAGTCGTGTTCATCCACCTGTGCCGCCGTTGCCCGCAAGGCATTGCGTACCGTATCCGCCCGCGTCGCACCCCCGCAAAATAACGGCACCAGCTTGCTGCCCAGACACGACCAGTCATATCGCGACCAGAGCTCATCATCCACCGACAGCACCACAAAGACATGCTCAATGCGCGCCACCTCGCACAAGGTTTGCAAGGCGTGATAAATCATTGGCTTGCCCGCCAGCAACTGATACTGCTTCGGCATCGCCCCACCCATCCGCGCCCCGCAACCAGCGGCAGGCACTAGGGCATGACAGGCATTGCGGGGCATCATGAAAGGACTGACATTATCGGGATGACTCATGTATTAATCCTGTTTCCCTGATCGCCAGAAAACAAAAAACCCACAAAGCATCGTCGTCGCCATGCGAGTTTTTGGATGAAACCGGGAGGAAGCTCCCTCCGCAGAAGAACTATACAGGAGCCTTCAGCCACGTCCACTACGCCTTGATTTACCTGATGCGCAATGAACATCAGCAAGCAAACGGAACATTTCAGAGCAACTCATCTCTTGAAAATCGAAAGAGCTTAGAGCGTTTTAGCGCAGGTCGTACCAAACCCCTCGGCCACTGCCATGCAGGTTCAGCGTGCCGCGGCGTCGGTTGCATCCCCTCCAGCCATCCAGGCCACACGCGAGGCGGCATCAGAGGATTTTTCATGAAAACGATAATTCCAAACACATACAGCAAAAAAACCCGCAAAACCTGTAACTGTGCAGGTTTCCGTGCCATGACTGGCGGAAGCGGTGTCCGCCATAACGAAATCCGCCAGCATCCAACAAAACCCGCTGAACCCCTTGCTGCATGGGCTTTGCGACAAAAGATAGTCCGCACACGTTCGCCAATATCCGATAGAATCCGTGCTTATCGCGTGGGTAGAAACGTGGGTAGAAGATGCCTCCTACCCACATTTAACGGATAGGGGTAGATCATGGCGCGACTGGTAGATAAGCTGACCCCCTTGGCAGTGAGCAAGGCGACGAAGCCGGGCTATTACGGCGATGGTGGCGGGCTTTGGTTGCAGGTTTCGCCGTCGGGTAGCAAGTCGTGGATATTCCGCTTTACCCTATCCAAGAAACAACGGGAAATGGGATTAGGGGCGGTGCATACCGTGACACTGCCAGAGGCGCGAGCAAGGGCGAAGGAATGCCGCTTGATCCTGCTGGAAGGCAAAGACCCCCTGGAAATCCGCAAGGCGTCAAAGCTGGTTGAGGCACTGGAACGGTCAAAGATGATGACCTTTGACCAATGCGCGGCGGCGTACATCGCGGCGCATCGTGGCGGCTGGAAGAATGCCAAACACGCGAGCCAGTGGGAAAACACCCTTGAGACATACGCCAGTCCGATCATTGGCAAGATGCCGGTGGCGCTGGTAGATACCGCGCTGGTGGTAAAAGTCCTATCCCCGATCTGGCAAACCAAGACCGAAACGGCAACCCGCCTGCGTGGGCGTATCGAGTCAATTCTTGATTGGGCCACTGTCTCGGAATACCGGCAAGGCGACAACCCGGCGCGGTGGCGTGGGCATCTTGATAACCTGCTGGCTGATCCAAGCCGAAGCAAGCGCACGGTGCATCATCCGGCTTTGTCGTGGCAGGAAGTGGGCGCATTCATGGCTAACCTGCGTGGGCAAGATGGCATCGCGGCGAAGGCGGTAGAGCTTGCCATTCTGACCGCCTGCAGATCTGGTGAAGTCCGGTTAGCGACGTGGGCAGAGTTTGACCTTGACGCGGCACTATGGGTGATCCCTGCCGAGCGCATGAAAGCGAAGCGTGAACACCGAGTACCGTTATCCGTTGCGGCACTGGCCTTGCTGGAATCAATGCCGCGTATGGGTAATCAGGTATTCCCCGGCGCGAAGCCCGGCAAGGCTCTTTCTGATATGAGCTTGACGGCGGTATTGCGGCGCATGAAGCGCGACGACATTACCGTGCATGGTTTTCGTTCCAGCTTCCGCGACTGGTGCGCCGAATCAGTGGCTAACTCATTTCCCCGCGAAGTCTGTGAACACGCATTAGCCCATAGCCTACCCGACAAGGTGGAGGCGGCTTACCGGCGCGGCGATCTGATCGAAAAGCGAACTATGCTGATGCAGGCATGGGCGGACTACTGCGGCACCGTGCCAACGGTGGCGAATGCAACCCCCATAAGAAAGGTAGCGTAATGCCCGAAATATCCCGATTCTTCGGCATCATCATTTACATGAATTGGCGCGAACACCCGCCGATGCACTTTCACGCCGTCTATGGCGATCACGAAGCCCTGATTACGCTTGACGGCAAGGTGTATGCGGGCGACCTGCCACGACGTGCGCTATCGCTGGTGCATGAAGGCTGGCGCTGCACCGTGACGAACTGGCGGAGGATTGGACGCTGGCACTGGCAAAGAAACCCCTTAAATCCATTGACCCTTTGGAGTAATGACCATGATCCTGCACACAACAGAAGTAATTCCGTTGCCCGGCTATCGGCTGCGTCTGTCGTTCAATACGGGCGAATCCGGCGAGGTTGATTTATCCGATGAACTGGAGGGCGAAGTATTCGAGCCATTGCGCGACCCGGCGCTATTCGCCACGGCGCATCAGCATCCCGTCATGCGAACGGTGGCATGGGCAAACGGTGCCGACCTTGCACCTGAATTCTTGCTGGAACTGATGCGCGGCAAAATTAAACAAGTGGCGTAACAAGTTTGCCGCGCCTAGCCCGAGGTTGATCCCCAAGGGCGAAAACCGGGAAACCCCTTGCCAGCCAGTCGTGTCACCACGTTCAAATCCGCCGCATCCAGGTTCTTCATCGCCTCGGCCAGTCGCACCGCCTGCGGGTTGCGCTCATTGAACGTAATCGCCACATCATTCCCGCCGATCCACAGCATCAGCACATTCGTAACCGTTACCCCCCGGCGTACTTGCTTACCCCATCGAAGCCGTGTGCAAAGACGATCGAAGCGAGTCACTGGCGAAGAATTGCTTCCACAATCTTGGCGTCAACTCCTCGACACGGCTAGCGGGATGCTGACCGACCCGCTGCAGCACATCGACCAGATAGTCATAAGGATCGATTTGATGAAGTCGGCAGGTCACGATCAGGCTCTGCATGATCCCGACGTGTTTGGCCCCCAGCTCAGTCCAGCAGAACATCCAGTTTTTGCGCCCCATCGGAATCGCCCGCAACGCCCGCTCCAGATGATTGGTGTCGATCGGCACATCCGGATCGGTCAGATACACCTCCAGCCCGAATCGCCGCTCGCGGGCATAGGCCAGCGCCTTCGTCAGGGGATTGCTGGGTAACAGACCCTGTGCCTCGAACTGCTGATTGATCCAGGCAAAGAACTGTTCGACGATCGGCTTCGCGTGCATCAATCGATAGTCGAGCTTCCTCGCAGCGCTGAGTTTCTGCGCGCGGATGCGCTCTTCCACCGCGTAGAGCCCGCCGATGAAATCCAGCCCCCGCGCCGCCGTCGGTTCAACGTCCTGTGCCTCGAACAACTTGCGGCGCGTGTGCGCCCAGCACTGGGCGTGGGTAAGTCCGGCCTTCTTCGTGTAGTGCTCATAAGCCGTGTAGCCATCGGTGAGCAGCACACCGCGCTCGACCGGCGTCATCTGCCAATTCGCGGCTCAGATCGACGACCTGATGCGGGCAATAAGCCGCCGCTTCATCGAGGCTGAGTACGCGTGATCCGGTCGCTGAATTCATGCTTGAATTATACCATGGGCATGGTCATTACGGGCTTGTCGGTAACGCTTTTTGACGATTTTCGCTTCGATGCCTTCGAGTAAAAGCTTGAGTCCGGTCCAGTCCATTTCCCGCGTCGTCACCCGATTCCAGTTGGACAGGAATCGTCCTTGTTCGAGTCGCTTCGCCCAGATGCAGAAGCCGCTGCGATCCCAGTAGAGGACTTTCATTTGTGTCGCGCGGCGATTGATGAAGACGAACAGGTGACCATTCAGGGGATCTTGTCTGAGTTCCTGGCGTGTCAGTGCGTAAAGTCCGTCGTAGGATTTGCGCATGTCGACCGGGCGGCCATAGACATGTACCCGAATCTGGCCTTCGGGGAAGAACATTAGTCGCGTACCAGATGCAGGCTCAGGCCGTCGCCGAGGTCGAGCTTGAG
>JAGOVA010000006.1 GCA_018061005.1 Sterolibacterium sp. | reverse complement strand
ACCCCGGCAAGCCTGGCGCACATCATGGTTTGCAATCTGGACATCATGAACCCCTCAGAAACGGTCCGAAGCCGTGATTGCGATGAAATCACGGTCGGTCAGTGTACGGAACGAATGGTCACGCCAGTCCGGCTTGCCCAGATAGTGAGCCAGTTTCACCCCCAGCTCCAGGTTCTGCTGATAAATAAAATTCAGCCCCAGCCCCAGCCGCCGGTCATTCTCACCCTGCAAGCCCGAGTTCCAGCCCTGCAAGGCCGGATTGCCACGCCATTGATGCATCCAGTCGATCGGCACGGCCACATCCCAGCCAGGAAACACCCCGGTGTATTTCAAAGTCAGCCCCACGGCATAAGCCATGGTGTTTTTGTCGAACTTCAGCTGTGCCGGAGCCATAGGTGTACCACTGTAAGCCGGCGTATCAAAACCATGAACGCTGCTGGTCGCCAGTTCGGCACTGGCCTGCACTGTATCCACGCCCAGCAGCCCTTGAAGGAATTCCGGCCCCCAGAGGCGGATCGCCGATAACTGGGCGTTGGTGACCCGCGCCCGCGCCAGCTGATAATGGCTGTCGGCCATCAAGACCGGCGCGCCACTGCGGTGCGCCACTTCACCCGCTACATTGAACTCACCCAGCTTGGTCGAAAAACTCGCCCCGGTCAGCTTGATGTCGTCCATATAGCGGAAACTGAAGCTGGCCGGCGCGAAATTCGCCAGCATGGGCAGGGCAGCCGCCCCCTGGCCTAGCATCCAGAAATCCCCACCATAACGAAATTCAGGCAACCCCAACAAGGCGTTGTAACGCAGGGCATACAGGCCGATATCCGTCGCTTCGGTGATCTGGTATTTGGCTCCCACGCCCCACTGGCCACCGACCTTGCGACCCATATCCGGCGCGCGCCAGGCGCCGAGCGGCACCCCGCTGCCGAAGCGCATGTAGCTCGCGCCGGGCCCCACCAGATCGTTGAAACTGAAATAAGTATTCACCGGCATCATCTCGGACTCCCGGAAAGTCCACTTGCCATACCCCATCAACATTAACCGTGAGCCCAGCCCCAGGGTGGCCGACACCAGCTCTGTCGGCAGAAACATCTCTTTGATCGGCGTACCCGGGATTTGCGCCTTGTAACCCTCCACGGGATTCATCGCGCCGCTGATCCCCATGAAATGCAAACCCTCGCCCCAGGCAACCACCTGCCGTCCTGCGCGCAACGTCAACGGATAACGGCTATCGTCAGCGAGCTTCCAGCGCCCTTGCACATAAGCATCAAGCAAACGGGTGCGCGACCCGACCAGATCACGCGCCGCCGGGATGAACTGGTCGGAAGCGCTGGGCGCATTGAAGGTCGCCTGCGAAGTGTTGACATTGCCGCGATCCAGGGCAGCGTCATACACGCTGCTCAAGCGCATGAATGCACGATATTCGTGCTGCCGCAGATCCACATCGACCAGTGCGCCCAGACGATTGCTGATCGTGCCGTGCTTACCCACCGTGCGATTACCATCATCGCCGTTGATCGCCAACGGGCTGGACACATCAACCAAAGCGGGATCCACCCCTTGCAGCCGTTTCATGTAGGTGTAGGAAATCTGCGTCGAAACATCCAGCACCGCACCATTATCGAATGTCACCGGCTCAAAAGCCCAGGCACTCCCCGCCATCAGCAGCCCGCCCAAAGGCAAACCGAGTGTCCATTGTTTGATCTGCCGCCCTGGCACCACGGCACGCCCGGCGCATCCATCGTGCCCACTGCGCTCACCGTGTCCAGCGTGTTTCCTATCCATCTTTTTCACCCTGTCTGCCTCACTCTGCCACCGCCCTCACCGCCCATCCCCATAATGGGTAGGCCGCCCGCGGATAAACACCCCTCATGGCCACTCACTGAGTCTCTGGCCTGAACGATGGTGTACCATGTATATTTCTGCCCCGCACAGTGGCCAGACGCTCACCGGCGGTCATGATTATTCCATTTTTCATGACATTTCCCATGCGTTCAGGCTGAAAATTAACACACCGATAATAAAAATTTACTCTGGGAGAATCAAACCATGGCGGACACCCCCGACCTGACTCAGGTCAAGACCTCCACCCGCGACCTGGCTGTGATCCAGCAGCGTCTGACCATCTGGATGGAAAAAACCCTGGGCGCAGGCTCAGAACCAAAACTGTCCGAAGTCCGCAACCCGGGAACGGGTGGCATGTCCAGCGAAACCCTGCTGTTCGACATGCACTGGAAAGAAAACGGCGTAGCCAAATCCGGCGCTTTTGTCGGCCGTCTGCCGCCCGCACCCGATGCCCATCCGGTTTTCCCGAAATATGACTTCCCTCTGCAAGTCGGCGTCATGCGTCTGGTCGAACAGCGCAGTCAGGTGCCCGTACCTAAAGTCCTGTGGGACGAACCTTGCGAAGAAGCCCTGGGCATGCCCTTCTTCATCATGTCCCGCGCCCGTGGCGAGCCGCTGCCCGATCTGCCGCCCTATCCCTTTGACGGCTGGCTGCTCGAGGGCACGGCGGAACAGCAAAAACAGCTGCAAGACAGCTGCGTGGCGATGATCGCCGGCATCCATGGCGTCAAGACCACGCCTGCTGAAGTCAGCTTCCTGATGCCCAAGCACACGAACGGCACGATGATGCGACGCATCGTTGACGACTGGAAGGATTACTACGACTGGGCGCGCGAAGGACTGGAAGTGCCGCTCATCACCGAAATGATGGCCTGGCTCGAAGCCCACTGGCCTGAAGGTGAGAGTGCCTCCGTCATCAACTGGGGCGATGCCCGTCCCGGCAACATCCTCTGGGAAAACTTCGAGCCAAAAGCCGTGCTCGACTGGGAAATGGCGGTGTTCGGCCCGCGCGAAATGGATGTCGCCTGGCTGATTTTCTTCCACAAATACTTCCAGTACATCGCGCTGGGCCTGGGCTTCCCCGAAGCACCGATGCAGGGCTACATGACACGTGAGGCCATCGTGGCCGAATACGAACGTCTGACCGGAACCCGGCTGCAGAATATCGACTGGTATCTGGGCTTCAGCGTGCTGCGCATGGCCATGTTCGATGTCAAGGTGAGCAAACGCGCCCTCCACTTTGGCGAGCGCCAGCCCGAAGAAGACACCAACAACTACCTGTTTACCCGCGAAATCATTCGAAAAATCCTGCGTGGCGAAGACCCCTGGAATTTCTAAACCTGAAAGGATCACCACATGGCATTCAAAGGAAAAGTCGCCTTGGTCACCGGCGGCGCCAGCGGCATGGGGCAACTCGACGCATTGCGTCTGGCCCGGCAAGGCGCGAAAGTCGCCATTCTCGACCTCAACGACAAAGGCCTGCAGGAAACGGCCGCTCAGTCTCCCAACATCAAGGCGTACAAGTGCGATGTTTCCGATCTTGAAAATGTTCGGCAGGTCATTGCGCAAGTCGAACAGGATCTGGGGTCGGTCGATCGTCTGGTGCATTGCGCGGCGATCATGCCCGGCCAGAGCCTCAAGGACATGCCCGCCGAACTCATCAACAAGGTGATGGCGATCAACTACTTCGGCACGGTCAATCTGACCAAAACCCTGATGCCGCTGATGGAAAAACGCGGCAGCGGCGACATCATCCTCTACGGCTCGATGGCCGGTTCAGTGCTCACCCACAACCTCGGTGCTTACTGTGCGACCAAATCGGCGATCAACAGCTTTGCGGAAGTGCTAGTGCGGGAAAACAAGCACAGCCCGATCCGCTTCCTGCTGGTCTGCCCGCCGATGGTCAACACGCCGCTGGTCAGCCAGGCCACCGCCCAAGGCCCGGAAAGCCTAAAGGACTCGGCCAAAACCGGCAAGAACATGGCGCAGCCGCAGGAAATCATCGATGCCGTCGAAGCCGCACTCGACCGCGGCGACTGGGTGGTGCGCCCGAAACCCGCAGCTTTCATGATGCTCTGGCGACGTTTGTTCCCCGCTTCGCTGTGGCTTGTGATGGAAAAGGCCAACAAGGTGGCGTAAAGTAACCCTCCCGTTGCCCATGCCGGCTTGCATGGGTAACGTCACGACAGATCAACAAAGCCGCAGGAAAGGAAACCGCATGTCGTGCCCCTATCCTTATTCGCTGGAGTGCCTGTTCGCCCAGCTCGGTCTGCCGTCAGAACCAGCAGGCATCGAGGGTTTCATCGCTCGCCATCGCCCGCTGGCCGATGACATCGCCATCTACCGCGCACCCTTCTGGAACGCATCACAGAAAACCTTCCTCATCGAAGAACTCATCCGCGACGCCGACTGGGCTCTGGTCATAGACGAACTGAACTACCGCCTGCGCTGACGCGCACCGCGACGACCGTAAGCGGTTTTCACATTCCGGTCATCTCCCCGTCACATCCGCGCAACACGCCCCCTTTAAGCTGAGTTTTCTCAAACACAGCGAAGGGACCGGCCATGCTGGAACGGCTACAAAACGGAAACACACCAAAAACCCGAGCGTTTTATGTCGGACTCGCCCGCAGCACGGCAGAAATCCGGGCGGCGCAACGTCTGCGCTACCGTGTCTTTGCCGACGAACTCGGTGCTCGGTTAACACCACGCGAACCGGGTATCGATCACGATTATTACGACAACTTCTGCGAACACCTGGTGGTGCACGACGAAGAAAGTGGCTGTGTCATTGGCACCTATCGCCTGCTGCCACCCGAGGCCATGCGCCGCGCTGGCAGCTACTACTCGGAAACCGAATTCAACCTGGATCGCCTGCGCCATCTGCGCGAGCGTACCGTCGAAGTCGGGCGCGCCTGCATTGATGCCGAGTACCGCAGCGGTGGCATCATCGCCCTGCTCTGGGCGGGTATCATTCGCTACATGCTGCAAAATCGCCACGAATACCTGATCGGTTGCGCCAGCATCGGCATGGCCGATGGCGGACGTACCGCCGCTGGAATATTCCAGCACATGGAGGCGCACATGGCACCGCTCGAATATCGCGTCTTTCCGAATTGCCCCTTGCCACTCGAGCGCATCGAACCCCGCCTCGATGCTGAAGTGCCCGCACTCATCAAGGGCTATCTGCGCGCCGGGGCATGGATCTGCGGTCAACCCGCCTGGGATCCAGACTTCAATACCGCCGACCTGCTGATGCTGTTGCCGATCTCGCGCATCAGCCCGCGTTACGCACGTCACTTCATCGAACGGCAGGGGAGCTAAACCTTGCTCCGCAAACTGCATCGACACTCGCTGCAAACCCTGCGTCTGAGCCGCCTTGGCGTTCATCTGACTTACGGCCTCGGCATGGTGCTGATCGCCTTCCCATGGCTTGCGCCCGCCCGCCAGCGTGCCATCAAGCAACGCTGGTCACGCCACTTGCTCCACTGCCTCGGCATTCGGCTGACCATCCATGGCAGCAACCCACGCCCGGCGCAGGGCATGCTGGTAGCCAACCACATTTCCTGGCTTGACGTGTTCGTCATCAATGCCATCGCCGAAACCACATTCGTCTGCAAAAATGAAGTGCGCGGCTGGCCCGTTCTGGGCATGCTCTGCGCGCGCAGCGGTACGGTATTCATTGACCGCGGCAGCCGCAGCGCGACACGCCGCGTCAATGAAACGTTAACAACACGCCTGGGCGAAGGCGAGTGCATCGCCGTATTTCCTGAAGGCACCACCGGCAACGGCAGCCACCTGATGCCCTTCCGCCCCGGCCTGCTGCAGGCCGCCATCGATGCTGACCGCCCGTTACAGCCTCTGGCGTTGCGCTACCTCGACCACAGGGGTGAAATCACTGCCGAAGTCGCCTACGTCGGCGACACCAGTTTCTGGCAATCGCTCTGTGCCATTGCAGGCGCGCGCGGTATCACAGCGAATCTGGCACTGCTCAACGCCATCCCCGCCGCCACCTTGACGCGCCGCGAACTTGCCGAACACACGCAGCATGCCATTCATGCTGCGTTGAGCCCGCCTGCCGTGGCATGGGCAGAAGCGAAGCTCAACCCGTGTATTTCGGAAACTCGCTGAAGAAGGCGAATTCCATCATGCCGTAACCGACTTCACCATTCAGCGTGAAGCGTGCCGGGGTTTCGAGCAAGCCCAGCATCATGTCGTCCTGATAGTTGTAGTGCGCCTTCTGCACGACCAGCTCCTTGCCCTGATACATGCCGTGCCGCCAGTCCTGCTCAAGGCCATAACCCGTTCCCATCGTCAGATAGGTTTGCAGCAAGGGCGTGCCGCGCAATTCCAGCGCGCCGCCAGGCGCATCCGGGAAGCGCACCACGCCTTCCTTCATGTCGGCCATGTACTGCATCGCTGAATTGAACACATGATCGTGCTCCGGGCGACCCAGCCACTCCGGCTCGCGCTGCGGGTCTTTCCACAGACGCAAGGCTTCCTCGATCGTGCGCTGGCCATCCGCAGTTTCATTGACCAGATACATCAGCGCAAAATCCTGGAACAGGATCGGGAAGTAATTCCACATCCCTTCCATTGACGGCGTTCCCAGGTGGATACCCTTCGGCTCTTCCTCACCCACCGGGCGCACACCCCAGGAGCGGTCACGGCTGCCCATCCATTCATCCGGCGTGATGTCATACGTCTTGCCGTTGTATTTGAGCGTGCCCGTCCAGGTGCCCAGTTGAGCGAAGCGCATGGTGTCAAACAACACGCGACCATGCTTGCGGATGTAATGACGCGGCTCCTGAAAAGCCTCATGCGCGCCGTTCCAGACCACATCCAGCTCGATCCCCGCCTCATTGGGTGCGACCGTCAGACGCAGCTTTTTCAAGCCTTCGATCACCTCGATTTTCATCGGTCCGACCGAAATATCGCCGCGGTCCCCCAGCGGTTTCGATGCGCGCAGCACATCATGTACCTCGCCCTGACGCACCAGCACAAAAGCATCCTGCACGGCCAGATTGGGGTATTGACCCAGACCGAAGACAACAAAAATGTCGCCGGTCTTGTTGAACAGATTGAAGTAATAACGATCGTAAAAATTGCGATCACTGGTGCCGGTGCAACGCACTACATCGGCGATCTGATGAACCGGATAATCATCCAGTATGGACAGCATGGATTCCACAGCGCTTCTCCTCGTTTGTTTTATTGATCGCCGATTTTAACAGTGCCGAAAAAAGTCACCGCCATGAAAGCGAGCATAATCCATTTTTTCTTTTTTTAAGCAAGGAGCCCCCATGGGACACCGTCTCTCGAAAATCTACACCCGCACCGGCGATGCCGGCACAACCGGCCTGGGTGATGGCAGCCGTACCGGCAAAGACAGCCAGCGGATTTGCGCGCTGGGTGATGTCGACGAAGCCAACAGCGTGATCGGCCTGCTGCTCTGCGAAACCTTGCCCACCGATGTGGCCGACCTGCTGACCGGCATCCAGCATGACCTGTTTGATCTGGGCGGTGAATTATGTATCCCGGGTGCAGTGCTGCTGGCCAGCGGACAACCGGCACGGCTGGAAGCGGCCATCGACAATTACAACGCCGACCTGGCACCACTCAAGGAATTCATTCTGCCCGGCGGCTGCCGGGCAGCGGCACTGGCACATCAGGCGCGCGCCACCTGCCGCCGCGCCGAACGTACCGTAGTCACCCTCGGCCAGCAGGAAAGCATTTCCGAAACGGGGCGGCAATATCTGAACCGGCTGTCTGACCTGTTGTTCGTCCTCGCACGCCACCTCAATCGCAGCCACGGCTGCGGCGACGTGCTCTGGCAAAAGGGCAAGAACGCCTGATCAGAGGGTATCTGGCGCGAACTGCGCCTGCAGCAGTGCCTCAAACGCCTCCGGCGGCAGGGCTTTCGAAAACAGAAAGCCCTGCAGGTAATCGCAACCAATCGACTGCAATAAATCGCGCTGTTCCACGGTTTCAACGCCTTCGGCAATCACTTCCAGCCCCAGTTTGTGCGCCATGACGACGATGGCTTCCGACAACGCCAGCTCGCTGGCACCAGGTGCCAGATTGGCAATGAAAGAGCGGTCAATTTTCAGATAGTCGATGTCGAACTTATTAAGATAGGCGAGCGAGGAATAGCCCGTACCAAAGTCATCAATCGCCACCTGTATGCCAGCATCGCGACAACCCAGCAGCGCAGACGACACCGCCGGGTCGGCATTGAGCAACACCCCTTCGGTGATTTCAATAGAGATGCTGCTGCCCGGCAAACCCAGGCTTTCGAGGTGTTCCAGCCATTCGACATGACCGCTGGCCTCCTTGTGAAACTGCACCGGCGACTTGTTCACGCTGATCTGGAAATCACGATGCGTGCCCTGCCGCCAGCGTTGCACCCAATGCACGACCTGATGAAACACCCATTCGCCCATTTCATGAATGAGCCCGGTTTCTTCGGCCAGGGGAATGAACTCGGCGGGGCCAATCAAGCCCAGCTCCGGATGCCGCCAGCGCAACAAGGCTTCGGCCTTGGCGATACGCCCCGTGGCCAGTTCGATCACCGGCTGATAATGCACTTCGAGTTGCCCGGCCGCCAGCGCACCGCGCAGATCGGCAATCATCCTGAGCCGGTGTTGCGCCGCTGACTGCAGCGCAGGCGTGAAGTAGCTGTAACGATTGCGCCCCTGATTCTTGGACAGGTACATGGCCTGGTCGGCATTACGGAACAGGCCGTCGATGTCCTCTGCATCGTTCGGATACAGCGTGATGCCCACGCTGGCCGACACATACACTTCCTCCTCGCCCAACTGGAAGGGCAACACGAGCGCGTCGATGATATCCGCCGCCACCCGTTCGATGGTGACGCTGCCACTCTCGCGCAAGCCGGTCAGCAACACGGTGAATTCATCGCCGCCCAAACGCGCCACCACATCGGTTTCGCGCACACAGGCGACGATGCGGTGCGCCACTTCAAACAGCAGATGATCGCCGGTATCGTGCCCCAGCGTGTCATTGACTTCCTTGAAGTGATCGAGATCAATGAACAGCAATGCCAGCCGCGTACCAGTGCGATTGGCCTTTTTGATTTCCTGCCCCACCCGCTCATAAAACATGCTGCGATTGGCCAGTTGGGTCAGCGCATCAAAATTGGCCTGCCGCCAGATCAAGGTCTCGGTCTGCTTGCGATTGGTGATGTCAGAAAACAAAGCCACATAACGATACGGCGTACCCTGGCGGTTAAAGATGGTGTTGATGCTGATGGCCGCCGGATACACATCGCCATCCTTGCGCCGATTCGACACCTCGCCATGCCAGTGCCCCTCGGTATCAATCGCCACCTTGATGGCCTCGAACTGAACCGGTTCGATGCCAAAAGTTTTGGTGTGGCGGCCAATCACCTCCTGCAATTCATAGCCGGTGATCCGTAAAAAGGCGGGATTCACGGTAATGATGCGGCCATCCGCGCCGGTCACCGACATGGCTTCGCTGCTGTGCTCATACACCATCGAGGCCAGACGCAATTCTTCCTCGATCCGTTTGCGTTCGGTGATGTCGGTCATGATGCCCAGCACCTGAAAGTCCGCGCTATCCGGCAAACCCGTCACCGCCATTTCAATCTCACGGCTCTGCCCCGAACGCGTCAGCAATGTAGTTTCACGGCGCGCCCCGATATTGTCGCCATTGAGCCGCTGCCCGTACAAACGCTGGATGCGCTCGCGATCGTCCGGATGAATTCCGGCTTCGATCACATCCGGAAACGCAGCCAGTTCTTCGGGGGTGTAGCCCGTAATGGTCGTCATGGCGGCATTGGCAAACACCATCTGCCCCCGGTTCAGCGCAAACAACCCCACCCCGGCATCCACCATCGCGCCAAACAGGGCATCACGCACGATTTCCGCCCGTTTGCGATCGTCAATCTCCAGATTGACGCCGATCAGGCGCAGCGGCTGGCCATCATTATCGCGGCTGACGATCAGCGCATAACCCAGCACCCATTTCCAGCGGCCATCCTTGCAACGCATGCGGAATTCAAGGTGCGCGGAAGGAATCTCGCCGGAAAACAAGGGCAGCATATCGGCCTGCAGCACAGGCAGGTCATCCGGATGTATCCGCGACATCCATTCATCGGCATGGGGTGCCACCTCACCCACCGCAAGGCCGAGCATCTCGTGCCAATGCGGCGAATAATGCGTCTCACCAGTGACGATATTCCAGTCGGTAATGCCCGCCCCCAGACCGGCCAGCACCCGCCCCCAGAGGTCATCGTTCAGATTGATCAGCGCGTCCATATTCAGGCACCCATCATGCCGTGCGACTCAGCCATTTTTCAACCGGCTCAGGGCGACCAAAGAAATAACCTTGGTGAATCACATTGCCCCGCGCATTGAGAAAATCCGCCTGTTCCTGGGTTTCCACGCCTTCAGCCACCACCTGCAAATGCAGATGCTGCGCCACCGACAGGATGGTTTCCACCAGTGCCGCATCATTCGGGTCGGTCGTGGAATCCTGGATGAAGCTCTTGTCGATCTTCAGTTCATGAATCGGCAAACGCTTCAGATACGCCAGACTGGAATACCCCGTACCAAAATCGTCCATCGAAAAATGCACGCCCAGCGCAGTCAGGCGCGTCATCTTGGCCACCACATCGGCCACATCGCCGATCACCAGGCTCTCGGTCACTTCCAGCATCAGGTAAGAGGGATCGGCGCCACTGGCGGCCAGCAGTCGCTTGATTTCATCGACAAAATCATCGCGCCGGAAATGACGCGGGCTGATATTCACGGAAATCCGCAACGGCCGCCCCTCGCGGTTCAGCCGCGCCAGCAGACGGCAGACCTCGGCCAGCACCCAGCGATCGAGCGAAACAATCAGATCCGTCGCCTCCGCCAGCGGAATGAACATCACCGGCGGCACCAGGCCACGCTCGGGATGCTCCCAGCGCACCAAAGCCTCGCTGCCCACCTGTTGCCCGCCCGCATTGACCTGCGGCTGCAGATAAAGTCGCAGCTGGTTTTCAGCCACTGCCAGACGCAATTCGCGTTCAAGACGGAAACGCTCACGCACGCTGTCGCCCATCGTCGCCTCGAAGAACACGCTGCGCGCCCCGCCTTCATCCTTGGCCTGATGCATCGCCATATCGGCACGCCGCAGCACGTCGGATGAGGTTTCACCCGAGGTTTCCGGCAGCACGGCCATGCCGATACTGGTATCCAGATGGAAAATCTCGCCATTCAGCTCAACCCCATCGAACAGCAGCGCGCGCAGCTTTTCGGCCACCGCCAGCGCCTCACGCCCGGCTTCTTCAGGGGTCGCGGCCAGGCGCGGCAGGATAATGGCAAACTCATCGGCATTCAGCCGCGCCAAGATGTCGTCCGGCCGCAATGCACGCCCCAACCGCTCGGCCACCACCTGCAACAGCGCATCGCCAACCGCCAGCCCACGGGCTTCGTTGATGTCCTTGAAACGGTCCAGATCGAGCAGCAGAATTTCGGCAAAACCGCCGTCCCGCTCAACGCAGGCCAGCAACTGATCCATCTGCCGCAAGAACAGCGCGCGATTGGCCAGGCCGGTCAGCTGATCGCGCCAGGAAAGATTCTCTGCCGTCTTCTGCGCGATGCGGATATCCGACAGATCAGTAAACACCGACACATAGTGCGTAATCTCACCCGTCGCATCGCGCACTACGCTCACGCTTTGCCATTCCGGATATTCCTCACCATTCTTGCGCTGTTTCCAGACTTCGCCAGCCCATGCGCCCTGATGCCGCAAGGCTTCACGCACCGCACGATGGAACTCACCGTCGTGGCGACCAAAGCTCATGATGATCGGGTCTTTACCCAGCACTTCTTCCTTCGCAAAACCGGTGATCCGGCTGAACGCCGGATTGACCATGACGACCAGGCCATTGGCATCCGCCACCATGATCGCCTCACCCGCCGTCTCGAACACGCTGGCACTCAAACGCCGGTATTCCTCGGCCTTGCGCCGTTCATTGATATCGGCAAAAAAGCCATGCCACAAGACGCTGCCATCCTCCAGCCGTTCGGGGCGGGAAGTGCCGACATGCCAGCGAATCTCGCCATTGGGCAGATGCAGCCGGAACTCATGACGCCAGGGGTGCAGCGTGCGTGCCGACTCGACGATGGACGCATCGAATTCCGCACGATCACTGGCACAAACCAGATTCAGCAACGGCACCGCATCCAGCGCCAGCTGTTCCGGGGAAAACCCATAGTGATCAATGACCACCGCGCTGATGTAGGGAAAGCTGAGATGGCCATCCGGCCTGAGCTGAAACTGGTAAATAACCCCCGGAACTTGCAAGGCCAGTCGCGTGAGCCGGTTGAAGCTGGTCTGCAACTGCGCGGATAACTCATTCCGTAACTTCAGCTCACGCTCAAAACCTTCGGCCATGGTATTGAAGTTAAGCCCCAGCTCGACCACTTCACTACTCCCCGCCAGCCGTGTCCGCGCCGCCAGATCGCCCCGGGTCAGCCTTCGGCTGGCGGCGGTGATGTCGTGCAACGGGCCAATGACACTCCGCTGCAGCCAGAACGTCAGCACCAGTGCCAGCAGCAGCACCAGCCCCAGATCCGGCATGCGTTTCTCAAGATTGTTTTGACGAACCTGTTCAAGCGCGCTGGAAATATCGTACAAAATAAAAACCCCGCCACGCCGCACAGGGGTGACTTGCCCTTCGACCGGCGCGGCCGCATACGGTGCCAGCACCGAAATCACCATGTTTTTGGCATCCACCTGAATATCCGGGGCGATGCCTTCTGCCACGCGCCTGAAACGCGCAGCGTCCCATTCCTTGAACAGCTCGCTGGCCGCACGCCCTTTCCACTCCGGCTGATGCGCAAACAGGATGCGCCCCTCCGGGTCGACCAGGGCAATCGCGGAAACATGATTGCCCGAACGATGCAGCATGACATCCTGCTCCAACTGCGCGGTCTTGCCCCCGACGGCAGAATTGGCATGACGCACGAAGCGTGCGGCATCCGCCAGAGCGTGCTCGGTGGTGTCCAGCACCAGTTGCTGCCGATCCAGCCAGTCTGTATAGACCAGCGAAAACAGTGCCGCCATGAAGAACGCGGCCAGCATCATCAGCGGCAAGCCCAGCAAAGAATTACGCAGGCGCAAGGCCATTCCCTTTCAATAGCGGCAGAAAATCGCCGCGCACCAGCCCCTCCAGTGGCGACTCACGCGGCAGCAGTCCGATTTTAAGCATGTTCTGTGACAACTGGCGCGCCGCCGGTTCAAGCAAAGGCGCATGACCCGACAACAAGCGATGATTCTCCGTCAGGGTGGGCAATTTCAGCCCTTCAAACAATTGGGGCAAATCTTGCACCGGCAGTTGCAGGCGCGGTTCCATGAGCTTTGCGGCCTCAGCGAACTGCTGGTTCATGAAGCTGAGTGCCCGCAGATACACCGCGATCAACTGCCGCAGCGCAGGCGTATGCGGCTCGAGCGATTCACACCGGACAGCCAGCACATCGACGATGGCATGCGGTATTTGCCGGCTGTCGAACACCCGGTGGGCACCCGCTTCCAACAGACGACGCGCATACGGTGGGTAGGTGACGGCCGCGTCGATCTCGCCATTTTTCCAGGCCAGCCATTGATCCACCGGCGCGAGGGAAACCGGTTGCACATCTGCGGCAAACAACCCGGCTGACTGCAGTGCCTGCGCCAGCACCAATGCGCCCAGACCGCCTTGCTCCACAGCCACACGCCGCCCCTTGAGCTGCGCCAGTGTCTCGATACCAGGCTGTGTCAGCAGCATGTCTGCGCCCGCCGATTCATCAAATACCAGCACGACACTCAAGGCCAGACCCTGAGCGCGGGCGCGCAAGACTTCATCCAGGGTCAGCGCACCGGCGTCGACAATGCCACTGGTCAAGGCCTGCAGGGTGCTGGTTGCCGAGGGAGTTTCTACCAGCCGCACCTGTTTGTCGTCCAGCCAGCCCTGACGGCTTGCGATGAACATCGGCTCATAACCCGGCCACGCGTGGGCGGCCACGGCAAAGGGTCGGCTCCGGCTGGCACCACAGGCGGGCAGTAGCGGGAGACTGGCAAACCCGGCAAACCCGGCCAGTCTGGTCAGGCTGGCGAGAAAACGGCGACGAGAGAGGGCGCGCATAATGGAGTTTGATTCTACGTCAAAACCCAACGGTATACCCGGATACGTTTGGCAAGTTATTCCCCTGTCAAATTCATCACGGGATTTCGACAATAAATCCTGTTCCGCGTTAACATTAAAAACCGACCCATGAAAACCGATGATGCGTGTATTGCTGGTTGAAGACGATCCCTTGCTCGGCGATGGCCTGGCGGCCGGGCTGCGGCAGACGGGCTGTACGGTGGATTGGCTGACAGACGGCCAGACCGCCGATCGCGCCTTGCAAACTGAGGCTTTCGATGCCGTGGTGCTCGATCTTGGCCTGCCCCGTTTGTCCGGCATGGAACTGTTGCAGCGGCTACGCGGCCGGGGTGCCGATACGCCGGTGCTGATCCTCACCGCGCAGGACGCGCTGGGCGACAAGATCAAAGGGCTGGATGCGGGTGCTGACGATTACCTGATCAAACCGATCGACCTCGACGAGCTGGCGGCGCGCCTGCGAGCACTACGCCGTCGCTCGGGGGGGCGCGCCAGCCCGCAGCAGGTACGCGGCGCGCTAATGCTCGACCCGGCCGCACGACAAGTCACGCTTGCGGGGCAGCCGGTGGAACTCTCCGTGCGCGAATTCGCCATCCTGCAAGCCCTGCTTGAAAACATGGGGCGCGTCATGACCCGTCGCCAGATCGAGGACAGCATCTATGGCTGGCAAGGCGAGCCAGACAGCAATGCGGTGGAAGTCCATATCCACCACCTGCGCCGCAAACTCGGCAGCGAATTGATCAAGACGCTGCGGGGCGTGGGCTATCTCATCGAGAAAGCACCCGCACCATGAATACACGCTGGTTCTCGCTGCGCCGCCGCCTGTTGCTGCTGTTGCTGGGTGGGCTCAGCCTGTTCTGGCTGGTAACCCTGGCGCTGTCTTATGTGGATGCCCATCACGAAATTGATGAGCTGTTTGACGCCCAGCTTGCCCAGAGCGCGCAAACCCTGCTGGCGCTGATGCGCGACAACGACGCCCACCGGTATGCCAGCGAAAACGCTGAACTGGCCGCCAGCCTCCACAAATACCAGCGCAAGCTGCGCTTCCAGATCTGGCGCGACGATGGATACCTGCTGCTGCGCTCACCCAATGCGCCGATCGTGCCGATGACACATCAATCCGGATTTTCCAGCAGCGGCCACGATACGGCCGAACAAAATGACCGTGACCTCGGGCAGAAGCAGAAACAGACACTGCACACTTACCGCTGGCGCAACCTCAGCCTGTGGGACACGACCCATCGTTATCAGGTGCAGGTCAGTGAAAACCATGATATCCGCAACGAATTGAGCGGCAAGATTGCCGGTCGTCTGCTGCTGCCTGTCCTGTTCGGCCTGCCTCTGCTGGCCATTTGGCTGTGGCTGGCCACCCGCAAGGGACTGGCCTCGCTCGACGACATCGCCCGGCAGATCGCGCAACGACATGCCGACCGGCTGGATGCCGTGCTGCCGCAAAGCGCGCCGGATGAAATCCGGCCGCTGATCGAAGCCTTGAACCGCCTTTTCGAACGGGTGCGCCGCGCACTGGAAAATGAACGCCGCTTCACCGCCGATGCCGCCCATGAACTCCGCACGCCACTGGCCGCCCTGGCGGCTCAGGCACAGGTCGCCCAGCGCGCCCGCGATAACAGCGATGAGCTTGCCCGTAACCACGCGCTCGACCAGTTGCGGGTCGGGATCAGCCGCGCCACACATCTGGTTGACCAGCTGTTGACCCTGGCCCGGCTCGATCCTGACGACGCCTTGGGCAACCGGTTCCCCGTGGATTTTCAGGCATTGGCCGAAGAGGTGTGCGCCGAACACGGTGCATCCGCATTGGAAAAACAGCTGACGCTGGAACTCGATACCGAGCCGTCCGTCGGCGCGTCACTGTGGGTTAGCGGGAGCGCGACCTTGCTGCATATCCTGCTGCGTAACCTGCTGGACAATGCCATCCGTTACACCCCGGCCCACGGCCAGGTGCACGTTCTGCTGCAGCAGGAAACGACGGGGGTTCGCCTCAGCGTCAGCGACAGCGGCGCAGGGATTGCAGAAGATCAGCGGATCAAGGTGTTTGAACGCTTTCAGCGACTGGCCGAGCCCGCGCTACCCGGCAGCGGCCTGGGCTTGTCCATTGTCCAGCGGATCGCCGAACTGCATGGCGCGCAGCTCTGGCTGGACAGCAGCACCGAACTCGGCGGGCTGGCGGTTCATGTGCGCTTTTCGTCCATCCCGTCGCCACAATAAACCACGCGTGGCAAGATGACGATGCTATCGGGCATCGACGTGCCATCAACGTGCCAACACCTCGACCAATCGCCGCCCGGTATCGCGCAAGCGCTGATTGAGCAGACACAACAAACTGCTCAGCATTTTGATCCCCAGATGCGGCTCATCGGTCAGTATCTGTTTCAGGTTGTTGCGATCCAGCACGGCAAACGTGACCGTATCCACCGCAACACAGCTGGCAAAACGCGGCTCTCCATCCACCAGGGACATTTCCCCCAGGGTGTCGCCAGCGGCAACCACGCTGATGCGTTGCGGCAAGCCATCGGCACCCCGCCGCAGGATTTCAATGGATCCGCCCAGCAGTAGCAGGGCAAATTCACCTGGCTCGCCTTCGTGGATAATTTCCGCTCCAGCGGGCGCGCGGTAGCAGTGCATGTGGCGCAGCACGCCGATCAGATCGGCATGCCCGAAACCATCGAACAACGAAACGCGCTGTACAACAGCATCGATTTCATTCATCCGGTCGACGGCGCTGCCGAGAAATTCGAATTGCGGAAAACGTTCCTGCCGAGCTGATGCCATCGCCATGCCTCCTTGGTTACATAGGGGCGATTATAGCCAGCCTTTCAGGATTGCCAGCACCAGCAGCAACCAGCCCGCCACCGCAGCGAGCAGATGCGGGTCAGTCAGCAACTGACGCGCCGGATCACCTCCGCCACCGCGCCGGTGCATGAGAAAGAGATAACGGAACATGCCGTAGATCACCAGCGGTACGGTGTAGATCAGTTGCGTCGAGCCGTGCAGTGCCACCGTTTCCGGGCTGACGGTGTACAGGCTGTAGGAGATGATTGTGGCGGCACTGGCGATGGTCATGAACTGGTCGAGCATGTTCGATGTGTAGTCTTCCAGCACCCGTCGATGCGCTGCGGCATCGCCCTCATCCAGCACCATGGACTCTGCCTGCCGTTTGGCAAAGCCCAGAAACAGCGTGAGCATCAACCCGCACAGCAGCAGCCAGAACGAGGGGGCGATGCCGATCCCCAGCGTTCCCGCCAGCAGGCGCAACATGAAACCAGCGGCGATAATGAACACGTCGAGCACGACCACATGTTTAAGCCCGAGGGTGTAACCAATGTTCAGCGCGACATAGGCGTAAAACACCCAGGGGGCACGATTGTCACTGTACGCAACCAGGGCGAAACCCGCGACGAAACAGCTCACCATCAGCATCAGCGCCATGGGGAGTTTCACCGCACCACTGGCCAGTGGCCGGTGCCGCTTGGTCGGGTGCAGACGATCCTGCTCACGGTCCATCAGATCGTTCATCACATAAACGCCCGAAGCCAGCAGGGAAAACGCCGCAAAAGCCCAGCCAACCTGTTCCAGCCGTGCCAGATCCGCCCAGGCGTGGCCAAACAGCAGGCCAACGAAGACAAAGCTGTTTTTAAGCCACTGGTGCGGACGCAGCAAACGAAACAGGGGTTTGATGGGAATCATGGTGTTCCGGGAAAGTAGCGATCGCAGAAATAACACGCGGTTTGTGGCAGCCAGCGCGGTAACGCGTAGTAGCGCTGCAGCACGCGGGCGAGCACTTCGTCGCGATAGACGGGATAACGGAAGTGCTGGCCGAGCACGATGTAAAAGGTGACCCCCCGCACGACAAAGTGGCGCGTCTCGACGTGCTCAAAGTAGCGTTCGTACTGTGCGGACTCGCCAGCAGTCGGCGCACTCTTGCGCAGGATGAGGATATTCTTGCCGGCCAGCGTCCGGACATCGGTGAGGATATCGTCATGCCGGGCATGGCTCGATCCCTCGCCAAACACCATGAAATAACGTCGTGCGTTGTAGCCAAAGGTCACGGCATTGGAATAGCCATCGCTGGCAAATACGTAGTCTTGTTCGTAGGGTTTGAGCTGTTCAAGTAGCTTGGGGGTGTCGATCGTCAGCACCAGGCCATCGTAGAGGCGTAAGGATTTCCAGGTTTCCAGCGGCATCTGCGAAATACCGACAAACAGCAGCATGTGCGCCACAGCCAGCCCGATAAAAAAATTGACCAGCCGACGCAAGCCGGTTTCATCGACCACGGCAGGCAACAGCATCATCGCAAAAGGCAGGAATGAAAGCACCCAATGCAGGCCGATCTGTTTGGTCAGCGATAAACCGGCAAACAGTAGCAACGGTGCCAGCGCAATCAGCAGCAGCGCACGTCCGCCGTCATCGCTCCAGATCACTGCAAACCGGGCGCGCCGCTTGAACAGCCACCAGAAAAAAGGCGGGGTCAGCGCATAGATCATCATGACGACGTAAAGCAGCGGGGTTCGCCATGACCACCCGGCATCGGCATTGCGATTAACAAAGTTGAACATGTAGTTCGGCCAGCAATGCCCCGCATTCCACCAGGCCATCAGCAGCAGTGCGGGAACCACCAGGGCGTAACACAGCAGCAGGCCGCCCCACTTGCGCCGGTTGGGGCGGAACAACGCGTGCAGCAGGTAAGCAAACCCCAGCAAGGCGGCAAAGTATTTGGACAGCACCGCACCGGCCAGCAACACGCCCGCCAGTGCGTAGTAGCGCAGATCGTCATCCTTTGCTGCACGTAGGAAGGCCAGCGCCGAGAAAAAGGAAAAATAGACCAGTGCTGTGTCGGTAGTGATGATCACGTTCCAGACGTTCAGCGGCAGCAGCAGCACCAGCGTGGCCAGGCTCCAGGCCAGGTTTTCTCCTTGTATGCCTTGGTTTTCTCTTTGCGCGCGAAAGAAGCGCGCCGTCGCAAGTGCCATGACGGCAGGCAACAAGGTCGCTGGCAGACGCAACCACCATTCCGCGTCACTCAGTTTGAGCAATGCGGCGAGCCACCAGCCGATCATCGGCGGGTGATCGTAAAAGCCCCAGTCCGGAATCAGCCCCCACCAGATGAAATAGGCTTCATCCCCCGTCATCGGCAGCACCGCCGCCAGCCAGAAACGGAACAACAGGGTGAGAACAAGCAGGGCGAAAAAACGGTTGCGCGTCATGCGGAATACAGGAATCAGAGGTCAGGGGCAGCGGTTAGCGTGGCGGATCAGCGATCCGCCAGTGCCAAACGACGGCGGCGCACGGCATCGGCCAGCGTATCGAGGATGGTGACACTGTCGTCCCAGCCCAGGCAGGCATCGGTAACGGACACCCCGTATTCCAGCGGCTGCCCCGCGACGATGTCCTGACGACCCGGCTGGAGGTGTGATTCCACCATCACGCCAAAAATACGTTCATCCCCGGCCGCAACCTGCGCCCCCACATCGCTTGCCACTTCGAGCTGCAAGGCGTACTGCTTGCGGCTGTTGGCATGTGAGCAGTCGATCATCACGCGTGCCGCAATGCCCGCCCCGCCCAGCTCCTTGCAGGCCGCATCGACACTGGCGGCATCATAATTACTGCTCTTGCCGCCTCGCAGGATGAGGTGGCAATCCTCGTTACCCAGGGTGGAGACGATGGCCGAATGCCCCGCCTTGGTGACCGACAGAAAATGATGCGGGCTGGCCGCCGCACGAATGGCATCGATGGCAATGCGAACGTTACCATCCGTGCCGTTCTTGAAACCGACCGGACAGGACAGCCCTGAGGCGAGTTCGCGATGGATTTGCGATTCCGTCGTGCGCGCGCCGATCGCCCCCCAGCTGATCTGATCTGCCGTGTATTGCGGGGTGATGGTATCGAGAAACTCCGTGCCACAAGACAAACCCAGCGCATTGATGTCAGCCAGGATGCGCCGCGCCAGACGCAGTCCCTCGTTGATCCTGAAACTGCCATCGAGCGCCGGGTCGTTGATCAAGCCTTTCCAGCCGACCGTGGTGCGCGGTTTCTCGAAATACACCCGCATAACAATCAGCAAATCCTGCTGCAGCCGATCGCATTCGGTTTTGAGCCGACGCGCGTATTCGAGCGCCGCCGCAGGGTCATGAATTGAACACGGCCCCATGATGACCAGCAAACGATCATCCGCACCATGCAGGATACGATGAATGGCGTGACGGGCAGCCGCCGTGGTTTGTGCGCCCATCTCGCTGCCGGGGGCTTCCTGCCACATCTGTGCAGGGGTGACGAGTTCCTTGATCTCCTGGATGCGGACATCATCGACGATAGGTTTCATGCGGCAGCGTATCCTGTTTCAGTGGTCTGACGCAGCGCAACACCGACACGCGTCAAAGCGGCTGATTCTACCTTGCCACCCGCCACCCTGGCGACTTTGGCGATCCTGACGACCTTGCCATCCCTGCGAACCGGCTATTCGGATCGTAGCGCATCCACCGCATCCATCGCGGCCGCACGCCGGGCAGGCAAAACGCCCGCCAGCAGGCCGATGACCACGGCAATGCCTTCGGCCAGCGCGACAAACTCAAACGGCGTATGTACCGGCAACGCCGGTATGGCCACATGGACAATCTGCGCCAGACCGATGCCAATGATGAGCCCGAACAGGCCACCAATGGCCGACAGCACGACCGCCTCGCCCAGAAAGATGCCGAGGACGGTGCGGCGCGGCGCGCCCAGCGCAACGAGCAGGCCGATTTCACTGGTGCGCTCACTGACCGCAATGGTCATGATGGTGACGATCCCCACCCCGCCCACCAGCAGGGAAATACTCCCCAGCGCGCCCACCGCCATGGTGAGAATATTCAGAATTTTGGATAGGGATTTCAGCATGTCCGCCTGGGTAATCAGCGTGAAATCCTCACGTCCATGCCGTGCAGTCAACACCGACTTGACGGTGCTGCTGACGCTTTCTACCGCCACCTTGTCTGCGTAAGCCACCCGGATTTCGGCCACACCATCGCGGTTGTACAACTCCATTGCCCGCTCGGCAGGAATGAACAGGGTGTCATCGACATCCACCCCGAGCACCTGCCCGCGTGGCTCAAGCACGCCGATCACGGTGAATTGCATATTACCCACGCGGATTCGCGCCCCGAGCGGATTGGCATCGCTGAACAACTCCTTCTTCAGCTTGCTCCCCAGCACCGCCAGCGAGCGAGCGTTACCCGCATCATCGGCGGGCAGGAACTGACCGACACGAACCGCAATGGTGACCACCTTGGGCATGTCTGCACCGACACCGTACAGCGTGGTACGCCGCACGCGGCCATTACCGGAAACTTCAGAATTCCCCCAGAGCCATGGCGTAACGGCCAGGATATTTGGCTGATGTTCCAGTGCGCGCGCATCCTCGATGGTGAGTGGGCGCACCGAACTGGGAATGCCGCTGGTATGCTGACCGCCGGTCTTGGTTTTGCCCGGCGAAATGAACACGGTGTTGGTGCCGAACTGGCTGAATTCACTCAGCACAAAGCGGTGAATCCCCTCGCCGATGGAAGTCAGCAGGATCACCGCGGCGATCCCGACGGCAATCCCCAGCAGGGTCAGAAAACTACGCAGCCGCTGTGCCGTAATGGCACGCAGGGCTAGGAGGATGCTGTCGCTCAGTCTCATCGCGCCGCTCAATGCTTGGACAGTGCAACCACAGGATCCAGCGACGCTGCATTACGCGCCGGAGCCACACCAAACAGGATGCCACTGACCAATGCCGTACCCAGCCCGGCCAGTACCGCCCAGTCCGGCGGATAGGCCGGAAAGGTCGGGTACATCTGCCGAATGACCGCCGCACCCAGCAAACCCAGGCCATACCCCACCACCGCACCCGCCAAAGACAAGATGCCTGCCTCGGTCAGGAAGGCCAGTTCAATGTTGCGGCGCGTCGCCCCCAGCGCCTTGAGCAAACCAATTTCAGAGGTGCGCTGCACCACGGACACCAGCATGACGTTCATGACCAAGATGCCCGAGACCACCAGGCTGATTGCGGAAATACCCGCCAGCCCCAAGGTCAGCGCCGTCAGCAGGCGGTCAAACGTATGGAGCACGGCATCCTGGGTAATCACCGTGACATCCGCCTCGCGCTCGTGTCGCTGGGTGATGATGTCCAGCGCCTGGGTCTTGGCGGCTTCAATGGACTCGCGGCCACGCGCTTCGATGAAAATGCGGAACAGGGTGTTGCTGTTCAGCATGGATTGCGCCATCGCCACCGGAATCATGACGATTTCATCGGTATTCATGCCCAGCGACGAACCTGAAGGTGCAAATACCCCGATCACGCGGAAACGTCGCCCACCAATACGCACCAGACGCCCCAACGCCGGTTCGGGGCCGAATAGTTCGTTGCGTATCGTGGCACCCAGCACCACCTCGGGGAGCCCGCGCGTCCAGTCTTCGTTGGTCAGAAAACGGCCTTGCGCCAGATTCAGTGAACGAATCTGAATGTATTCCGTGGTAGTTCCCAGCACGACCACTTCGCGCAGTTTGCCTTCGAAACCGATTTCGGTATTGCCGATGGCCAGCGGTGCCACGCGATTGACCGCACTCGAACGCAGCAAGGCCTGGGCATCGCCGATGGTCAGGTCACGCGGTGTGCCGGTAATCGCATTGGCCGGGTTGAAGCCCCCGGTCGAGGTGCGCCCGGGCATGACGATCACCAGATTGGTGCCCATTGAGGAAAACTCGTGCAGGATGTAACGGCGCGCGCCGTCGCCCAGCGCGGTGAGAGTCACCACTGCAGCCACACCTATGGAAATGGCCAGCACCAGCAACGATGTTCGCAAAGGACTGCCAAGTGCCGCATCCCGGGCAAAGCGGAGAATGTCGGCGGAGCGCATCAATCAATCCGCCAGTGCGGCGTTTGTGGCACTGTCGTGCTGAATGCGCCCGTCTTCCATGCGGATCTGGCGGCGTGCGCGGCTCCCCAGATGAGTATCGTGCGTCACCACGATCAGCGTCACCCCTTGGCTGTTAAGCTCCTCCAGCAGGCGCATGACTTCCTCACCCGTGGCGCGGTCGAGGTTACCCGTGGGTTCGTCGGCCAGAATGACCGCCGGCTTCATGACCAGCGCCCGGGCAATGGCGACGCGTTGACGCTGGCCGCCGGACAACTCATTGGGACGATGATCCGCCCGGTTTTCCAGGCCGTAATCCTTGAGTGCCTGAGCGACACGCAGACTGCGTTCCTTCGGCGCGATCCCTGCCAGGGTCATGGGCAAAGCAATATTTTCAGCGGCGGTCAGTCGGGGAACCAGATGAAAGCTCTGGAAAACGAAACCGATCCGCTCACGTCGAACCCGCGCCTGCTCGTCGGCCGAAAGCGTGGTGACATCGCGACCTTCAAGTCGATAGGTTCCCGCGTTCGGCCGGTCGAGCAAACCGAACAAATTGAGCAGCGTCGACTTGCCGGAGCCGGACGGCCCCATTACGGCCACATATTCACCGCTGTGGATCTGCACGCTCAATGCGTGCAGCGCATGAACCTGGCTGTCGCCCAGATGGAACACACGCTCGATGCCGCTAAGCTCGATCAGGGGAGAAGTCATCGTTGAATCCTGAGTCCGCGTCAGCACATCCACACCACGTCACTTCGCTGCTGCGGCTTCGGCCGTATAGGCTGCGCCCGCTTTCACGCCCTCACGTTCCAGCGAGGTGACCACGCGATCCCCTGCCGCCAGTCCTTCGAGAACCTCGGTATATTCCCAGTTGGCCAAGCCCGTCTTGATCTTGCGCTCTTCCAGCGTGCCATCCGCCCCGGCAACCAGCACCCGCCCGCCTTCCAGCAAGGCCGAGGTGGGAACCCGCACCGCATTTTCACGCGCGGCCAGGATGATTTCGAGATTAGCCGAATACCCGACCAGCAGACGACCCGCCTCTCCGGCGTTTTCAAATACGGCCTCGACATCCACCGTGCGCGACTGTTTTTCCAGCGCAGACACATACGGCGCAATCCGCTTGATATGCCCGGCAAAGGACTTTTTCGGCAAGGCATCAAGCGAAATGCGAACCGGCTGCCCTTCACTGATCCGGGGTGAATCCACCTCGTCCATCGGTGCCTTGATGTACAAACAGGACTCGTCAATCAGGTCAATGGCAGGCGGCGTTGGGATGCCTGGGGGCGAAGGCGTTGAATACTCGCCCACCTCACCGGTAATCTTGGCGACCGTGCCATCAAAGGGCGCATAAAGCGATGTGCGCCCCTGCTCGACCTGGGTGACATGCACCTGCGCCAGTGCCTGAGACACGCGAGCTTTTGCGGTTTCACAACTGGCACGACGCGCAGTCGCTTCGGCGTGCGCCGTCTCGTTGCGCGAGCCGGAGACATATTTCTGTGCATGCAGCAGATCCAGGCGCTGCGCCTCGCGCTCTGCGCTGGCCGCCATGCTGCAGGCCTCGGCGATGCCTTGACGTGCAGTATCCACCTGCGAACGCGCCAGCGCATTCTGCGCCACCTGGTCGTCATTCCAGAGCTTCATCAACAACTGCCCCTTCTTGACGCGATCGCCTTCCTTGACTGGAAGTTGCTCGATGCGCCCGCCCAGCAGGGTCGACAGCTTGGTGCGCTGACAGGACTCCACCGAACCGGCACGCGTATTGGCAATTGAGGATTCAACCTTGCCTGTATCGATTTCCTTGAGGGTGACTGTGACCGGCTTGGGTTGCGACAACCACCACCAGCCCGCACCGATTGGAACGACGATAACCAACCCGAGCAGCAGGCGGCCGATGAGAGACGAAGTATTGGAACGGGTCATAATAGGCAACCGCCGTCAGTGCTTGATTCGACTAAGAAAAACATTTGAAAATGTTCGCTCGGTTGTTTTGCCCGGCGCATTCTACCCGACTGCCATCATTTGGACAGTCGGATGCAAAGACCGGCAGATACTGCGTGAAAAGCACACGCGCCGCTGAAGCGGTTGTCACCGCTGAAACCGCTAAAACCGGTTAAATCCGGTAACGCTTGACTGCATCATTGACGCGAATTGCCAGTTGCTCAAGCTCCTGGGTGCTTTGCGAGGTATCCGAAACCGTTTTACGCGCCTCTTCGGAAATATTGGCGATGCGCTGGAATTGCTCGGAAATGTAAGAGGTTGCCGTACTCTGCTCGCGGATGGCTGCCGCAATTTCAGAAACGGTAAACACCACCTTGTCCGAACTCGCCCGGATGCCACTCAGGGCATTGATGGCCGTGCTGGCATTGCCCACCCCATCCTCCACCTTCTCGACAACCACCTGCATGGTATCCACGGCGGCCGTCGCACTTTGCTGGATGGCATGAATCAAAGTCGAAATTTCCTGGGTTGACGTTGCCGTGCGCTCGGCCAGCTTGCGAACCTCATCGGCCACCACCGCAAAACCACGCCCTTGCTCGCCCGCACGCGCCGCTTCAATGGCCGCGTTCAGTGCTAGCAGGTTGGTTTGATCGGCCACCTCACGAATCACATTGACTACCGAAGAAATACTGGTGATCTGGCTCCGCAACTCATTGATCCCTTCTGCCGCCGAATGCACCGTACCAGCAATTGAACGTATCTGCTCGATGGTGTCCTGAATCACCTCACCGCCGGCAGAAGCCTGGTGACCGGACTCACGCGCAAGTGCTTCGGCCTGCTCCGTCTGGCTGGCCACATGATTGATGCTGACCGTCACCTGCTGCACCGTGGATGAAACAGTCGAGGAAGATTCGCTGGTTTTCTCTGAAATACTCTGGATTTCCTGGGTTGTATGAGTCAGCCGGGAAGTTGCCGCACTCAGTGTGGCCATTGAACCGGCGATCTCACGCAAACTGGCCTGCACCGTATCCAGCAAGCTGTTGAAGGCCTGCACGGCAACCCCCACCTCGTCCTGCGACTTCACCTCAACACGCTGACGGAAATCGAGGTTCGTGGCCGCATTCTTCATCGCCCGCGTCATCTCGTTGAGCGACCCCATCACCGAACGATGCAGCATGATGCCCATGAAAGCCACCAGCAATGCCGCCGTCACAAGAACCACCACATAAACACTGATCGACCGCGAACTGCTGGTTGCCACCTGTTCGCGCAGACGCTTCTGGTTTTCAACCAGTTGCAACTGGGATTTTTCAAGGAAAGTGGAGAACGTTTTTTCAGCTGGAACCACCTTGGTATACAAGGCCAGTTGCGCCATATCCTTTTTGTCTGCCACCGCCAGCACATCGTCGATCGCCTTGTCGTAACCCTCTGCGATCGGTGTCATGGCCTTGGCGGCTTCTTCCGCACCGGGAATCTGGTTGAAGGCCGCAGCGGCATTCTTCAACGAGCCCTTGGTTTCCGTAATCTTTTGTGCGAACGCCTTACGCAAATCCGGGTCATCTTCCATCAGGAGCGCCAGCAACAAGGCTCGCGCTTCCTTGAACTGATCGTTCACCCGACCCATCGCCATCAAGGAAGGCACCGATCGCTCATTGACTTCATTGAAGTGACTCTGAAGACCTTTCAGTTGCAGCACACCGTACAGCCCCGAGCCCACCAGAGCCAGCAGCGTCACAATCACAAGTATGGCCAGGCGTTTGCCGATGGACATGAGGGAATCTCCAAGTAAGACTTAATTATTCTTAAAAATCAAAATGCATCTCAGTGCATTCAGGAAACATTCTGAACACGAGAATATCTGCCGCAGCAGCACTCGATGAAACGCATCCATTCATCATCACATGAGCTACCGGCTTTTAACTATATCAATAGGGTTCCCGCAACGCAATCAATAATCCATGCCAGATCACGCCCGCCCGTACCGCAAGGGGGAGTGTATCGCCACTTTCGGCAGAGCGGCCTGCCCACCCCCTGCCGTAGTACGAAAGTGGTGTATTTCCACCACAAATCGCGACATGCCGTGAATTTATTCACAGAGCACCCGGCCATCTGCCATTAAAGTTCTTCGCTCCGCTGACCGTAGAAATACTCAGCAGCACAGCCTCCGCAAAAAGGCAAAGTACCGCACACCGGCGATCATGGAGAACGACAATGCAACCCCTGGCTCTGGCATTTCATCAAAACACGAACGCCCCGGCTGCTGCCCAGCGTCCGAGCCTCGTGCCCCAACTGCGCCAACTGGCCAACCAACTAAGTGCGGCCATTCAGGCCGGGCAGTCCGCCCAGGCACGCCGCCTCGCCCATCGCTACAGCCTGCCGCCGATTGCCTGGGGATTTCTGGCCTCCTGCCTGCAGCAGCAAAGCATTCCCGGCGAAGTCATTGAAAGCGTACTATCCTGAACTGCCCAAATTAGGCAGCAGCATACCGCGCCTGCTGGTGAGCATCCGGTCGGCCTAGTACAATCCCGCTTTCTTCCTCATTCTTCATATGAGTGCAGCCCGCAAACCATGATCCTTTCATGGCCTGCGGGCTGTTGGACTTTCAAGCGCCCGCCGATATCCGTTCGGCACCGTAACCATCAGGAGTGATCCATGGGTAATCTCATCAAAACCGGTATTGCCTCGGCCAGCCGACGCAAGTTTCTCGTCATGGCGGGTGCAGCCAGCGCGGCCGGTGCCGCACTCAGCCTGTTTGGCTGTGGTCGCGCACCGCTGCAACATTTCAAGGGAACGACTGCCAGCGGTCGCTTCGATCTGGGGCCTCGCACCGCCCCCAAACTGGGCAACTGGCAGGATCTCTACCGCCAGCGCTGGACCTGGGACAAAGTCGCTAAAGGTTCGCACGGCTGGGCGAACTGCCGTTCAGCCTGCGAATGGGATCTGTACGTCAAGGACGGCGTGGTGGTGCGTGAAGAACAGTCCGCCACCTACGAGGCTTCCGAACCGGGGATTCCCGACTTCAATCCGCGCGGCTGCCAGAAAGGTGCCTGCTATACCGAGGTCATGTACGGCCCGTCGCGAACCACCGTTCCCCTGAAACGCGTCGGCTCACGCGGCTCGGGCAAGTGGGAAAAAATCTCCTGGGAACAGGCGATGAAGGAAATCGCCCAGAAGACCGTCGATGCTGCCGAAAAATGGGGGACGGACACGATCTATCAGGATCTGGGGCCCAACTTCGACTTCGGCGCCAGTACCGCCGGACGCTTCAAGTTCCAGTTCATGGCCGGCGGGGTTTTCGCCGACAACTGGGCAGAAATCGGCGACTTGAACGTCGGCGCTTCGATCACCACAGGGGCGGCCCACCTCGGCGGCTCCTCGGATGAATGGTTTTTGTCGGACTTCATCATCGTCTGGATGATGAACCCTTCGGTGACACAAATCCCCGATGCCCACTTCCTTTACGAAGCGCGTTACAACGGCACCGAGCTGGTCGTCATCGACCCGCAATACTCCGCCACCGCCATCCACGCCGACCAGTGGCTGCCGCTCGAATCCGGCACCGATGCCGCACTCGGCCTGGCGGTCGCCCGTCATCTGCTGGAAACCGGCGCGATCGACCTGCCCTACATCCGCGAACAGACCGATCTGCCGCTGCTGGCGCGGCTGGATACCGGTCGCTTCCTGCGTGAGTCCGAGATGGTCAATGGCGGCAATGCCGACCAGCTTTACATGTGGCATCCGCAGAAAAACGCCCCTGTGCCCGCACCGGGCTGCCTGAACAACACCACGCGTAATCTCAAGCTCGACTTCGAGCCGCCCATCGATGGCCAATGGAAGGTCAAACTGGCCGATGGCAAAGAAGTCGGTGTCGTTCCGGTGGGCGCGATGCTGAAAGAACATCTCGATTCGTGGACGTTCGAGCATGCCGCCAAAGTCACCCATCTGCATATCGACCAGATCAAAAAGTTTGCCGAAGGCTGGGCGAAGGCACAACGGCCGATGGTGCTGTCTTCCTGGGGCTCGAACCGCTACGTCCATTCCGACCTGATGAACCGCACCAAGCTGCTGTTGCTGATGCTCAAAGGTGCCATGGGTAAGAAGGGCGCGGGCTATCAGGCCACTGGCTGGGTGGATCTGGACGGCTTTGGCAATGCCATGCAGATGGAAAAGAGTGGCATGACCGGCCGTCTGGCGGTGATGCTCAATGCCATGCCGCCCAAAGAATTGTTCAACGCCGTCGTCGATATCATCAAGAAGCGCAAGACTGAAGGCGATGTGGCACTCGAAGGTGAAAACAACTACCTGCGTACCAAGCTGTGCACCAGCGATGTGGTTGAGGTAAACCTGAAATCCGATGGCTATCGCGCTGCACTCAACAAGGAACAAAAAGGCCTCTACCCACACGACCTGGACGAGTACTACAAGGAAGCACACGACAAGGGCTGGGCACCGGGTCTGCCACGCAAGGCACCGCCGAAAGTCTTCTTCAGCGGTGGCTCCAACCTGCTGCGGCGCAACAACATGCCGCAGTTTCTGAAAGCCCATATCTGGGATCAGATGGAGTGCATCGTCGACGTCAATCCGAAGTATTCCTACACCGGCACCCAGGCGGACTACATCCTGCCGTCTGCCGGCTGGTATGAAAAAACCGGCATCAAATATACGATGTCCTACGTTCCTTACCTACATTACTGCGATGCCGCCGTGCCACCGCTGGCCGAAAGCAAGGGCGAATGGGAAATCTACTGGCTGCTGACGCAGGAAATGGAGCGTTACGCCAAGGCAAAGAACCAGCCGATTTTGGACGGCTGCGGTCGTGGCACGATCGATATGAAGACCATCCATCAGCGCTACACCAACCAGGGTGACCTGGGGCAGCATGATCAGGACAAGGTCACCGAAGAAATCCTGCAGTCCGAATCCACCAAAGGCATGACCGTTGAAGGTCTGCGCCAGACGGGCATCGCGAAATACACGGGGACAGGCAAGAATGTCCAGGCCACCGCACTCAATAATCCGGACTGGAAGGGCGAGGGCGTACTCACCACGATGACGCGCTTCACGGTGCACAAAGAGCCCTGGCCGACCTATAGCGGCCGCATCTCCAGCTTCATTGACCACCCCTGGTTCATCGAAGCGCACGAACAGTTCGCCAATCACAAGGACAGCCCCAA
Organism: Sterolibacterium sp.; assembly: GCA_018061005.1. Classification (GTDB taxonomy): domain Bacteria; phylum Pseudomonadota; class Gammaproteobacteria; order Burkholderiales; family Rhodocyclaceae; genus Sterolibacterium. The sequence continues at coordinate 49,427 of JAGOVA010000006.1, read as the reverse complement.
GGCCGGCGGCGACTATCCGTTCATATTTGTCAGCTGCCACGCCCGCTGGTCAATCCACTCGACCTGGCGCGACACGCCGATGATGCTGCGCCTGCAACGCGGCGAACCGCTGGTCTATCTGAATCCCACCGATGCCGCGAAAGTTGGCGTCAAGGATTTCGAATACGTCGAAGTGCACAACAACTACGGCTCTATTCGCATGCGCCTCAAGGTCACGGCGATGGTGCGTCCTGGCGTGGCTTACTACTACCACGCCTGGGAACCGCATCAGTTCGCCAACCACGAATCCTACAAAAACCTGATTCCGGGTCTGGTGCAGCCGCTGCACTATGCCGGAGGCTATGGCCACATCAATCACGCACTCAACCGCTTCCAGCCGGGCAGTGCCGTGCAGGATACGCGCATCGGCATCAAGCCCTGGACGGGTCAGGCCACGGGGATCAAGCCGGTGGTAGTGACGGCCGAAGAGCAAGCCAGCATCGACAAGCATTCAAAACAGCCCCTGTGAGTGACGGGCATATTGAAACGAACAGGAGGAAGATACGATGAGCACACAAACGCCCACGCCCGCAAAAACACCCGCCCAGCGTCAGGTTTCGATGATCCTGGATCTTAACAAGTGTCTGGGTTGCCACACCTGCAGCATCGCCTGCAAAAAAATGTGGAACACCGACCCGGGAACCGATTACGCCTACTGGAACAGCGTCGAAACGCTGCCTGGCAAAGGTTACCCGGCCAATTATCCGCAAATTGGCGGGCGCACCGACAAGGGTGAAGTCAAGCGCGGACAGATCCCTAACCTCGACAGCGGCTATGGTCGCTCCTGGAGCTTCAACCACAAGGACGCACTGGCATCCACCGGTCAGGCCGTCAAGGTCTGGATCAAACCCAAAGAAGAAGTGAAGTGGGGGCCGAACTTCGACGAAGATGTCGGTGAAGGCCAGTACCCGAAAGACAACCATTACTTCTATCTGCCCCGCCTGTGCAACCACTGCACGCATCCGGCCTGCAAGGATGCCTGCCCGCGCGGCGCGATTGAAAAGCGTGAGCATGACGGCATCGTGCTGGTGAATCAGGATCGCTGCCACGGCTACCGTTTCTGTGTGGAAGCCTGCCCGTACAAAAAGGTGTATTTCGACCACGTCCGTCAGGTTTCGGCCAAGTGCATTTTCTGCGCGCCGCGTGTGGAAGAAGGTGTGGCGCCGGCCTGTGCCCGTCAGTGCCCCGGCCGTCTGCGTTTCGTCGGCTACCGCGATGACCAGGAAGGCCCGATCTGGAAGCTGGTCGAAAAATACAAGGTCGCCCTGCCGCTGCACGGCGAATGGGGTCTGGAGCCGAATGTGTTCTACGTCCCGCCGATGAGCCCGCCAAAAATGGATGCTACCGGTCGCCCGCTGGATGAGTCGCGGATTCCGCTGGCCTATCTCGAATCGTTGTTCGGCCCGCGCGTCAAGGAAGTGCTCGACATCCTGCACGCCGAGCGCGACAAGAAAAAACGCGGCGAAAAGAGCGAACTGATGGATCTGCTCATTGCCTACAACTGGAACGACAACTTCAAGCTCGCCCCGCAGCAGCGCGAAGTATTTGGCGAACATCACTGATCTGACCGCGAAGGAACACTCCCATGAAAAAGACAGTTGCCCTGATCGCGGCACCGACCGCACCCCAGCCCGGCGGCTACATCGCCAAAGCCTATGCCGACCGCACCACGCCGGGCATTCCCCAGGCCGAATTGACGATCGACCCTGCCGACAAGGGCTGGACGGTCACGCTCTCCTGGCCTTGCCCCAACCCTGTCAAGAGCATTGCGCGGGAAACCGACAAGTTTCTCGATTGCTGCGCCCTGCTGGTGCCGGCCACCGAAAACGCCCAATGGATCACCATGGGCTCGAAGGAAGACCCGGTGGAAGGGCTGCTGTGGAAAGCCGACCGCGAGCGCCCCTGGCGCATGCAGGCGGAAGGCCTGGGCACCATGCACCGCAATGAAGCTCCCGCCAACTGGACGGTCGCGGCTGAACATGCCAATGGCCGCTGGACAGTGCGCTTTGATATTGCCGAATGGCCCGTGCTCACCCAGTTCAAGCAGGTCGGTTTTGCCATCTGGCTGGGCGAGCATCAGGATCGGGGTGGCCTCAAGTCGATCAGCCCGGGCTGGCTGCCGATCGCCTGATTTTGCTTATTCTGTTTGCACAACGAGGGTCTGATGATGTCTGACGCAATCGCTGACGATGTACCCGCGCCCACCCCCGGCGCGGAGTTCGACGCAGAGGCACTGGCCAACATGGCCGATCAACTGCGCCCGCAGACCCTCAGTTTCCTCGCCTGGAGTGCGTTGTGGAGCACACTTACCGAGGACGACCTGCGTGCAGCCGCCTGGGAAGCGCTGGAGCTGCCGGGGGATTTCGAAGCCATTCGCATCAACTACTGGAACATCTTTCAGGTCGGCATCCCGCAACCGCCCATTCCTGCGCTGATTCATTCCTTGATGAACATCGATGGTGCCGGTGCGCGCGAAGACTTCATGCGGGCGGCCGATCATCTGGGACTCTCCTGGGGGCATGCCCGTCTGTCACCGGATCAACTGGGGCCGGCCTGCGAAATTCTTGCCATGGCCGTCGAACAGGAAGAACCGGTCATCATTCAGCATCTCGTCAAAACTTACTTTCTCCCCTGGCTCGATCTGGCGCAGGAACAACTTGACGCCTCGACAGAACCCCAACTCGCCCGGATGCTCGCCCTGTTCCGTGAGCATCTGCAGGAAGCCCAGCGCCTTACACCCGTAATGGGTTGATGCCGCTTTCATCTGCGTGCAGACCCGCACAAAATGCGGTAGGATGAGCTGCTATTAATTAACACGAGCGTTAGATTTGTGGCGGTTGATGGTTCATTCCATGACAACATCATCACGCCAACGGCACGCTCGTGCAAACAAAATCGGGAGAGAGCACATGGGGCAGCGATCCACTTGGGGAGTCGTATCGGAAAGCCGACGTCGTTTTTTGGTCAAAGCCGGGCTGGCCAGCGCAGCGGGTGCGGCAATCAACCTCAACCTGTTTGGTTGTGGACGTAGTCATGCACCGCTGCAGCATTTCAAGGGCACCACCGCCGGGCATTTTGACCTCGGCCCACGCACCACCCCCAAACTGGGCAACTGGCAGGATCTCTACCGGCAACGCTGGACCTGGGACAAGGTCGTCAAGGGTTCGCATGGCTGGGCCAACTGCCGCTCGGCCTGCGAATGGGATCTCTACGTCAAGGACGGCATCGTCGTGCGCGAGGAACAATCCGCCACCTACGAAGCCTCCGAACCTGGCGTGCCCGATTTCAACCCGCGTGGTTGCCAGAAAGGGGCGTGCTACACCGAAGTCATGTACGGCCCATCGCGCACCACTGTCCCGCTGAAACGCGTCGGCCCTCGCGGTTCGGGGCAATGGGAAAAGATTTCCTGGGAACAGGCCATCAAGGAAATCGCCCAAAAGACCGTGGATGCCGTCACCGAATTCGGCACCGATACCGTGTTTCAGGATCTCGGCCCCAACTTCGACTTCGGCCCCAGCACCGCCGGGCGTTTCAAATTCATGTATCAGGCGGGCAGCCTGTTTGCCGACATGTGGGGGGAAATCGGCGATTTGAATTTCGGCGCGACCATGGCACTGGGTGCCGCACAGATCGGTGGCTCGTCTGACGAATGGTTTCTCTCCGATTTCATCGTGGTCTGGATGATGAACCCGTCGGTCACGCAGATTCCCGATGCCCATTTTCTTTATGAGGCGCGTTACAACGGCACGGAACTGGTGGTCATCGACCCGCAGTATTCGGCCACCGCCATCCATGCCGACCAATGGCTGCCGATCGAGACCGGCACCGATGCAGCGCTGGGACTGGCCGTCGCCCGTCATCTGTTTGAAGTCAACGCCATCGACCTGCCTTTCGTCCGCGAGCAGACCGACCTGCCGCTGCTGGTGCGCCTCGACACCGGTCGTTTCCTGCGTGAAACCGATCTGAACAGCGGCGGCAATGCCGATCAGCTTTACCTGTGGCATCCGCAAAAGAATGCGCCCGTCTTTGCCCCCGGCTGCACCGGCAACACCACGCGAAAACTCACCCTGGATTTCGAAGCCCCTATCGATGGCCAATGGACAATCAAACTGCATGACGGCAAGGAAGTGGCGATCGCCCCGGTGGGCGCATTGCTCAAGGAGCATCTGGAGCCGTGGACCTTCGAGCATACGGCCAGCGTCACCCATCTGCACGTCGACCAGGTCAAAAAATTTGCTGAAGGCTGGGCGAAATGCCAGCGGCCGATGGTGTTGTCTTCGTGGGGCTCGAACCGTTTCGTCCATTCCGACCTGATGAACCGCAGCAAGATCCTTTGCCTGATGCTGAAGGGCGCGCTGGGTAAAAAAGGGACGGGTTATCAGGCCACCGGCATCGTCGACATGGAAGGCTTCAATAATGCCATGCAGATGGACCACGAAGGCGTGCGCGGCCGTCTGGGCGCGCTGCTGGGCATCATGCCACCGGCCGATCTGTTCCAGGCGGTGCTGGACATCGTCATGCAGCGCAAGACCGAGGGCGATGTCGCGCTGGAAACCGAGATGAATTACCTCAAGCACCATCTGTGCAGCAGTGACGTGATGGAAAGCAACTTCAAAGCCCCCGGCTACCGCGCGGCTGTGGTCAAAGAGCACGAAGGCATGCTGCCGCGTTCGCTGGAATCCTACTATCAGGAAGCGCGCCAGAAAGACTGGTCGCAAGGACTGCCGCGCAAGGCGCCGGTCAAGGTATATTTCAGTGGCGGTGCCAACATACTGCGGCGCAGCAACATGCCGCAGTATTACAAGACCTTTATCTGGGATGAGATGCAGTGCATCGTCGATATCAACCCCAAATATTCATTCACCGGTACGCAGTCGGATTACATCTTGCCGGCCGCGGGCTGGTACGAAAAAGCCGGCATCAAGTACACCATGTCGTATGTGCCTTATCTGCACTACTGCGACGTCGCCGTGCCACCGCTGGGGGAATCCAAGGGCGAATGGGAAATCTTCTGGCTGCTGACACGCGAAATGGAGCGTTACGCGAAGGAAAAGAATCTGCCGGTGCTCGATGGCTGCGGCCGTGGCAGCAACGACTTCAAGACCCTGCACCAGCGTTATTCCAACCAGGGCGAACTGGGTCAGCATGACGACGAGAAGGTCATGAAGGAAATCCTGCATGGCGATGCCACTGAAGGCATGACCATCGAAGGGCTCAAGCAGACCGGCATCGCCAAATTCACCTCGGCAGGCAAGCCTGTGGCGGCCGATGCCATCAACAATCCCGACTGGAAGGGCGAGGGCGTGATGACCACACTCACCCGCTTCACTGTGCACAAGGAACCCTGGCCGACCTACAGCGGGCGCATCACCAGCTTCATCGATCACCCGTGGTTCATCGAAATGCGCGAGCAGTTCCCGATCCACAAGGACAGCCCCAAGGCAGGGGGCGATTATCCCTTCCAGTTCGTCAGCTGCCATGCCCGCTGGTCGATCCACTCGACCTGGCGCGACACGCCGATGATGCTGCGCCTACAACGCGGTGAGCCGCTGGTCTACATCAACCCCATCGATGCCGAACGGGTCGGCGTGAAGGATTTCGAGTATGTCGAAATCTTCAACAATTACGGTTCGGTGCGGATGCGCGTCAAAGTTGCCGCCATGGTGCGCCCCGGCGTGGCCTACTACTACCACGCCTGGGAGCCACACCAGTTCCCGAATCACCAGTCCTTCAAATGGCTGATCCCTGGCCTCGTCAACCCACTCTACATGGCCGGCGGCTACGGCCAGATCAACCACGCCATGAACCGTTACCAGCCCGGCAGCGCGGTGCAGGACACGCGCATCGGCATCCGCCCGTGGCATGGACAGGCAACGGGCGCGCATCCCGTGAAACGACCCGAAGCTGCGGCTACCAGCAAATAAAGTCCGCCCTGTGCGTCCGCGATCGCTGACCCGTTCAGCGATCGCCCCGGTTGAACGATTCAATACAGCGCGCCAGCCCTTCCGCCGGGCTGCTTGCATGAATATCGCACAGACCCCCAGGCGGCGGCTGCCGCGCCGCCGCTGGCTGCCCGCGCTCAGGCTGTCCCTGACGGCTCTGGCCGCGTGGCATCGATGAAATACCCACGGGCACGCGATCGCGCCCCTCACCCTGATTGCGCGCCGCCGTCGTGGCCTGCGCCAGCGCACGCTGCGAGGCTTTCAGCAGTCGCTGCATTTCCAGCAAATTATCCTGTGCCGACTTCGACTCCCGCTGCATGCTGGCATGCTCTTTTTTCAGACGCTGCAGACTCGCCTGCTGGGTCTCCAGTTCAGTGGAAAGACTACCGATTTTTTCTGCAAACCGGCTATAGCTAGCCAAAACTCCCAGCAATACGCCGACCAGCAAAACACCCATGGCAATCAACGCCGTATGCTGCAAGGAAAATGAGCGCGGCACACGCGCCACCCTCTCGCCCTCAGCAACGCCATCCACCCTCTCGCCACTTTCATCCGCCCCAGCACCTGCAGCCTCGCCGCCCCGATTGAAGCCGCGCCGAACCCACGCATGCGCGCCAACCAGCATCTGCTTGAAACGAAGCAGCCCACGCGCAGCCGCTTGTTCATCGACCCCGTCTGCACCTGCTTCTGCCGTTGCGCCCGTTGTTTGCTCGCTACTCATCGTTTCAGCCTCTCCGCTGGATGCCCGGCATCGAACACGCCCGGCCTGAACAGCAGAAATATACACGCCACGATCCACCGGGATGCGCGGATAACAGACGAAATGCAGACGAAAAAAAACCGCCCGTGAGCGGTTTTTTGTCGGCGCTGTTGTTTGGTCGGGGTGAGAGGATTCGAACCTCCGACTCCTGCGTCCCGAACGCAGTACTCTACCAGGCTGAGCTACACCCCGAACAACTTCAGCAACCAGACTTTGCAGACGGGAGGCGAAATCAAAAAATCAATGATTAATGATCTCGCGCTACTGCAAAGACTGCTAATTCTAACAGAGCTTCCCGATAATTTGAAGCCCCGATTCCATCCAGCGCAGCCAACGCACTTTGCACCTCGGCCTCGGCCTGGCGGCGCGTCACCGCCAGCGCATCCGTTGCATGAATCGCGGCGAGCACTTTGGCGAAATCTTCACGCCCACCGTGCTCGATGGCTTCCCGCACACAGGCCGCTTGCGCCGAATTACCATGACGCATGACGTGGATCAGCGGCAGCGTCGGCTTGCCTTCGGCCAGGTCATCGCCCAGATGCTTGCCCGTGGTAGCTTCAGCACCCGAATAATCAAGCACATCATCAATCAACTGGAACGCCGTGCCCAGATGCATGCCATAGCGTGCCAGCCCCTCTTCGAGTTCAGCAGACGCACCACCCAGCATCGCGCCGATACGCGCGGCGGCCTCGAACAACTTGGCCGTTTTGTAACGGATGACGCGCAAATAGTCATCGACCTCAATATCGACGTTGTGGCAATTCATCAACTGCAGCACTTCACCTTCAGCGATGACATTGGTGGCATCGGCCAGCACACGCATGACCCGCATGTCATCAGCCACCAGCATCATCTGGAAGGCGCGCGAATAGAGGAAATCGCCGACCAGCACACTGGCCGCATTACCAAACATGGCATTCGCAGTTTCCCGCCCCCGCCGCAGCTCAGACTCATCCACCACGTCGTCATGCAGCAGCGTTGCGGTATGAATGAACTCGATCACCGCAGCCAGTTCATGGTGGTGCCTGCCCTGATAGTCCAGCGCACCGGCAGCCAGCAACACCAGTGCCGGGCGCAAGCGTTTGCCTCCGCCAGAAACAATATATTCGGCAACCTGACGAACCAGCACCACATCCGAATGCAGCCGGGTACGAATGACGCGATCCACTTCGCGCATGTCGGCGGCGATCAGGGCATACAGGGAATCAAGACTGGCAGGACTGGACACGGAGGAAAAAGAAAACGCGCAATTTTCAGGGAAGCGCGATGTTAGGCGGCACAGGGAGATGCGTCAAGTCATTCATTACATTTCAAAATACTTTGACGCACAACGCCGGGGCGTGTACAATCGCCGGTTCTTCGCAGTATTTTTTCAATGGAGTCCATCATGTATGCGGTCATAAAAACCGGCGGCAAGCAGTATCGCGTCGCAGCCGGCGAAAAACTTAAAGTAGAACAGATACCGGCAGATGTGGGCGCAGAAATCACGCTTGACCAGGTACTCATGGTCGGTGAGGGCGAGTCGGTCAAGATCGGCACCCCCCTCATTACCGGTGCCAAGGTAACGGCCACGGTGATTTCTCACGGTCGCGGCCCGAAGATCAAGATCTTCAAGATGCGTCGGCGCAAGCACTACCAGAAGCATCAGGGGCATCGCCAGAACTACACCGAAATCCAGATCAGCGGTATCGCTGGCTGATTGGTTATTTGAAGGAGCCTGAACCATGGCACACAAAAAAGCAGGCGGCAGTTCCCGTAACGGCCGCGACTCGGAATCGAAACGACTGGGCGTTAAACGCTACGGCGGTGAAGTCATTTCCGCTGGCAGCATCATCGTGCGCCAACGGGGTACCCGTTTCCACGCAGGCGACAACGTCGGCATGGGCAAGGATCACACCCTGTTCGCCAAGGTGGAAGGTGCTGTGCTGTTCGCAGTCAAAGGTGCTGAAAGGCGCAAGACTGTCAGCATCGTTCCTGCAGCCTGAGCAGCAACCGCTTGAGCAGAAGCCCTATCCTTGCGGTAGGGCTTTTGTCTTTATGCGCTCCGCACCTTCCATGCACCATACGGCGTATCCAGCATGAAATTTTTTGACGAAGCCAAAATCGAGATCATTGCCGGCGATGGTGGCAATGGCTCGGCCTCTTTCCGCCGCGAGAAATACATCCCGCGTGGCGGCCCCGATGGCGGCGATGGCGGGCATGGCGGCAGCATCTGGGCGCAGGCCGACAGCAATCTCAACACGCTGATCGACTTCCGCTACACCCGGATTTTCCGCGCACCCCATGGCGAAAATGGCCGGGGGGCGGACTGCTACGGCAAGGGGGGCGACGACATCACGCTGCGGATGCCCGTCGGCACCATCATCGCCGACGCCGAAAGTGGCGAGGTGCTCGTTGATCTCGATCACGACGGCAAGCGCGTCATGATTGCCCGCGGTGGCCAGGGCGGCCTGGGCAACCTGCATTTCAAATCCAGCGTCAATCGCGCGCCGCGTCAATGCACGACGGGTAAAGAGGGCGAGCGATATGAATTGCGGCTGGAACTGAAAGTGCTGGCCGATGTGGGGCTGCTGGGCTTGCCCAATGCCGGCAAATCCACCCTGATCCGTGCGGTTTCAGCCGCCAAACCCAAGGTGGCCGATTACCCGTTCACCACGCTGCATCCCAACCTGGGCGTCGTCCGAGTGGATCACAATCGCAGCTTCGTCATCGCCGACATTCCCGGGCTCATCGAGGGTGCGGCCGAGGGCGCAGGGCTGGGACATCGTTTTCTGCGTCATTTGCAGCGCACCCGGTTGCTCCTGCATCTGGTAGATATCGCCCCCTTTGACCCTGAAGCCGAACCGGTGCGCGATGCCCATGCCATCGTCGAAGAATTGCGTAAATACGATGCCGATCTTTACAACAAACCGCGCTGGCTGGTCATCAACAAGCTAGACCTGCTGCCGGAAGACGAACGCGAAACGCGTGTCGCCGCACTCATCGCCGGCTACGGCCCGGTCGAGCGCACCTTCACGATTTCCGCCATCAATGGCGAAGGCTGCAAGGCGCTGACCTACGCCATCATGGATCACGTCGAACGCCACAAGCCCGTGCAGCCTCTTGCGGAGGACGTGCCGGAAGCGCAGGAATCCCAAGAATTCACGGAAGCCCCCGCTGATGACACGCCCCCGGCTGAATAACTCCCGCCGTCTGGTGGTCAAGGTGGGCAGCGCACTGGTGACCAACAACGGCACGGGGCTGGCGGTTGATGCGATTGCCGAATGGGCACGCCAGATGGCGCAGCTACTGGCCGAAGGACGACAACTCGTGCTGGTGTCCTCCGGTGCCATTGCTGCGGGGATGCAACGCCTGGGCTGGGCGGCACGTCCACACGCCATGCATGAATTGCAGGCTGCGGCGGCCGTTGGCCAGATGGGGCTGGCGCAGGTCTATGAAACTCATTTTGCCCAGCACGGCCTCAAGACCGCGCAGATCCTGCTGACCCATGAAGACCTCAGCGATCGCACCCGTTATCTGAATGCCCGCTCGACCATCCTTACCCTGCTGGAACTGGGGGTGGTGCCGATCATCAACGAGAATGACACCGTGGTCACCGATGAAATCAAGTTTGGTGATAACGACACGCTGGGCGCGCTGGTCGCCAACCTGATCGAAGCCGATGCGCTGGTCATCCTCACCGACCAGCAGGGGCTCTACAGTGCCGACCCGCGCCACGACCCGGCAGCCGTGTTGATCAGTGAAGGCCGCGCCGACGATCGTCGCTATGAAGCCATGGCAGGCGGTGCTGGCACGGGCATCAGCAGGGGCGGCATGATTACCAAGATTCGCGCCGCACAACGCGCCGCCCGTAGCGGTGCCGACACCGTGATTGCCAGCGGCCGTGAAACCGATGCCCTGCTGCGTGTGGCGCGGGGCGACGCGATCGGCACTTTGCTGGTGGCCACGGCCTCACCGCTGGCCGCACGCAAGCAATGGCTGGCCGACCACCTGCAGCTGGCCGGCAGCCTGCGCCTCGACGAAGGCGCCAGCACCGCGCTGCAATCCGGCAAAAGCCTGCTGCCCATTGGGGTTGAGGCGGTCGAAGGCGAATTCAAACGCGGCGCGGTGGTCGCCTGCACAACAGCCAACGGCCAGGAAATTGCCCGTGGCCTCATTAATTATTCCAGCTCCGAAGCCCGCCGCATCGCCCGCCATGCCACCCACGAAATCGAAACCATCCTGGGTTATTTCGATGCGCCGGAACTGATCCATCGAGACAACATGGTTCTGCTGTGAGCACGACACGCCCGCATTACGGGCTGCGTCACAGCCTGCCGCTTCTGCTGTGCATTGCAATCACCACGGCGCACGCTGACGGCATCCAATTCGACAAACCTTCGGCATTGCGCCAACTGGTGCCCGCCGCCAGCCTGGAACGTCAGGCAGCCAGTGAATATGACGAACTGAAACGCCAGGCGGCCAGCAAACAGGCACTGGCTCCGGCGGATCACCCGCAAACCCGGCGGCTGCGTGCCATTGCGGCGCGCATGATCCCGCTGGCCACGCGCTATAATCCAGGAGCCAAACAATGGCGTTGGGAAGTCAATCTGATCGGCTCGAAGCAGGTCAATGCTTTTTGCATGCCCGGGGGAAAAATTGCCTTTTTCAGCGGTCTGCTGGAGGGACTGCGCCTCACCGATGACGAAACCGCCATCGTCATGGGGCATGAAATCGCCCACGCCCTGCGCGAACACGCGCGTGAGCGCATGGCCAAGAGTGAGCTGACCAGCCTGGGGGCGAGCCTGCTCGGCCAGTTTGTCGCACAAGGCAAATATGCGGACGCCTTCCGTCTCGGTGGCAACCTGCTCACCCTGAAGTTTTCCCGCGAGGATGAGAGCGATGCCGATCTTGTCGGCCTCGATCTGGCTGCCCGTGCCGGTTTCGATCCACGCGCGGGCATCACCCTCTGGCAAAAAATGACCACAGCCAATCGTGGCGCACCACCCCAGTGGCTCTCCACGCACCCCTCAGGGCCCAACCGCATTCGAGAAATCGAACAGCATTTACCGCAAGTGATGCCGCTCTACGAAAGAACAGCCCGCTCGAGCCCATCACAACCCACCCGGTAAATGCTTCACAGCCATCCGCCTCCATGCGCGTGTATATTGTGATCGCATGAAACACACGTCATCCGCTCCGTCATCCGCTCCGTCTTCCGCTCCAGTGTTCGCCCACCTGCCGCCGCTATGCCCACAGCAGCGCATCGAACGTCCGCTCACGGTGTCGGAGTACTATCACGCAGCCATCGGGCGGCATCCGCGCTCGCATGTCGCTTCACATGATGTCGTTTTCGTCCTCGAAGGCTCGGGCGAGCCCGATCCGCAACACTGGCAACAGGCCATCGCCCAGGCCGCTGCGGCCAACCCGGGTGCCTGCCTGCGCTTGAGCGGGAAACGGCAACACGCTCGCTGGTACAGCGACGCGCCCGCTCCAGCGTTACGGGTGATTGAAAATTGCCCCTGGGATGTGCGCGGCAATGAAGGCAGCGAAGCTTTGTTCGCGCAGCCTTTGTCACTGGAAGAAGGGCGTTCGGCGGAAGTCATCCTGGTTCGCGGCATGCCCAAAACACACCGTGCACACCACACACACCCTGCGCCGCTCACCAAAGTAATTTTCCGGGTGTCGCACGCGACGATGGACGGGGTAGGCACACTGCATTTCATGCAGGAGGTGTTTCGCGCACTGCGCGGGGAGCCCCTGCTGGGCAGCAATGCATCCTTCACCGATACCGACCTGCTGCGTCAGGCACCCAGCAGTGAGATCGTGATCGAAAAAAATATCTCGATCGCCCGCATGATGGGTGCCACACAAGGGGAAACCCGGGGCGGCTACTGGCGTCGATTGTCCCTGGACGGGCCACAACCCCATTTACTACCCCGTCTGCTCGCAATCATGGCCAGTTATGTGCGGCAGCACGGCGAGCGCGACAAAGTGGCACGGATCGGTGTCCCCGCCAATCTGCGCCGTCAAATCGAGGGGCTACTGACGACCAGCAACTTCACCGGCATGATGTATGTCGACCTGCCGCCCACCGCCCCCCTCGATATCGACACCATCAAAACCCATCTGCAGGAGCTGCACGATGCCCATGCCGACATGCGCTACCGCAAAGTGTACGAACTGATGCGTTACCTGCCTTTCGCTTGGGTGGATGGCATGCTCTCCATCAACGAAAAAAACTACCGTAACCCTGTCCTGCACGAAACGGCCATCCTGACCCTCCTGGGCTCGTTCAAGAAGAGCCTGTTCAGCGGCGGCGGCTTTGCCGCACAAACCCTCAGCTGCCTGCCGCAACTGGAAAATGTGTTTGTATCTGTCTGCGGGCTGCAGGGCAACTATGAAATCATCGTCGGCATGCCGCATGTGTTTGCCAGCGGTGGACGCATGGAAAATCTGCTGGACTTCATACAAAGCAAGCTCAGACACCCAGTCCCGTAATGAAAAACGCCGCCCAATAAAACGGGTGAGGATAGGATTTCAACGTGGCCACCTGCGCCTCACGCAATGACTGCTTCTTGTTCATGCCGGCCTTCAGGTTGAGATAAAATCGCCGCATCAGATCAGCCGTAGCCTGATCATCCACCTGCCACAGACTGGCAATCACGTTGCGACTGCCTGCATAGAGAAAACCGCGCGTCAGCCCAACCACATCATCCCCGCTCAACACCTTGCCCAGACCGGTTTCGCAGGCACTGAGAGTGGTCAGGTCAACATCCAGACGGATGCCGTACAACGCCCCCACCGTAAGCGAGCCATCGTTTCCCGGGTCTGCACTCAGCAGCAGGCGCGAATTCAGCGCGTTGGCCGCATTGAACTGCCCGTGCGAGGCGATGTGCAGATAGTTGAAACTGGGGGCAAACTCCCTGAAGGCATGCAGAGATGCCTTGTTCCGCACCAGCAATTCGCTCCCCGGTAACAATTGGCTGATCTGCCGCGCCTCGATTTCAGCATTGGGCAAATCGAGCTTGGGGTCGCCCAGATCGGGATTGCCAAAAACCAGCACGCGCTCGACCGTCCGGTCGCCCGGCGATTTGAGATATTTCAGGATGCTGGCACTCGGCAGATAGCGCAGCGCGCGCGTTTGCACCAGATACGCTTTGCCATCATTGAGCGCGGCAAAGGGCAGGTAATGCAGTGCGCCGTGCGGCACAATCAGCAGGTCACGCCCCGCCAGATCGGCCTCCAGCGGACGGAGCAGGATGTCATACAAGGCGCGCGCCTCCACGGCAACATCATCGCCGAGATGCTCGATCCGGTTGCGGAAATTGCGGATACGCTCCTCCAGCCCGCGCGCATCGATGCGCGCCGCCCGCACGCCCGCACTGGAGACGGTGACCACAAACAGCTCATTCCCATGAAAGTAGTAATCAACGATGGCCTCTTTGGGCGCCAGCTGCTGCAAAACATCCTGCATGGGCACACTGGCCACCGTCACCAGCGAAGCCAGCTCGGGCGCCACGCTGCTCAACTCGGCCGCCTTACGCACCGCGAGGGTGCGCGTGCGTGACGATGATTCCGCCGACGCCTGCGTCATGTCGATGGGCGACTGCGCCAGCGCATCATGCTCAGCCGCACGATAGCTGGCCAGCAGCACCGAAGCCTGTTTGGCGGCCAGGGGCGGCACGGCAAAGTCTTCCTTGTTGGCCAACAGATCGACCAGTGCCCGCGCCTTGGCACGCTCGATGTATTCATACGCTTCGGCAGACTGACGCGTCTTGAACAGCACGGCAATCAGACGACCATAAACGGCCTGTTTGTCGCCAACGAAGCCGATCTTGTTGGCCTCGGTGTTGATCGTCGAGCGTTGCGCTTCAATGACCGCGATGGCTTTCTTGTAAAGCTCGATGGCGAACTGCAAATCGCCATCCTGTTCGGCAATCCGCGCGCGATCGTTAAGAATCAGCCAGTAGATTTCACCGTTTTCCCTGATCTGCGGAATCCGCAGCAGCTCATCAAAACCGGCACGCGCCTCGGGGAACCGCCCCGTTTCAAACAGCGCCTTGTTGATCATGAAACCGCGCGGCAGCTCCACCCAGGCCCAGTTGCTCACGCCACGGAACAGCGCGCCACTGACCAGATTGTCGAGAAAAGACTTCAGCTTGAAGGTGCTGTCGCTCTGTATGCCATCCAGCGCGCGCTGATATTCCCCCAACGCCATATACACCCGCCCCAAGGCCATCGAACGCGCACTGGCGTAATCGGCATTGGTCAGCAAGGATGCCTTGATCTGGCTCAGCTCCCCGGCATAACGCTCGCCAGCGGCTCGCTGGCCATTCAGGGTCGATGCCAGCGACAAAGCCGCCAGGCTGTTGGCAAACATGTCGAGATCGTCGCTATCGTCGGCACGCAGCCAGTCCAGCGCCTTGTGTGCCGAAACCAGCGCAGGGGCGTACTGCCCCAGCTCGATCAGCGCATCGGCACGCATGATGTGCAAGATGGGCGTGGCATCGTCCAGACCAAACAAGCGCGTGCGCCGGCTGCCCTTACGCAGACCTTCTTCCAGCTTGTCCAGGCAGGGCAGGAGCTTGTTGTAACGCTTGGTCTTGGAATAGGCAAAGCACAGCGCGTGGCGATCGCGGGTATCGAGCAGATGCTGTGCCTCTTCATTTTCGATGAGCTTTTGCAGTTCATCAAAGCGACCATTCGCCGCATACTCGAACTGTTTGCTGCTGTTATCCGCCTGCGCCGTCACGAAAGGCGACAACCACAAGGCAGCCGCCAGAAATGTCGCTCTCAAACCCGTGTGCAGATGAGCCGGCATGTTGCGCTCTCCATGAAAAAAGGGTGCGCGCACGCACCCTTCAAAAACCATCGCCACCCCGCAGGCGATGCGTAAGCTACCTCCGGGGTACAGCGGACATTATAGGACTCAGAACCAGTAGCCGATATTGAGCGTGAAGCCCTTGGTGTCCTTGCCGTGGAGGTAGGTCAGACCACCGCGGAAGAAGCTACGCGAGGAGAACGCGCTCTTGTTGGTACCCAGCGTGATGCCAATTTCCTGGGTGTTGTCGACATACAGCTTGGTTCCGGTGTAACGGGTATCGACCAGGGAGTACTCCACCGACATTTTCTTGCCACTCAGCATGACCGGTTGCGAGAGCATCACACCATTTCGCAGCACGGTACTGGTGATGTCCGGATCGAACGAGTAATCGCCCGACTTGATCTTCATCGTCTTGTTGTAGGAGATCATGTTCCCCATGGCGACATCAAAGCCTTCCAGTGCCCAGATATAGGTGCTGGTGAGCGAAGCCGAATACAGGCCGGCCACCGTGGCCATATCCTTCGAAGCCACCGCAGAAATACGGCCTGACGGCGTCAGCGTCCAGCTGTCGTTCATCGGCAGGCGATACGCCACACCCAGCGCGCCGTGATAAGACTTGGCACCCTGAGTTTCAACCTGGGTGATCGGCATGCTGATCACCAGCTGGCGACGTGGATCGAGATCGTTGCGAACGGTGTACGACAGCGGAATCGACGTAACCTTGGTATCACGATCCAGCGTTTTCAGCGCGCCGTACGACAGTGCCACACCTATCAGGTTGGCGCCCGCACCATCCACCTTGGCCAGATTTGCCGGTGCAGCAATGTTGGTAGCGGTATCACCAAAGTTCTGGTTGAAGTCAGTTGAAACTTGCGTCGGCAGCAAACCACCCGCGCCCGTGATCGGACTGGTGGGAGAGTTTTCAGCCTGATACTTCATGATCCGGCCAATGATGTCGGACTTCTTCAGGTAATCGGAGAGCAGGCGCTTGCTGTCGTCACGATCCGTACCGCTAAAGGTCTTGGTCACGCCCAGCCCCGGAATGGCGAAGTTCAACTGCGCGCCGCTGCCGGTGAAGCCGGTGTTCGGAAACATCAGCTGCATGCCCAACGAATTGAAATTGGCATCAATCGATGCGGCCTGGGTGCCGTTATAGCCGAGGTTGAACGAGTTCAGACCCGTGGTCGACAACTTGTCGAGGAACTGATCCGCCGTTTGGGTGCTCAGCGCAGCGGATGTGCCAGAAACCGTCAAAGCCAGGCAATAGTTGTCTTTGCACGTTGCATGGGCATTCGCCATCGGCAACGCGGCAGCAGCGGCAACAACCAAAGAAACGATGGTACGAACTTGCAGTTTACGCATGATGATCCTTTCGAAGACTAAACAAGAGTGAAAACGAGCCGAACTGCCCGCGAACCGCCAAAACCCAGAGGAAAGATTTCCCTTACCCTTACTCAATACAGAGGTAGTGGATATTCTGCACCGCCGGGTGCAATGTAACAAGATGTTAGTTTGCAAAACAACATTCCCGGCTTCGGATTTCGTCGGCTCAGATCACCTCAAACAGGCCGGCCGCGCCCATGCCTCCGCCAATGCACATCGACACCACTGCATAGCGTTCGCCACGTCGACGCGCTTCGAGCAGGGCGGTTGCCACCAGTCGCGCACCGGACATACCGAACGGATGGCCTATCGCCACCGCGCCGCCATTGACATTGAGCCGGTCATTCGAAATGCCCAACTGGTCACGGCAATAAATCACCTGGCAGGCAAACGCTTCGTTGATTTCCCAGAGGCCGATATCCGACACCTTCAGGTTATAACGATTGAGCAGTTTCGGGATCGCGAATACCGGGCCGATGCCCATCTCTTCCGGTTTGCAGCCCGCCACTGCCAGGCCTCGATACACGCCCAGCGGTGCCAGCCCGTGTTCCCTGGCCATATCGCGGCTCATCAGCAACGACACCGAAGCGCCATCGGACAACTGCGAGGCATTACCGGCCGTAATGAACGCGCCTTCCTTGACCCATTCGCCGTTCTTCCACACCGGCTTGAGCGCGGCGAGACTTTCCAGCGTGGTTTCGGCACGTGCGCCTTCGTCCTTGGCCAGCGTCACCGTCTGCTTTTCCGTCGGATTGCCTTCCTTGTCGAAGAGTTGTTTCTCGACCGTCATCGGCACGATTTCGTCGTCGAACTTGCCTGCAGCGGCCGCTGCGGCATGACGCTGCTGGCTTTGCAGGGCATATTCATCCTGCGCCGCGCGCGAGATGTTGTAGCGTTGCGAAACCAGCTCGGCGGTTTCTATCATCGGCACATAGGCTGCCGGTTCAGCCGCCACCGCTGCTTTGGATACGGACCGATGGCTGTTCTTGAACTTGTTCTGCACCAGCGAAATGGTTTCCAGGCCACCCGCGACGATCACGTCAGACTCACCCACCATGATGGTTTTGGCGGCATCGGCAATAGCGATCATGCCCGACGAGCACATGCGATCCAGTGCCATGCCCGGCACACTGCGCGGCAGCCCGGCCACATAACCCGCCAGACGGCCGACGGTATAGCCCTGGGTGCCCTGCTGGGCAGCAATGCCGAGGATCACATCATCCACCAGTGCCGGATCGATCTTCGCCCGCTCGACCGCTGCGCGGATCACATGGCCACCCAGCGCCGGGGCTTCGGTATCGTTGAAGGCGCCGCGATAAGCCTTGCCGATAGCGGTACGGGCGGTACTGACGATGACGGCTTCTTTCATGATGACTGTCCTGTAAATTAAATGAAAAGAGGAAATGTAACACTCATCAAGAATCGCGCAATTTCCTTTTATCGTAATCGTCCGACAAGACTAACGTCGCGTTGCCCGCACTGGACAAAATGTGTCGATTTGCGGCAAACTGGTGGGTATGCCTAAGCAAACACGCTCACAAAACACCGCTTCGCCCGATGCGAAGCCGCGCCTGCTGGTGCTCCACGGACCGAATCTGAACCTGCTCGGCACGCGCGAACCGGACATCTACGGCCACACCACCCTGGCGGATATTCATCTCACCATGGAAGCCCAGGCACGCGCCGCCGGGATGCAGCTGGAAAGTTTCCAGAGCAACAGCGAAGGCGAACTGGTCAGCCGCATCCAGGCCGCCGCCAGCGAAGGGATCCGCTTCATCATCATCAACCCCGCCGCCTACACCCACACCAGCATTGCCCTGCGCGATGCGCTGGCCGCCGTGGCGATTCCGTTCATCGAAGTACACCTCTCGAACATTCATGCCCGCGAAGCCTTTCGTCATCACTCCTATCTTTCCGATCTGGCCGTGGGCGTAATCTGCGGCCTCGGCCACGAAAGCTACTCGCTGGCACTGACGGCCGCGCTGTCACGTCTCCAGCCGAAAAACTGACCTGCATCGACCTGTACAGCATCGCCCGATGCTGTATTCCAGATCCTACGATCCAACGATACACAGCAACCCAGGGAGCCTCCATGGATTTGAGAAAACTCAAAAAACTGATCGACCTCGTACAGGAATCCGGCATTTCCGAGCTGGAAGTGACCGAAGGCGAGGAAAAGGTACGCATCGTCAAGCAAGGCCACGCCCCGGCGGCCACCTACATGCTCGGCGCACACTCAGCCCCGATTCACGCTCACCCTCACGCTCACGCTCATGCCCCCGCCGCGCCGGCCGCCGAACCGGCAGCACCGGCCGTGCCGGATGGCAAATCGGTCAAGGCACCGATGGTCGGCTCGTTCTATCGCGCCAATGCGCCCGGTGCCAAGCCCTTTATTGAACTGGGTCAGATCGTCAAGGAAGGCGATACGCTGTGCATCATTGAGGCGATGAAACTGATGAACGAGATCGAATCCGACATCGCCGGTGTCGTCAAAGCCATCCTCGTGGAAAACGGCCAGCCCGTCGAATTCGGCCAGCCGATGTTCGTGATCGAATGACCGGATTGATTCATTCAATTCGATCCGCCGGACACACCCGCGTCACCCGATGCGTCCCGCGTCTGCCGCGCGCCCACACGAACACGAGGCCATTGCATGTTTGAAAAGATACTCATCGCCAACCGTGGGGAAATTGCCCTGCGGATACAACGCGCCTGCCGCGAACTGGGCATCAAAACCGTCGTCGTGCACTCAACGGCCGACACGGAAGCCAAATACGTCAAACTGGCCGACGAATCCGTCTGCATCGGCCCGCCGCCTTCAGCCGCCAGCTATCTGAACATCCCCGCCATCATCTCGGCAGCCGAAGTCACCGATGCCGAAGCCATCCACCCGGGCTACGGCTTCCTTTCGGAAAATGCCGGTTTTGCCGAGCGCGTCGAAAAATCCGGCTTCGTTTTCATCGGTCCACGGCCAGAAACCATCAACCTGATGGGCGACAAGGTCAGCGCCAAAGATGCGATGAAAGCCGCGGGCGTGCCCTGCGTCCCGGGTTCAGAAGGTGCATTACCTGAAGATCCAAAGGAAATCGTCAAGATTGCCCGCTCCATCGGCTATCCCGTCATCATCAAGGCGGCCGGTGGTGGTGGCGGACGCGGGATGCGCGTGGTGCACACCGAAGCCGCGCTGCTCAATGCGGTGACCATGACACGCACCGAAGCCGGTGCAGCCTTCGGCAATCCGACGGTGTACATGGAAAAATTCCTCGAACACCCGCGCCACATCGAAATCCAGGTACTGGCCGACAGCTTCAAAAATGCCGTTTATCTGGGCGAACGCGACTGCTCCATGCAGCGGCGTCACCAGAAAGTCATCGAGGAAGCACCGGCCGCCAATATCAACCGCCGCGCCATCGCCCGCGTGGGCGAGCGTTGTGCCGAAGCCTGCCGTCGCATCAACTATCGCGGTGCGGGTACCTTCGAGTTTCTCTACGAAAACGACGAGTTCTTTTTCATCGAGATGAACACGCGCGTCCAGGTTGAACACCCGGTGACCGAAATGGTGACCGGCATCGATATTGTGCAAGCGCAAATCCGCATCGCCGCCGGTGAAAAACTCTGGCTGCGCCAGCGCGACATCGAACTGAACGGCCACGCCATCGAATGCCGCATCAACGCCGAAGATCCGTTCAAGTTCACCCCCTCTCCGGGCAAGATCATGGGCTACCACCCACCCGGCGGCCCGGGCATCCGTGTCGATACCCACATGTACCAGGGCTACACCGTACCCCCGCATTACGACTCGATGATCGGCAAAGTGATCGCTTACGGCGACACCCGCGACCAGGCGATCCGCCGCATGCACATCGCGCTTTCCGAGATGGCGGTTGACGGCATCAAGACCAACATTCCGTTGCATCAGGATCTGATGCAGGATGCCAACTTTGCCAAGGGCGGCACCAGCATCCACTACCTCGAAGCCAAACTCGCCGCCCGGGAAGAGGCGACGAAAGGAAAATAACCCGTGTGGCTTTCCGTTGCCCTGGAAACCGATGCGCGTCACGCCGACGCGCTCTCCGATGCCTTGATGGAAGCAGGTGCGCTGTCGGCCAGCGTCGAAGACGCTCAAGCCGGCACACCCGAAGAAACGCCCCAGTTTGGCGAACCGGGCTGCCCGACCACCCCGCTGTGGCTGCACAGCCGGGTCATCGCCCTGTTTGATGGCCAGACCGGGCTGGAAACGCTGACCGCGCAAATCGCCACCGCCTGTCAGGCCATCGGCATCGACCTGCCGGATGACATCGACATCGAAGAAGTCGCCGAACAGAACTGGGTGCAACTCACCCAGGCGCAGTTCGATCCGATCCGCATCAACGACCAGCTCTGGATCGTGCCCTCCTGGCACGCCGCCCCCGATCCGGCCGCCATCAATCTGATCCTCGATCCCGGCATGGCCTTCGGCACAGGCTCACACCCGACCACCCGGCTGTGCCTCGAATGGCTGTGCGACACCCTGCGCGGCAACGAAACCGTCCTCGATTACGGCTGCGGCTCCGGCATCCTCGCGATTGCCGCAGCCAAACTGGGTGCGGGACCCGTGCTCGGCGTCGACATCGACGACAACGCCCTCATCGCCGCACACGACAACGCCACCACCAATGCCGTCGAGCTGACCCTGCGCCACTCGCGCGCGCCACTCGAAGAAACCTTCGACTGCGTCGTTGCCAACATCCTCACCAATCCGCTGTGCGTCCTCGCGCCGCTGCTGGCCGCGCGTGTCGCCCCCGGCGGCCGCATCGCCCTGTCCGGCGTACTCGAAAGCCAGACCGAGCAGGTGATCGCCGCCTACGCCCCCTTCATCCACCTGCGCCCCGGTGCCACACTGGACGGCTGGGTGCGCCTCGAAGGGCAAGCCGCTCACGCCGGAGCGACTCGCTCATGATGCAGACTGGCTGCCCAGCCTGTGCCACCACCTTCCGCGTGACGGCGGAACAACTCAAGGCGCGTCAAGGGCAGGTGCGCTGCGGCAAATGCCAGCACATCTTCAACGCCCTCGAATCCCTGGTCGACGCCCCCTCCATCGCCGCCGCCCTCGCCCTCATCGCGCCCGCGCAGGCGCCTCCATCCTCCGCCACGCCGGACATTGCCGCCCCCGCAGCAGCGACAGAGGCCAATTTCGCCACAGCAACCCATCCGCCAGCGACTGAAACGACCACTGAAAGCACCCCCGCAGCAGAACCCGAGGCCACACCACCCACATCATCCACACCCACCCATGCCGACGCACTGATCCAGCCCCTGCGGGATGATCTGTACGCAGCACCTTTCGCCACCCACACCACCCGCCCCGCGCGTGTCTGGCCGTGGCTCTGCCTCGCCCTGCTGGCTTTGCTGCTGCTGGCCGGACAAATCCTCCTGCAATTCCGCACCGCCGCCAGCGTGCTCATGCCTGAAGCCAAGCCCGCCCTGCAAGCCACCTGCGAACTACTGGGGTGTGACCTCCCCTTGCCGCGCAAAGCCGACCTGCTCAGCATCGAAACCTCCGACCTGCACCCCGAACCACTCCACAAGAACATGCTGATCCTGGCCGCGACCCTGAAAAATCGCGCCCCCTTTGTCGTGGCCTACCCCCACCTTGAATTGACCCTGACCGACACGATCGACCAGCCCCTGCTGCGTAAAATCATCGCCCCTGCCGACTACCTGCCCAAAGATCAGCGGGAGCATACCGGCTTCACTGCCGGCAACGAGCTTGCCATCCATCTCGCCCTGACCCCCGAAAGCAGCGACAAGGGCAGTTCGGCAGGTTACCGGCTGTATCTGTTCTATCCCTGACCTCACGTTCACCTTGCTCATGCACACACTCATCTGCGGCTCGCTGGCCTACGACACGATCATGGTTTTTCCGGATCGTTTCAAGAACCACATCCTGCCGGACAAAATTCACTGTCTCAACGTCGCTTTCCTCACCCCCGACATGCGTCGCGAATACGGCGGCTGCGCGGGCAACATCGCCTACTCGCTGCAAATGCTCGGCGGCGCGCCGCTGATCATGGCCACCGTAGGCGACGACAGCGAGCCTTATCTCTGGCGATTGAAGCAACTGGCACTAGATACCCGCCACGTCCGCAAGATCGACGACAGCTTCACCGCACAAGCCTTCATCACCACCGATCTCGACGACAACCAGATCACCGCCTTTCACCCCGGCGCGATGAATTTCTCGCAGCAAAACCGCATTGAAGACACGCGCGACATTCAACTCGGCATCGTTGCCCCCGACGGGCGCGACGGCATGTTCCAGCACGCCCGCGGCTTTCATGCAGCAGGCATTCCCTTCATCTTCGACCCCGGCCAGGGCCTGCCGATGTTCAACGGCGAAGAACTGCTCGAATTCCTCAAACTTGCCGACTATTGCACGGTCAACGACTACGAAGCCGAACTGATGTGCCAGCGCACCAGCCTAAGCCTCGAACAACTCGCCAGCCACGTCAAAGCCCTGATCGTCACCCGGGGCGGCGAAGGCTCAGACATCCTGACGGACGGCAACCGCTTGCAGATCCCCGGCGTGATGGCCGAACAGGTCATCGACCCCACCGGCTGCGGCGACGCCTACCGCGCTGGCCTGCTCTACGGTATCGTGCAAGGCTGGGGCTGGGAAAAAACCGGCCGTCTGGCTTCGCTCATGGGGGCGATCAAAATTGCCCATCGCGGCGGCCAGAACCACAAACTGACCCGCGACGAAATTGCCACCCGTTATCGCACCGCCTTTGGCCACGAACTCTGGTAAGGAGCACCCAATGAATCGCACCGCAAAACCACTCTCCCTGCTCACACTGTCTCTGCTGACCACCGCCAGCCTGCTCACCGGCTGCGCCACCAGCCAATCCGGCAGCAGCTACACCCCGCACCAGGCGCAACGCGAAATGACTGTCCGCATGGGCGTGGTCGACAGCGTGCGGCAGGTCACCATCGCCGGCACCAAAACCGGCACAGGTGAAACGGCCGGCGGGCTCATCGGCGGCATCGCCGGCAGCAACATCGGCGGCGGCAACCGTGGCTCAGCCGTCGGCGCCATCCTCGGTGTCGTCGGCGGCGCCATTGCCGGCCATGCCATCGAAGAATCCGCCACCAAGAAAACCGGCCTGGAAATCACCGTGCGCTACGACAACGGCACGTTCGGCGCCATCACCCAGGAAGCCGATGAACTATTCAACCCCGGCGAACGCGTGCGCGTCCTCTCCGGCGGCGGTGTCACACGGGTTTCACACTGAACGAGGCGTGGGCACGATTGAACCGGTAATCAAGTACTAAACTCCTCACCCCGTCATTCCCGCGCAGGCGGGAATCTATGATGCATGGTGATCGGCTGCATGGCTGCATGGATCATGCGCTGTCCTGATCGTGCGGCACGCCCCAGCCAGCACCGCTGGTTTATTACAAGACCATCGTGCTCTCCACCTGAAACACCGCCCGGTCTTCCAGGCGTAGCGCGCTGAGCTGGCCGCCCCACAGGCAGCCGCTATCCAGTGCCAGCAGGTTATCGGTGATTTTCAGTCCCAAGGCAGACCAGTGGCCGGTGACCAGCACATGGTCAGCACTCTTGCGGCCGGGCACGTCGAACCACGGCAGGTGGCCAGGAGGCGCGTCGGTGATTTCGCCCTTGCTGTGAAACTCCATCACGCCGCAGGGGGTGCAAAAGCGCATGCGCGTCATCGCATTGACGATCACCCGCAACCGCTTCCAGCCGCTCAGATCGTCATTCCAGGCGGCGGGTTCGCTGCCCCACAGATGATCGAGAAAACGATGGTAATCCGGTGGCGCGGCACGCAGCGCGGTTTCAACTTCGGCGGCCAGTTTGCCCGCTTTTTTTACCGACCACTGCGGCAGCAGGCCGGCATGCACCATGACGTAGCCCTGTTCGGCATGCAGCATCGGCCGATGGCGCAGCCAGTCCAGCAAACCATCCCGATCCGGTGCGGTAAGGATGGCCTCCAGCGTGTCGTCCGCACCGCGTTTTGAGCAACCTTCGGCGAGCATCAGCAGATGCAGGTCGTGGTTGCCCAGGACGGTGATGGCAGCCCCCCCCAGTTCGCGAACGAAGCGCAACACCTCCAGCGATTGTGGGCCGCGATTGACCAGATCGCCGACCAGCCAGAGCCGATCCTGCGCCGGGTTGAAGGCGATTTTCTCCAGCAGCAGGCGGAATTCCTGATAGCAGCCCTGAATGTCACCGATGGCGTAGGTAGCCATGCGTCCGCCTGTCGTCCGGGTTCAGTGACGCGCCGGATGATATTCCGGCACCCAACGCTGTAGTGCAGCTTTGACCTCGGCCTCGCTGAGCTGCTCTTCTGCCAGCCAGTCTTGCAATGCAGCCAGCCAGCCTGCATCGACCTCACTCATGCGGTCATCTGTAGCTGCGCACGCTATCCGCAGCTTGGGGTGAGGCGTGGGCAGGGTGGTTTCGTCGTCGGCCAGCAGTTCTTCAAAGAGTTTTTCACCCGGCCGCAAGCCGGTGAATTCAATGCGGATATCTTGTTCATTGAAGCCGGACAAACGGATCATGTCGCGCGCCAGATCAACAATCCGCACCGGCTCGCCCATGTCGAGCACAAAAATCTCGCCGCCGCCACGCCCTTCACCCCCCATCAGCCCCGCCTGCAGGACGAGCTGCGCGGCTTCGGGGATCAGCATGAAATAACGGATGATTTCCGGATGGGTGACGGTCACCGGCCCGCCGCGTGCGATCTGCTCACGGAAGCGGGGAATCACGCTGCCGCTGCTGCCCAGCACGTTACCAAAGCGCACCATGACAAAGCGGGTGATCTGGCCATCGGTCGCGGCCACACGCCCGAGTGCCTGCACCAGCATTTCCGCCAGCCGTTTGGTTGCTCCCATGACATTGGTCGGATTCACCGCCTTGTCGGTGGAAATCAGCACGAACCGCGCCACGCCGTGGTCAATGGCCGCACGCGCTACACAGCCGGTTCCCCAAACATTGTTGCGGACGGCCTGCCAGGCATTGGCGTTTTCCATCATGGGCACATGCTTGTACGCGGCTGCATGGAACACCACCTCGGGCTGCTGCGCGCTGAAAATTTCATCGAGCCGCCGCGCATCGCGCACATCGCCGATCACGCAGACCCGCGCCAGCTCGGGATGACTGCGCGCCAGCTGCTGATCCAGATCGTAGAGGGCAAACTCCGAAATTTCATACAGCACCAGTCGTTGCGGCGCAAAGCGGGCAATTTGCCGACACAGCTCCGCCCCGATGGAGCCGCCCGCGCCCGTGACCAGCACCACCTTGCCGGTCAGCATGCGATGCAGGCCGTCTTCATCGAGCTGCACCGGGTCACGCCCCAACAGGTCTTCCAGCTCCACTTTACGGACTTGTGAAATGGTGACCCGGCCAGACAGTAAATCATCGAAGGCAGGCACGGTCAGCACCACCAGCCCGGCGGCACTGGCCTGTTCCGTGAGCTGGCGGCGCACGCCATGAGGTGCCGAGGGCATGGCCAGAATGGCATGCTGCACCGCATGCTGCTCGGCCAGCGCGACCACCTCCGCGAGCACGCCCAGCACCGGCACGCCATGCAGCAAACGCCCCTGTTTGTGGG
Organism: Sterolibacterium sp.; assembly: GCA_018061005.1. Taxonomy (GTDB): domain Bacteria; phylum Pseudomonadota; class Gammaproteobacteria; order Burkholderiales; family Rhodocyclaceae; genus Sterolibacterium. The sequence continues at coordinate 22,883 of JAGOVA010000006.1, read as the reverse complement.
GCGCATCGTCGAGCAGCCCGACCACATGCCACTGTCGACTCTTTTCCAGTTCGCGCAACAGTGCTGCTGCGGCTTCGCCCGCGCCCAGCACCAATACCGGCTCGCCGCTCACTGCACGCAGACTCAGCAAATGGCCATCACGCCAGGAGCGATAGAGAAAACGGCTGCCGCCCATGAGCAGCATCAGAAATACCGGATACAGCACCAGCACCGAGCGCGGGACGTTATTCATGATCTGCAGCATGTAAAACAGCAGCGGCGCAACACACGCCCCCGCCGTACAGGCCAGCACAATGCGCTTGAGATCCGGCAGACTGGCAAACCGCCACAGCCCCCGGTACAGCCCCAATCGCCATGCGATCAGCCCTTGCAAGGGCACGACAAAAAACAGTGTGGATAACATGCCGTCCAAATAAACTGGTGGAATGTCGAAATTGAAGCGCAGCCAATAGCCCAGCATCCAGGCCAATGCCGTGGCCGCCAGATCGTGAAGGATGACGAGCAAAGTACGCAAACGGGTTGAACCTGTGCGGGTAAATGCGTGAGCGGTGGGGGTGAGATGTGGTGCGTGTAACGTGTACGATCAGACCCGTCGGACATCCAGCCCGGCTTCGGCCATTTCAGCGGCACGCAGCAAGGCGCGGGACTTGTTCTCGGTTTCCTGCCATTCGCTTTCCGGCACGGAATCGGCCACGATGCCGGCCGCCGCCTGCACATGCAGCGTGCCGTCCTTGACGATACCGGTGCGGATGGCGATGGCCAGATCCATTTCGCCCGAGAAACTCAGGTAGCCACACGCGCCACCGTACAAGCCGCGCTTGACCGGCTCCAGTTCGTCGATGATTTCCATCGCCCGCACCTTGGGTGCGCCGGTGAGTGTGCCGGCCGGAAAGGTGGCGCGGAACACATCGAGATTATCCAGCCCCGGGGTCAGCAAGCCCTCGACATTGGAGACAATGTGCATGACGTGCGAGTAACGCTCGATGACCATCTGATCGGTCACCTTGACGCTGCCGGTCTGCGCGATACGGCCGATGTCGTTGCGCGCCAGATCGATCAGCATGACGTGTTCGGCACGCTCCTTTTCATCGGTCAGCAGCTCTTCAGCCAGCGCGCGATCCTGCTCGGGGGTTGCACCGCGCGGGCGGGTTCCGGCCAGCGGGCGGATAGTGACCTTGCGGCCTGCCGGCGTGGATTCCTGACGCACCAGGATTTCTGGTGAGGCACCGACCACCTGAAAGCCGCCAAAGTCGTAGTAATACATGTAAGGCGACGGATTCAGCGAACGCAGGGCGCGATACAGCGTGAGCGGTGCGGCGGCAAAAGGCTTCTTGATGCGCTGGCCGATCTGCACCTGCATCATGTCGCCATCGGCAATGTATTGCTTGGCACGCGCCACCGCCGCCAGATAATCGGGCTTGCTGAAATCGCGCTGTGCCGCCCCGCCGGGTGCGGGCAGGCTCTCTGGAATAGCCAGCGGGCTGCGGAGCTGGTCGGCCAGTGCGCACAGGCGCGCCTGCCCCTGCTGCCAGGCATCGGGTTGTGTCGCATCGACATAAACAATCAGATAAATCTTGCCCGCCAGCGTGTCGACCACGGCCAGCTCTTCGGTTTGCAGCAGCAGCACATCGGGCATGCCGATTTCATCGCGCTTGTTGAAATCCGCAAGACGGCTTTCAACATAACGGATGGCGTCATAACCGAAATAACCCGCCAGACCGCCGCAAAAGCGGGGAAAGCCTTCCGGCACATGCACCTTGAAGCGCGCCTGATATGCCTCCAAAAAGTCGAGCGGATTGCCTTCGTGCCGTTCGACGACGAGCCCATCGCACACCACTTCGGTCGAAAACCCGGTTGCCCGCAAACAGGTACGCGCCGCCAGGCCAATAAACGAATAACGACCAAAGCGTTCGCCTCCCACCACCGATTCCAGCAGGAAACTGTTGGGGCGGTTCGCCAGTTTGAGATAGATCGACAGTGGCGTGTCGAGATCGGCGTAGGTTTCGAGCGTGACCGGAATGCGGTTGTAACCTTCGGCGACGAGACGCTGGAATTCAGATTCTTGCATGATGAACAGGATTAACGTGAAACAGCGAAATCAGAGTCGGCTTGAAGCGTCGAGCGCAGCGAACAAATTGCTAGCCGCCCCTTGAGGGGCAGATGGGCGAGGGCAAGGTGAGGATGAGGGTGAAGTGGGTACAGGAACGAGCAAACGGGAGGCGGCTTCGAGCGTGGGGACTATAGCATCGCAGTCTTCCGCCCGCATACTCGCCCCTTCCGCATACCCATACGGCACACAGAAAACCGGGCAGCCTGCTGCGCGCGCGGCCTGCACGTCGTTGAGCGAATCACCAATCATCACCGCTTCGTGCGGCGCGATGCCGAACACAGCACAGGCATGTTGCAAGGGCAGCGGATCGGGCTTGGCGCGCGCCAGCGTATCGCCGCAAATGACCTGATCGAACCAGCCGGCCAGCCCGCTGGCTTCGAGCAGGGGCGGCACAAAATCCTGCGCCTTGTTGGTGACGCAGGCCAGCCGCAAACCGGCGTTTTTCAAGGCAGCCAGCCCTTCGACCACCCCCGGATACACCCGCGCCGAGCGGCCATTGGTCCAGCGGTAATGCCGCCGAAAAACCTCGACCGCATCGGCAGGAAGTGGCGCGGGCAGATCACTCCAGCAGCACTGTACCAGATGAGCCATGCCCCGCCCAACGTAACGCTGCACGACCGCGACCGCCAGCGGCGCATGGCCACCACCGTCACCGTAACCATAATCCGCCCGCATGGCATTGGCAGCGGCGGCCAGGTCGTCGACCGTATCGAGCAGCGTGCCATCCAGATCGATCAGCACCGCACGCACCTGCCATACCTGCTGCCGCAAGGGAGCCACCGCATTCATTCCGTCAGACCTTGGCCAGTTCAGCTCGCAGCGCGTTGATCACGCTGTCGTAGCGATGGACATCTTCCGCCCGCCCCGCGCCAAACACGGCAGAACCGGCCACGAAGGTATCGGCCCCGGCGCGCGCGATGGCGGCAATGTTATCCACCTTCACGCCCCCGTCAATTTCCAGCAGGATGCGACGGCCGCTCATCGCTTCGTAGGCATCGAGCCGGGCGCGCGCCTGGCGCAACTTGTCGAGTGTGCCGGGAATGAAGCTCTGCCCGCCAAAGCCGGGGTTCACCGACATCAGCAGCACCACGTCAAGCCGCTCCATGACATGATCCAGATAATGCAGCGGAGTGGCCGGATTAAACACCAGCCCGGCCTGACAGCCGTGGTCGCGAATCAGCGTCAGCGTGCGATCGACATGTTCGGAGGCTTCGGGGTGAAAGGTGATGATGTTCGCCCCGGCCCGGGCAAAATCCGGAATGATGCGATCGACCGGCCTGACCATCAGATGCACGTCTATCGGTGCCTGGGTGAGCGGGCGTATCGCCTCGCACACCAGCGGGCCGATAGTCAGATTGGGGACGTAATGGTTGTCCATCACATCAAAATGGATCCAGTCGGCCCCGGCTTGAATGACGTTGTCGACCTCATCACCCAGACGGGCAAAGTTGGCAGAAAGCAGGCTGGGCGCGAGACGATAACTGGGGCTCATGGCAGATTCCTGGGAAGGAGGTGAGACGGGTGAGTCGGGTGTAGCCTGAGGCAGGATAAAACCTGAATGGACGATTTTAACTGACCGCGCAGGCAAGCCCGGAAATGAAATGGATTTCCCGTGGAGTTAGCGCATTCGGCCACACCGGTTTTCGTGTGCAATAGACCCCATGGCTGAGAGTAAAAAATACGAAATTACGGTGAGCGTCAACACCCAGTTCCTGCCGGATCAATCCGACCCGGCTACGAACCGCTATGTGTTCGCCTATACCATCGACATCCGCAACACCGGCACCGTGGCGGCACAGCTCATCAGCCGTCACTGGCTCATTACCGATGCGGAAGGCAGCGTGCAGGAAGTGCGCGGGCTGGGCGTTGTTGGGCACCAGCCCCTGTTGCAGCCGGGGCAGAATTTCGAATACACCAGCGGCTGCGCCCTGACCACGCCGGTCGGTACCATGCAGGGCAGTTACCAGATGACCGCCGAAGACGGGCTGGCCTTTGAAGCGCCGATCGGTGAATTCGTCCTCTCAGTGCCGCGCGTGCTGCACTGACACCGATTGCAACTCGTGGCGTAAAGCCAGCACCAGTGCTTGCGCCACTTCCGGGTTGCCGATATAGGCCGTCGGGCTGACGCGCTCTACCTGGCCGCGATAGCGGGTCACAATCTGTCCGGCCACTTCCACCGGGGTGCCGACCAGGGCGACCGCATGCAACAAATCGTCGTCTATGCAGGCACCGAGTTCATCCCAGCGTCCCTGCCGGATCAGTACGTTGAGCTTTTCCTGCAACTCACCGCAGCCCATGGCATCCAGCACCGGCCGGTAGGCGGGGGTCGAGGCATAGAAACCGATCTGGCTGCGTATCTGTGCGACGGCCACCGCCCGCTCATCCGCAGTACGCCCACAGGCAACCAGCAGTTGCAGCGCAACCTCCAGCGACTCACGCGGTCGACCGCTGCGGGTCATCCCCCGACGTAGCGCCGGCCAGAGGCATTCCTCCAGATAGGGGGCTGAATGAAACGGGTGGATCAACAGACCATCCGCCACTTCACCCGCCACCTCGATCATCTTCGCGCCAACACCGGCCAGCAGGATACGCGGCGGGCCATAAGGGTTCGGCCCGGGGGAGAGCAGGGGCGGCATCAGGGTGTGGGTATAGAACTCGCCACGAAATTCAAGGGGCACACCTTCGTTCCAGTGTCGCCAGATCGCCTGCACCGCCTGCACGAATTCACGCATCCGCGCAGCCGGTGCGGACCAGGGCATCGAAAAACGTTTTTCGATATGCGCCCGAATCTGCGAGCCCAACCCCAGCACGAAGCGGCCTTGCGACATCTGCTGCAGCTCGTTACCCAGTTGCGCGACGGTCATCGGATTGCGGGCAAACGCCACGGCAATCGCCGTCATCAACTGCAGACGCTCCGTATGCTCAGCGGCAATGGCCAGCGGCAGGAAAGGATCATTCGGGCCGTCGAAGGTATATGCGCCGTCATAGCCCTCGGCTTCCAGTGCGGGTGCCAGTACCCGCGCCTGCAGGGCGTTGGCCGCAAGCAACGGTGCGTCGATTTTCATCGAAGAGATAGCCGCTTCAACGCCAGCCACGCTGCCCCAACGCATCCAGCACCAGGTCTGCAATCAGCGCATTGGTGTACGGCGTGGGGTGGACGTTGTCCGCAAAGGCATAACGGGAGACATCTCCCGGCACGGTAGTGGCCGTACTGCAGGTGATCGACGAGCCCAGCAGATTCGGCACGGGCTTGGTCAGATCGCAGGCCGCCTGGGTGAAACTGCTGAAGCCATAATCCGCCGGATGCGCCGCCCAGGTGTTGAAACGGGCATAGACATCCAGCTGCAACACCCGCGGATCCCGATTCGCCAGACCGGCAGCCAGACTGTTGTTAAACGCCTGCACCATCGCCACAATCGCCGCCCGGGTTGCGGCAGAACGCCCCTGCATGCTGGGTGAAAGACTGGCATCCGGCAAATTCAGCACCACCACCCGTTGCGCGCCCCGGGCGAGAATCTGATCATTCACCAACGCAGCCAGCTGCGTCCCGGCCAGGGTCATCGCATCCACATAAGTCGGTGCCAGCCGCGTGATGGCATGATCGATAGCCGCCGGAATACAGTGACTGCCGCTCTGGTCGACGGGCACACACGCCCCGCTCTGGATGTCCATCGCCACCTGCTGAGACAAGCCGGCCACCACGGCGGCGATCAGCGCGTCTGATTGCCAGAGAAAGTCATTCCCGCCCGCCAGCACAAACACCAGCTCATTCGCGGCAAACGAACCGCCCACCCGCGCCAGGTGATGCTGGATCTGCGTTGCCACAGGCACGGTCAGAAACCCCAGTTCCGGCTCGATGGCCTTGTTGTGCGGACCCACCGACTCCGTCACCCGCGCGCCGCCCTGCGCATAGTTGTAACAACCCGCATGCGTGGTGACCGGCGCATAAAAGCCCTGTGCCGGGTCGCCTTCCAGCCCCGTCTGCGCGGCGCACGATGGCGGCTGATTCAGTTGTGCCGCCACCCGTTCCGTCCAGTTCTGCATACTGGGCGATGTCGTGTTCACAGTAAATTTCCCACCGTGCACCGCCGCAATCGCCCCCACCGCATAACTGCCGACATCCGACAAGCTATCGCCAAACACCGTCTGCCGCGAATATTGCCAGGGCGTATTGCTGTCGCCCAGACAACCGCTGAGCAACACACCGGCAAACAATAGCGGCAGCAGACGACTACGCCGTGAAGCACACGACCGCGTGCCTGAAAAACCTGAAAAACTCATTTGGAATTTCCTCTAGAATGCCAGCGATGCCAACCACAATGCACAATGGGTCAACGGAAAAAAAACAGTGTACCTCTGATCCGATCACCAAGGGACGCCATCATGAAATCACCGCCCTCAGCCCTCCCTCAGCCCGTTCCAGCCTGCCTCCTGCGGCAGGATTGCGTCCAACTTGACCAGCAAATGATCGTTTGACGGGTAGGGCATGAAGGGCTAAATTATCACCTGGTATCACCATGTAATAGGAGAGCAGCAATGGCAACATCGCTCAAAATTGACGACACGTTGAAAAGTCGCGTCCACCACCTCGCCACCCAGCGTCGCCGCTCGCCCCACTGGATCATGCTCGAAGCCATCCAGCAGTACGTCGAGCGTGAGGAAGCCTGCGAAAGCTTCAAGCAGGAAGCCTTGGCATCCTGGGTAGCCTGTCAGGAAACCGGTCGGCACTTGACTGGCCAGGAAGTTCGCACCTGGTTGAGCACCTGGGGCACCGAAGAGGAAAAGGCAGTTCCTGAGTGCCACAAGTAATCGTCACCGAAGGTGCGGCGGAAGGCTTGGAGCGATGCTGGTGCCTCCTTGCCATCAAGACCCCGGATGCCGCCAGGCGAGCAGGTCAGGCCATCGAGCGACAATTCCTGCTGCTGGAAACAACCCCCGACATTGGCCGTCCGCTCCCTGAAATGCCCGAGCTGCGCGAACTGGTGATTGCTTTCGGGGATTCCGGCTATGTCGCCCTGTACCGTCACGAACCGGCCGCCGATGCGGTTTATGTTCTGGCATTCCGGCATCAGAAAGAGGCGAGTCTGGCACGGCAATGAAGCCGTGAGTGAGCAAAGGAAACAAGATGGCCATGAAACCCCATCAAGACAAACGCCCGGCGAAACCGAAGCACCGCCATCAAGTGCAGAACAGAGCGGAATACGAGCGCTCGGGCTGGCGCGCACGGTTGGCCGACTTATCCCCCGCTTATTTTGGCCTGGTCATGGCGACGGGCATCGTTTCACTGGGGGCGACACTGCTGGACAAACCGCGAATCGCCCAGTCGCTGTTTGTGCTCAACGTGATCCAGTACATCACGTTATGCGTCTTATACACCCTGCGTGCCTGCTGGTATCCCCGCCGCTTTTTCGGCGACATGGTGGATCATCTCAAAGGCCCCGGCTATTTCACCACCGTCGCGGGAACCGGCATTCTCGCTGTGCAATTTCTGCAGCAAGCCGACGATCTGGCCATCGGCATGGCCTTGTGGTGCGTTGCCGTGGTGCTCTGGCTGGGGCTGACCTACACCATCTTCACCGCGTTCACCGTCAAGCGTGAAAAACCCACGCTCGATCAAGGCATCAGCGGTGCCTGGCTGCTGGCTGTTGTGGCCACACAATCACTGGCGGTTTCCAGCACCCTGCTGGCGGCACGCCTGGGGCAACCCTTCCGGCTGGAGCTGAATCTGGTCGCGCTGTCGATGTGGCTGTGGGGCGGCATGCTCTACATCTGGATGATGTCGCTGATTTTTTACCGCTATGTGTTCTTCCGCTTCTCACCAAACGACCTGTCACCGCCCTACTGGATCAACATGGGTGCCATGGCGATTTCCACCCTGGCCGGCGCGCAACTGATCCTCAACGCACCCCATGCCCCCTATCTGGTTTCCCTGCTGCCATTCCTGAAAGGCTTTACGGTATTTTACTGGGCCACCGGCACCTGGTGGATTCCGATGTTGCTGTTACTGGGCATCTGGCGACATGTATTCCAGCGTTTCCCCCTGCAATACGATCCGCTCTACTGGGGCGCAGTTTTCCCACTCGGCATGTACGCCGCCGCGACCTGGCAGATGGATCGGGCCATGGAATTCGGTTTTTTCAGCGGCCTGCCCACGGTGTTCTGGTACATCGCCCTGATCGGTTGGCTACTCACCTTTGGCGGCATGCTGCATCGCCTGTGGCAACAAAGCCACGCACCGGCGACACCCACAAAAAACACTCAGTGATAACCCAGCAGGCGCTGCAAGCCGCTCATCACGTTCAGATTGGCTTCTTCCATCTGCTGCAAGGCTTCGAGTGCGCCCTGGGTGTTGCCGTCCCGATGACAGCGCACCGCGCGCCGGGCGCATTCATGCACGGCCCGGTGCGGCGACTCCATCTCGCGGAAACCGGGCTGGCGTGAGAATTCCTCACTGCCCGAGCCCTCGTAATACCAGCGTCCCAGCAGGCAATGACGCTCATCCGGAATATCGTCCGGCTGCAGATTCGACACGCCCAGCAGGGTTTTGTACACCTCCAGTTTCAACGCCAGCTCCTGCACGTTGGCCGACTCGATCTCAGCCAGTCGCGCCGAGCGGGCAATGTTGCCCTGCATGGTATTGGCGGTATCGAACAACTGCTGCATGCCCTGCATGGCCGCGCCACTTTCGGCACTGTGGCTGGCGGCATCGGCCTTGCCCAGCTCCATGATCCCGCGTGCATTGCCGGTTTCATCCTGAATACTGCTGACCAGGCCACCAATTTCTGCGGTCGCCTTGGCGGTGCGTTCGGCCAGTTTGCGGACTTCATCGGCCACCACGGCAAAGCCGCGCCCGGTTTCACCCGCGCGCGCCGCTTCGATGGCGGCATTCAGTGCCAGCAAATTGGTCTGCTCGGCGATTTCACGGATCAACTGCACAATGCCGCCAATCTCGCCCGCCCGCCGGGACAAGCCCTCGACGCTATCGCCCGTAGCAGTAATGCGGTCAAACATGGTCTGCAGATTGCCTGCGATTTTCTCCAGCGCGCTCCGGTTCTGATTGGACTCCTGCGCGGCCTTCTGCGCGTTGTCCCAGTCCTCGTTCAACTGGCTGGACAAGCGCAAAAAAGACGTCTGGGTGCTCGCCAGCGAATCGGCAAAACGGGGCAAATTGCTGGCCACCCCTTCCAGCAGATTCACCCGTTGCCGACAGTCCTGACAATGATTGCCCGTGCTGTCCATCTGACGTTGCAGCTCGGCATGCTGGCGTTCAGCCTCTTCCAGCCGCGCCTGCAGATTGGCGTTGTCTGCCCGCACGGCAGCCAGTTCGCGTTTAGTTTTTGCACCAAACATTCGTCACCCCTTACACGTCATTGCACGTCAGTACACGAAAAAAAAGAAATCCGCCTTGATACAGATTTAGATTCAGAACGCATTGTAACGATTAACCCACTCCATGAAATGGCTTTTTTCAGGTTGTCGGTTTATGCACATGGAGAGGCACCCCATTCCTGAAAGTGGCCGCCACCTGCACCGCCCCCAACGCGCGGCGCGCCTGTAGCCATGGGCGATCCAGCAGACAAAGATCGGCGGGGGCACCCACCTCAATACACCGCGCGGCCGCACCCGGCGCAGACAGCGGCGACAAAAACAGGCGCAATGCCGCTTCCGGGCTCAGCGCTTCTGTCGCACCCAGCAGCAGCCCCTCCCGGCTGCGTCGCTCGACCGCCGCCTGCATGGCCTGCCAGGGCTGCGCCTCGCCAAACGGCGCATCGGTACTGCCTGCCAGCGCAATACCGGCCTCTTGTAAACCACGCAACCGATAAAGCCACGGCTGATCCGCAGCCTCGACCTCACGTTGATAGGCATCGCCGCGCGCATAAATGAAATTGGGTTGTGTCACCACCGTCACCGCGCACGTGGCCAGCAAGGGCACAACCTCCGGCGGAACCAGCGCCGCATGTTCGATACGATCGCCCGGATGCCCCCCGGCCACCGCCAGCGCGCCCAGTGCAAAAACCAGTTCAGCCACCGTCACGCAATGCACGGCCACCGGACGGTCAGCGGCATGGCTGCGCTGCATGGCCGCCACCAGCGCATCGAAATCCGGCAAGGCATATTCATGCAGATGGAATTTGTTCGCGCCACGCGCAAGGCTCATGCCCTGGCCTGGATCCGTCATCAACGGCAGATCGTCCAGGCTGGCATCGCCCATAAGCAGCACCGCCTGCTGCAACTCACCCGCCGCACACGCTGCTGCAAAATGCTGGAATTGCGCGCGATCGTTATACGGCGTGGCATCGGTCACGCCGGTCACGCCCTGACGCGCCAACTGCTGGCTGGCACGTTGCAAGGAAGGAAAGCGGCGCGGCAGTCGCTGGCGCAGCAGATCGTCGGCATCGAGCAATCGGCCATCCCCATGTGATGCGATGCCCAGCCGTTCAAGTGCGCGACTATTGCAAATCCACAAGCGGCCACTGCGCTGCTGGATGCGAACGGGACGCTGCGGCACGACACGATCCAGCCAGTGGCGGTCGATATCACCAGCGACCGACTCGTGGTAGCCCACGCCACGAATCCATGCATCGTCATCCCGACGTGCGGCGCGCTGCTGTAACGCATCGGCCAGCGACTCCGCCGTCACGACCTCCGGCGGACCACACGACAGCGAATCCAGCGCGACCGCCAGGGCGGCCAGATGCAGATGATGATCATGCAAACCGGGTAACAACGCCTGCCCCTGCGCGTCAATCACCGCCTCGCCAGGCCGGGGGGCGAGCTGCGTCGCCATCGAATGAACGCAACCGTCCTCGATCCGCACGTCCACCCGCCGCGCACCCGTGGCGCGATAAAAATCGATTTCGGCCTGACAGATCAGCATGTCACCCCCAGTTCTGCCAGGATGCGCGCGGTATCTGCCCCCAGCGGCCGCGCCACTGCCTGTGCCTGACGCGCCTGGGGCTCGGCAATCTGCCCGGGGGAAATCGGCTCACGTTCAACAGGCATCGGCTGCGCGGCAGCGTGCGCGACCACATCGCGTAACGCCAACGCGATCAATTGCCCGCCGCCGCCTTGATAGCTGGCCAGCGCGGCCAGCGCAGCGTGCCAGCCGGTGAGCGGATCGGCAATCGCATCGCCGCAGAACATCGGCGCCCCCGTCTGTTTCAGCAGCAACGCAGACAGCCCGCCCGCCACACCGGCATCGTCGCCATAGGCAATCCGGTTTTCATGCTCCGCAGTGCGTCCATAGCCACTGATCGCCAGCCAGGTCAGCCCCGGCGTGCTGGCCACCAATTCTTCCGCGTCGATCCCCAGCTGGCGCAAAGCGCGCGGCCGCGAGGATTCAATGACGATATCGGCACGCCGCAACAAGGCGCGCAACCACTCAATCTCGCGGACATCCGAAAAATCAAACGCCACGCTGGCCTTGCCCTGATTGAGCAGATCGTAAAAAGCGGCCGGGCCGTGGCGCGCCCCATCGGGACGCTGACGGCTTTCCACTTTGATGACGCGCATGCCGAGCTGCTGCAGCAAATGGGTGCACAACGGCCCGGCCCACAGGGCGGAAAGATCCACGACCCACGGCGGGCTTGTGCGTTGTGCATCCGCAGGTGGCGTGTGCGGCGTGCCCTGCATCACAACCCGGAACCAGGGCGGCACGGCAGATTCTTCCGGCTGTAACGCTGCGACAGCCAAGCCCAGCAACGCGCCACGCGCGCACAGCCGCGCCACCGGTTGATTTGTTAGCAAACGCGCGAGCTCATCCCAGCTTCCGTCGGCCAGGGGCGAACCTTCGATTTCCAGCCACGCCGCCGTCAGCTGCCAGTCTTCCGCACGCGGCAGATTGACCGCCAGCCAGCCATCGGCCGCAGGCAACAAATGACAAGCAGCACCGGGGGAGATCGCGCCATTGCGACGCAGCCCGCTGAGCGCGGCGCGTTCGCCCAGCGTGCGTGCATCCGGTAGCGTCACATCCTGGCCGGCCAGTGCGCACAACGCAGCACGCACCCCGTCGACACACGCGGCCAGCGGTGCCGGAAACAACTGCGGAGCACCCTCGGATTCGGCATCAGAATCGGAACCAGAATACCCGGTCAATGCCATCGCGCCACTGCGCGCCCAGGCCAGATCAGGGGCGATATCCGGCTGTAAAAAAGTCCGCTGGACGCGCACGCCCAGCGAACTCAGCAGCAAGGCGGCATAGTCCGTGGCGCAACCCCGGCCATCGAGCACCCGTGGTGCGCCGGGGTCATGCGCCCGCATGATTGAACAACCGCGTGGCTAGCGATTAACGATTAGCGCGTTATTTGCCCGCAGCCCGTTTCATGTCCAGATACATCTGCTGGTAATAGGGCAGACACTCCTTGACCCCTTGCGCGGTGGTGTAGGGCGGCACATAGCCCAGATCGCGTTTGGCCTTGTCGATGCTGAAGAAGTTGTCGATCGCCACACGCTCAACGGCCAGCGGCGGAATCGGGGGTTCCTGGATGCCAAACTTGAAATGCAGCATCTGCCAGAACGCCATGATGGCCTTGACCAGCCCGGCCGGAACGTGCATTTTCGGGAAGGGATAGCCCACCCCTTCCACAATGGGACGCGCGAAGGTGAACATGTTGATCGGGTCGCCATCATTGATGAAATACGCCTGCCCCGACGAAGTACCACCTTCCACCAGATGCTGTGCGGCGAGGATGTAGCCGTGGATCAGGTTGTGCACATAGCTGTTATCCAGCCGCGCCTTGCCCGAGCCCACCTGGGCACGCAGCAAACCGGCCACCATCTGGGCAAACATATGGCGGAACATGGTCTGATCGCCCGGCCCCCAGATGCCGCTGGGACGAATCGAGCAGGTCAGCGTACCCTTGAGGCCGTTCTGCTCCAGCACCCACTTTTCGGCCGCCACCTTGGTTTCGGTGTAGAGGTCGTTGAAGCGTTCGGTGTAGGGCATTTCCTCGTTGCCATTGACGATCGGCTGACCACCGATCACCACGCTATTGCTGGCGGTATACACAAACCGCGCCACACCGGACTCCTGACCGAAACGCAGCAGGTTCTTGGTGCCCTCGACGTTGATCGCGTAGGAGCGGTCACGGTATTCCTGGGTGACGGCCGCACCACCCTTGAGGTCGATGATGGCGGCGGTATGAAACACGGTGTCGATATCCTGCACCACCTTGCGCGCCAGCTCCTGGTCGCAGATATTGCCCTGAACGATCTCCAGATTTTCCTGTGGTTTCAGGGGCGAGGGCACCAGATCGAAACTGCGTACCTTGTAACCGCGTTGCAACAAGGTTTTGACAAAATTACAGCCGACGAAACCCGAACCGCCGGTCACCAGAACACGGCCCAGATCGGTGGTCTTATTGAAATCCCTGCTGGTCATTGAAAAAAGCCCCTATATCGATAGTTCTATGAGCGACCGGATGGTTTTGCATCGCCTGCCGTCGCGGAACCGCCGATTATGCCTTTATCCGCTACGCTCGTGCACAGTTTCAAACATGAATTGTGGAAATCGTCCTGTCTAATCGTAGTCCGTGTGGACGATGAGTGAGTGCCCCCCAGTCCGGATACTCTCGCCCTTGATTGTTAATGGAAAATTGCCGGTTTCCTCATACAGATATCGGCGCCACACTCTCGGGAGAAAATGATGAAAGCATTGAAATCCGGCGTGCGCCTGAAGAGCGCCGTATGCGACACCGAAGTCATGGTCACCAAGGCCGCCGCCGATGAAATTCAACTGACCTGCGGCGGTGCCGAAATGCTCGATATGTCGGGCACCAAGTCTGGCGCAGCCGCCGATGCCGCGCATGCCGCAGGCACACTGGTCGGCAAGCGTTACGTCGACGAAGGCGACCGCTACGAATTCCTCTGCACCAAGGGCGGCAAGGGCAACCTCGCCATCAATGGTGCCGCACTGCAAGTCAAGCAGGCCAAGGCATTGCCATCCTCTGATTAATTCCCTGTTAATTCCCAATTCTGACTCCGTTTTCAAGAAAGCACGCTCATGAATCTGGCCATGGCCCTGGAGATGTCGGCGGAATGTTTCCCCGACCGCGTCGCCGTCAGCTCCGACGGCAAGAACATGACCTACGGCGAACTGCTCGCCGCTGCCAAACGCGCAGCCGCTGAAATCAAGGCACGCGGCGTGAAATACGTCGGCCTGCTCGACACCAGCAGCCTGGCCGTTCCGGTGGCGGTGTTTGCCTCCGCCTTCGCCGGCGTGCCCTATGTGCCGCTCAACTACCGCCTGACCAAACCGGAACTGGAAGAACTGCTGGAACGCGTCGCCCCGGCCTATCTGGTCACCGATACGCCCGCCATCAGCCCGCTGAACGTCCCGGCAGGGATTGAGGTCGTGCTGCGCGAAGACTTCCTCAAGCTCGCCCGTTCGGCCGGTGCCATGGCTGAATCCGCACCTGGCGAACCCTCGGATGTCGCCATCCAGCTGTTCACCAGCGGCACCACCGGCAAGCCCAAAGCCGCCGTGCTGCGCCATGAAAACCTGATGTCCTACATCCTCGGTACGGTTGATTTTGGCAATGCCGAAGAAACCGATGCCGTGCTAGTGTCCGTGCCGCCGTACCACATCGCGGGCATCTCGGCCGTATTGAGCTCCACCTACGCCTGTCGTCGCATGGTGCAATTGCCGAACTTCGATGCCAAAGGCTGGCTCGACCTGTGCCGCAATGAGAAGATATCCAATGCGTTCGTTGTGCCGACCATGTTCTCGCGCGTCATCGATTATCTGAACGAAACCGGCGAAGCTGCCAACCTGCCTGCCCTGCGCGCCATCGCCTACGGCGGCGGCAAAATGCCGCTGTCGGTCATCGAACGCGCCATGCAGTTGCTGCCGAACGTCGATTACACCAACGCCTACGGCCTCACCGAAACCAGCTCGACGGTCTGCCTGCTCACGCCGGAAGATCACCGCAGTGGCGCGGCCAGCACCGACCCGGAAGTCAGGAAGCGGCTGACCTCGGTCGGCAAGCCGATCGGCTCCATCGAACTCATCATCCGCGACGACGAAGGCCAGCCGCTGGGTCCCAACCAGGCCGGTGACATCTTCGTGCGCGGCGGCCAGGTCGCCGGTGAATATCTGGGTCTAGGCAGCATGCTCGACAAAGACGGCTGGTTCCCGACCCGCGACCGTGGCTATATCGACAGCTACGGTTACGTCTACCTCGAAGGGCGTGCCGACGACGTCATCGTGCGCGGCGGTGAAAACATCTCCCCGGGCGAAATCGAAGACGTGCTGCTCGAACACCCGGCCGTCTCCGACATCGCCGTCGTCGCCATCCCCGACGAACAATGGGGCGAAAACGTCGGTGCCGCCATCGTCCTCAAAGACAAAGCCAGCGCCAGCGTCGAAGAATTGCAGGCGTGGGTCAAAGCCCGCCTGCGCTCCTCGCGCGTCCCGGCCAAAATCCTCTTCAAGGATCAACTGCCCTACAACGAAATGGGCAAAGTGCTACGCCGGGTGGTGAAGAAGGACTTTGCCTGATAGTGAAGGGTGAAGGGTGATTAGACCCGCCACCACCACAAAGCCGCTCCCTGGGGTAACCCACGGAGCGGCTTTTGTTACGGAACCCAGCAAAGCCTGAATCTGCCCCCCGGCAATCGCCCCACTATTCACCGCCACCACCTGCAGGCGGTGAAATACGGAAATACGCTCCAGCACCCCTCGACCGTGCGTTGACGCAACCGCTCGTTGCGGTTGATGGGACATGACCATCTGCATTCATCAGGTCTGCCCGCCGTTTTGTAATCGGTCATGCGCGCATGCTCAAACCTTCTTTTGCGCTTTGTTTGCAAGCTGCACTTGCCTGGCATTTTGCTGACTGACCACCGGCTGGCCGCTTTCGGCCTCCAGTTTTAGCCGCGCCTCTTTTACCACGTTGCCACCCCGCTTGGCCACATCCTCATGCGCTGAAAAAGAGCGCGGGTTAACCGCTTCTGAAATCTCCTTGGTGGACAGTTCCGCCAGCATGTTCATCACCCACTCTTTATTGGTCATGTTGTCGCGCAGGTTTTCTTTTTTAAGCCCTTTGAACTGTTTGTATTCCTTTGCTGTTTTACCCGCTCAAGCCGGCACGCCGACAATCACACTCGATGCCTTGAAGATTGCAGTGACCGTCATCCCCACGGCCAGCTTCAGCTCGCGGGCACTTTCATTGGTGATCACAGCCGCAACCGCCCCGCCGGCAGGCAGCTCGATCACCACCTCACTATTCACCGCCCCCACCTGCAAACGTGAGATACGCCCCGTGATGCGGTTGCGCGCGGAAAACTTCGCCCCCTGTTCATCGGTGACAATCACGATGGAGGACGACTTGACAAGCGCGAACGCCTCGCTGCCGACCGTCAGCCCCAGCCCGTCACGACTCTCCTGCGTCACGATGGCGGTCAGCGTCAGCCCACCGGGCAGAGCCAGCTCGATTTCATCATTCACCGCGCCATGATGGATCGCGCTGACCCTGCCCAGAAACTGGTTACGCGCACTGGTTTTCATGTTCATTCTCCGGATCAACAAAAAGTCGCTGGTGATGCCCTCCGCCTGACGGCTGAGCTGCTCGATGAACTGCCGGTGCTCACGTTCGATGATGCGAAAATTGGCCACCAACTGCTCGCCCCGCTGGGTCAGGCGCGTCCCGCCGCCGCCCTTGCCCCCCGTGAGCCGCTCCACCAAAGGCTCACCCGCCAGCGTGTTCATCGCATCGATGGCATCCCAGGCCGCCTTGTAGCTCATCTTGATCGCCTTGGCCGCCTGGCTGATCGAGCCGCATTCAGCAATCCGCGCCAGCAGATCCACCCGCCCGGCACCGCCGAAATTCTCCCCGGCCATGGTCAGCCAGATCGAGCCGTGCACGGCGACGGGGGTAGGAGTGCTGGGAATGGGGGTGGGGGTCGCCTCCGCATCTTCCATGATGGACTTTCCACAAGTTTGAACAGCCGGGCAGCATAGCCTGAATTACGCGCACTGCCCACCATTGGATGCACCACAGGATGCGCCATTGGATGCGCCTGAATCCGCGATATCCATCACCTGCGTCATGGATAAAAACGGCTTCCATGCTACGGGAGGAAAGCGGTGTGTGTAACGCGCGTGCAATGCCGGGAAATATTCGGTCATCAAGGCTGACAATTCTGACGAATGACGCAAGCCCATGTCCTGCCACATCGGGCGCTCCCCCAATACCGCAGCCAGGATTGCGCGCGCCAACCAGTCGACATGATCCGGCACACAATCACACGCCCCGTACTGTTTCAACCAGGCCAGTCGCGATTCAAACTCCGGGGGTTCGCCACGCCGCAGCGTCGCATATTTCTCCTCCGAGACCGGATCAATCGCCCCCAACTCGGGGAACAACGTCGCGATCATCTGTAGCAACCGATTTTGCGGCAGCCCCAGTGTCCATGCAAACAGCGGTAAATCGCCGGTTTGCGCATGCCGCATGACCCCGGCCAGCACACTGGCCAGCCGCTGCTGACTCGTTGTTTTTGCAACAGAAAAATGAGCTACATTCCTTACAGGCAGTGGCTCAAGCAGATGCTCAGGGGATCGCATGATTCGACGTTTGGCGTTCACGGATTGTCGATTGCAGCCAGCACATCAATCGGCAACTCGCCTGACTTCAATAGCCTGCAGCCACTTCACATGACGCGGGCCGGTACGGCTGTCTTTCGACGACACCAGGGCGATGCGGCCTTCATCATCACTCAACGGCTGGCCGTTTTTCTCGAAAAACACCATCACGCCTTCGCCGATCGGCGAGTTATACAGTTCATTCCATGAAAACACGGCCTTGTAGCCATCGCTGGCGGTGGCGATGATGGCCAGTTTCTTCACGTCGTTATGGCCGGGAGCGAGGATTTTTGCCTGGTCGAGAATATCGGTCAGACGCACGCCTTTGAAGTTTTCCAGCTTGCCTTTGTCCGCGCCGCTCTGGCAGACCAGCGGTACTTCACCGACTTGTTGTAGCGGGAGCTTGCGCAGCGCGGCTGGATCGAGCCTCAAGGGTTTTTCGACTTTGCCGGTGACGGTAATTTGCTCGGTGACGAACAGGCGATTGATGTCAGGAATTTCCTCCTGAATCGTCAGTACCCAATTTGCCAGTTGTTGTGCTTGAGCCTGACTGACGTGATTGACTGGCATGAAAGGCAGGCTGGCCTTGCCGGCATCCATCCAACCAACACCGTTCGGTCCCGTGCCCTGACGGATGTGTTTGCTCAGAATGGCAACAGCGTTTTTGTTGCCTGCGTATTTGGCCGCAACGTCCTTGTAAGCCGGCCCATTGCCTTTGCCCGCGCCCTTGTGACAGGCGAGGCAACCGCTTTTCTGGGCAAGCACAGCGACTTCATGCGCTGCTACAGATGCGCTGCCCAGCACGAAACCGGTAGAAACGACGAGCCACATCGGCACGCAGTGCTGCATCGATTTGAAATTCATGAACGATCTTTCTTGATTTGGAATGAATATCAGCAACCGTCAGCTCAGACGAATGACCTCGATCCGCGATGGCCATTTGACATGACGGACACCCGTCACCGTATCGTCCATCGTCACGACGCTCATCAGTCCGCCATCCTGCGTGATGGGCGCGCCATCCTCTTCGAAGGTCACATACACGTGGTTGCCCGTGTCATTGAACATCAGCTCGTTGTAGGCATAACTGACCGGATAATTGTTCGTCGAGGTAATCAGAACAACATAGCGGCCACTCTCTTTATGGCCAGCAATCCGGACTTTTGCCTTTTCGAGAATGTCCTTCAGCAATACGCCCTTGAAGGTGCTGACGCGCTTTTTATTTTCGCCGCTCCGGCAAACCAGTTGGTGCTCACCCCCGCTGAACACCTGCATTTTCCACAGCATGTCGACGCTCACCAACAGCGGATTGTCCACCTCGCCACTCACGCGGATTTCGCGCGTCAGCAGATCATCATCGGCGTTTGCCGCGTTTGCCGTGACGATCGGGGCACAGGCGATCAATGCAATTAACAAACCATTCTGCAGCATTTTCATCATGAGATTTCTCCTCGTTAAAATTGATAATAGGCATTCGCAAACCAGCTACGACCCGGGTTCGGGAAGCCGTAATCGACTTCATAATTACGATCCGTCAAGTTATTTACACCGACGGCCAGGCTGAAATCCTTCCGCAAATGCCAGGCGGCTTTCAGGTTTAACGTGCTGTACCCGGCAAGTTGCACGGTATTGCTCGCCCAGCGGCTGCTGTTATGCTCGGCAAACGCGCTCAGATCGACCGCAGCGACGGGGCGCCACAACCCGTGTAGCACGAGTTTGTTGCGCGGGATGCCAGTCAGCCGCGTGCCGGGGTCACTGATATTTTTCAGGTCTTGCCATGTGGCATTGGCACCCATTTCCCAGCGCGCATCGAAGGCCATCTCAAGGCCAAGCTCGATCCCCTGAACCCGCGCCTTGCCTACGTTTTGCATTTGACATGGATTGGGCGTGCTACAACTTGCGGCATGATTCAGATTGATGCTCTGAATCTTGTGTTCGATATCGTTCGAGAACAGCGCGGCCTCTGCCCGTGCGCCCTGCCAGGGTCGCCCCTGATAGCCGATTTCGTAATTCAGGGCTTCTTCAGGTTGCAGGCTGGGGTTTTCCACATAGCTGCCCAGGCGAGCTGAATATCGATCCTTGAGCGTCGGCAGACGCGTTTTTTGTGCGATCGTGGCGTAGTACCGCGTCGTCTCGTCCGGATTAAAAAACAGCCCGGCTTGCGCGTTCCGCGTCGATTTGTCGCTCGGTAGCCGATAGGCACTCCCCAGTTTGTAGAGTGAATCCGGGCGCAACTCGTGTTGCGCGAGCCCCAATGAGAGCAAAAAGCGGGGATCCAGCTGAATATTGTCTTCGACCGCGTAAGAAACCAGGCTGTCCTTGAAGCGTTCGACAACCAGCCCGCTGGCTTCGTGGCTTACGTGCTCATCGGTTTTGTAATGCGCCACGACCCGCAAGGTATTTGCGGCAATGCGTGACGATTCCAGCTCGACGCTACCGCCCCGCGTTTGGTCTGCGTATACGCTGACCCCATCGCTGCTGACACTCCCCGCACCGCTCGTCTTGAGGACGTTGTATTCGGCATTGGTATAGGCGCGGATCGAGTTGTCGAACTTGTCCTGATAGAGCTTGACCTTGACCATCTCATGCCGCCCAATCGCGGTTTTGCTGACAAAATAGGCACTTTCCTTATTCCAGAAGGGCCACTGCCAGTAGCGCGCTGCCGCCGGGTCGGTTGAGGGTGGATTCCCCTTTTCGCCATTTTGTTTGATGTAGGTCAGCGCGTATTCGTCGCTGCCATTGGGTGTGATCCCCAACTTCAGGGAAACCCGGTCATCCTTCGCATAGGCGTTGTTACGTTGCCCCCCGTCTTCCGTGGCCGTCGGACGAAAATCGGCAGAAAGTCGAAATCCATCGGTTTCACGATAGCCTGCAGCCGCTTGCAAATACCAAAGTTCCTGACGGGTTCCCAGATTAACGCTGGCCAGACGCGCATGATCCTGACCGAAACCAAGACTGGCATCACCTTCCAGCACTCGGGTCGGCTTACGCGAAACCAGATTGATCGCGCCACCCAGGGTGTTCGGCCCGTAGGCCACCGAGCTGAAGCCTTTGGCAACCTGTATGGCGGCCAGATCGCTGGTACCAAAACGATCGAAATCGACATACCCGTCATAAGGCACATACACAGGGATGCCATCTATAAACAACGGAACCTGACGTGGATCATAGCCGCGCAGATAGACCGTCTGTTCATTGCGCGTATTCCGCGTGATGCTGACCCCTGAAAGTAAATTCAGTGCTTCGCCAACGGTGTTGCGATCGTGTTGTCGCATCGTCTTCTGGGTGATGACCGAAGCCACCTGATCTTCAGCGATGCGATCTGTCGCCAGGCGTGTGCCCGTCACGACGATCGTGCCCAACGTGAAAGGCGCTGCATTTTCGGCACGAGCCGCAGCACTCCATGCGGCCAGGATGAGTGCGGCCAGTGTGGCCAGTTTGACACTGCCTGCGTGTCGTCGAAGTGGGTTAGAACGGTAGGCTGACACGTCGTATCTCTCCTTGCGTGATAGTCACAAATATATAACGATAGGCAAAAAACAGGCGGCATGGGGTCTGGCCGCCTTGTTTTGAAGGCTAAACAGAATCTCTAGATTCTATGCGGATATTTGTAATAGTAACCACTAACATATCCACATAAACCCCGCTTCAAGGCTTCTGGAAGCCATATTTGCCGAGGATGGCTTGCCCCTGAGCCGAAAGGACGATGGCAATGAAACGTCCGGCTTCTGCCGCGTGAGGGCTGGCCTGAAGGATGGCGATCGGATAGCGGATGACGCTTTCCAGCGGCACGTCGAGTGCCACGCGAACCTTGTCTTTCATCAGGGCGGCATCGGTCGCATACACAAAGCCCGCGTCGACCTCGCCGCGTGCGACATAGTCGAGTGCTTGCCGCACATTAGTGGCACTGATCATGCGGGCTTCCGCCAGCGACCAAAGTTGAGCGGCTTCCAGTGCCTGACGCGTGTAGCGGCCGACCGGCACGCTGGCCGGGTTGCCGATGGCGATGCGCTGCACCGCCGGCTGCGCCAGATCGGCCAGCCCTTTGAAGCTGAGTTTGCTGTCGTTCGGCACGATCATGACCAGTTTGTTACGCACAAAGTCTACGCGGCTTTTTGCGATAGTTAGTGCCTGCTTCTGTGCCTGATCCATGGTTTCCTGATCGGCCGAGGCAAACACATCGACCGGCGCACCTTTGGCCATTTGCTGCAGCAATGCACCCGACGCGCCAAAGTTGAGCCGCACCTTGTCGCCCGGGTGCTGGGCTTCATAGGCCTGGCCGATCTCCTTGAAGGCATTGCTCAGGCTGGCAGCGGCGGAGACGGTGATTTCAGCGGCCTGGCTGTTCAGTGTGGTCAGAAAAATCAGTAAACCCATCAGGTAAGCCAAGTAACCGTAGCCACCTGATGCGCGCAAAAATGGACGTGACGACATGCGGCGACTCCTCTCGAAATAAAAATCGTAATATATTTCTAGATATAACGAATTGCAAGCGACGAATTGGGTTGCAACGGATCAAGTCGCCCATTTTGGGACGTAAAAACGCCGCCCGCAGGCGGCGTTCCGGTGAGTTCAGTCGCTTACTTGAACTCGATGATGACTTCATCCACCGCCAGGCTGTCGCCGACCTTGGCGGCGATTTTGGCGACGACGCAGTCTTGCTCGGCCTTGAGCACGTTTTCCATCTTCATCGCTTCGATGACGGCGAGCTTTTCGCCTGCTTTGACTTCCTGACCGACGCTGACGGCCACTTCGCGCAGCAAACCGGGCATGGGCGAAAGCAGGAAGCGCGACAGGTCGGGCGGTGCCTTGTGCGGCATGAGTTTCTGCAACTCGGCCACCCGTGCGGTCACCACCATCAAGTCAGCCTGTGTGCCCCAGTGGGTCAGACGATATTTGAGGCCGACGCGCTCGACCTGCAGGCAGATCGGACGGCCATCAAACGTCCCTTGGTAGAGCGGCTCGCCAAATTGCCACTGGCTGCGGATTTCGTGCGTCTGGCCCGCGTATTCAATGTCGTAACCGCCAGCCACCGGGCGCGCCCGCACCGGGTGATGTACGTCGCCGATGATCACCACGAAACCGTCGCCCGGCTGATAGGCATGGCCGGGCATCTGGCTGGGGATGGTCGCGTTGCAGGCCAGCACGCCGCGCTGGATGGCCGCGCCGACCGCGGTCAGGATGACCTGCGCT
>JAGOVA010000005.1 GCA_018061005.1 Sterolibacterium sp. | reverse complement strand
CCGCAGCGGCGTCACCGCCAAGCTCGAAGCCGCTGCCGACATCGCAGCGATCAAGGCGCTCAACCCGGATGCCGTGGTGATCGCCACCGGCTCCGTGCCGCGCGTGCCGCATGACGTCGAAGGCTTGAATCAGGCGCACGTCGTGCAAGGCTGGGACGTCATGCAGGGCAAGGCGCAGACCGGCAAGCGCGTCGCCGTCATCTCGCAGGAAGACTACTACGAGACCCCCTGTGTCGCCGAATTCCTCGCCGCCCAAGGCAAGGAAGTCACGGTGTTCCACAAGTCGGTGCACCTCGGCTCGGAAATTGCCCGCTATTCCATCGGCATGGTGCACAAGCGCATGGAAGAGTTCAACGTCACCGTCAAGACCAACCTGGTGCTGACCAAGGTCGACGGCAAGGCCATCGAACTTGCCTCGGCGTGGGGCGGCAAGAGCTACCGCGAAGAAGGCTTCGACAGCGTGGTGCTGGTGTACGCCTCGACGGCCAAGTGCGAGCTGTACGACCAGCTCAAGGCCGACGGCAGCGTCAAGCAGCTCTACCTTGCCGGCGCAGCCTGGCTGCCGCGCCACATGGCCGAATCAACGCGCCATGGGGCGAACATCGGGCTGTCGATTTAAGCTTCAGGCTGGAACCCTCTACGGCCGGTTACCCCGTTCATGTGAGCGGGGTAACCGGCCGTGTTTTTGTGGCTGGCTACGCCTCACGATGATCCTGGTTTGAGGCGCACCTTGCCCATCGGCCTCCATCTGCCCGGTTGCGTCGACTCCCTGGTCGTCCAGTTGATGTCAACGGTAGAAAGGTCTGCCTGAGCAACCTGTGCTCAGGCGTTGTCGCCCACAAAGGGGTTGTAGCGGCGTTCATCGCCAAAGGTGGACATCGGGCCATGGCCGGGGATGAAACTGACCTCATTGCCCAGCGGCCAGAGTTTTTTGCGGATGGCATTGAGCAGCGTATTCATGTCGCCACCGGGGAAATCGGTACGGCCGATCGAGCCCTGGAAGAGCACATCGCCCACCAAAGCCAGATGTGTCGGTGCGTGGTAGAACACCACATGACCTGGGGTGTGACCGGGGCAGTGCAGAACACTTAATGTGACCTTGCCGAAGCTGACCGTGTCGCCCTCGTCGAGCCAGCGATCGGGCGTGAAGCTGCCCCCGGCGGCCAGGCCGAACATGCGGCCTTGCTGGGCGAGTTGGTCGAGCCACATCTGGTCACCCAGATGCGGGCCTTCGATGGGTAGATGCAGGCGTGCCGCGAGATCAGCCGCGCCACCGGCATGATCGACGTGACCATGGGTCAGCAGGATTTTCGTGAGTTTGACGCCCTGTTGCTGGGCGGCTGCGAGGATGCGGTCGATGTCGCCACCGGGGTCGACAGCGGCGGCTTCCAGGGTTTCTTCACACCACAGCAGGGTGCAGTTTTGCTGGAAGGGGGTGACGGGAATGATCTTGTATTTCATGTGAGGCAGTCCGCTACGGTCGAAACCGGCTAGCCTATCAGATTTGCCCGTTCTCTTGCGCCCAGGCGCTGACGATGATGCGCCGGATTGGCGTGGGCAGGGCAGCGGCCAAAGCCTCATCGCGTGTCAGCCAGTGGTAACGGCTGCTATCGGCAATCTGTGTTTGCGGTGGTCGTTTTCCGGTCAATGGCTGTAGGGTGAGCTGGAAGTGGGTGAAGTTGTGGCGCAAGGTGGCGAGCGGTGTTAATGGCTCCGCACCGGTGCCGAGGAGATCGGCTGCTGTTTCTGCGGCGGCTGTCCCTGCGCCAGATTCCGTTTCGGGCAGGCTCAGCAAGCCGCCCCAGATGCCGCTGGGCGGGCGGCGTTCGAACAGCCAGCGATCATGGCCGTCATGCAGGAGTAGCACCTGTACCGCGCGTTGCGGTAGTGCCTTGCGCGGACGGGCGCGTGGGAGTTCGTGGGTGCGTCCGTCGCGGTAGGCGATGCACAGCCCGGCCAGCGGGCAGCGTGGGCAATCGGGTCTGGTGCGGCTGCAGAGGTTCGCGCCCAGATCCATCTGCGCCTGGATGTAGGTAGCGCAATCGGTGGCATGGTTGGGCAGCAGCGTGTGGGCGAGTTGCCAGAGCTGCTGTTCGATGGCTGCTGTGCCGGGGAATTCTTCGATGGCGTAGACACGGCACAACACACGTTTGACGTTGCCATCGAGAATGGGCGCGCGCACGCCAAAACTGAAAACGGCAATCGCGTTGGCGGTTGAACGGCCAATGCCGGGGAGGGCACGCAGGGCTGCCGGATCCTGTGGAAACTGTCCATCATATTGATGAACTATCGTCTGCGCGCAGCGGTGCAAGTTGCGCGCCCGGGCGTAATAGCCCAGCCCGCTCCACAATGTCATGACCTCTTCAACGGGTGCGGCCGCCAGTTCCGCGAGCGTGGGGAAGCGCGCAAGAAACCGCGGGTAGTAAGCCATCACGCTGGCCACCTGTGTTTGTTGCAGCATGATTTCAGACAGCCAGATGCGATAGGCATCTTGCGTGTTCTGCCAGGGCAGGTCGTGACGGCCGTGCTGGCGTTGCCAGTTGATCAGTCGATCGGCAAAAGAAGGGTCGGGCATGAGGGCACAGTACATGTGGTGCGGTGCAGGGAAAGAGTCATGGGCAGAGACTCGACGGCCACTGGCATCACGGATGATAATCGGCATTTACCCGGTCTCATTGAAGGGAGCACGAATTGTCTGCCTGTCCGAATCTTGCCGATGCGTTATCCCGCGCCGTTGCGTTGCGGCCGGTGCTGGCTGAGCGCGCGGTTGAAACGGAAAGTCTGCGTTGTCTGCCCGGCAAGACGATGGATGATCTGCATCAGTCTGAACTGTTCCGCCTGCTCCAGCCCGCGCGGGTGGGCGGCGCGGAATTGCCGTTGCAGGCGTTGGTGGAGGTCAGTGCCGAGCTGGCGCGTTCATGTGCGTCAACCGCCTGGGTGCTGGCCAATCTGGCCGGTCATCACTGGATGCTGGGGATGTGGCCACAGGCGGCGCAACAGGCGGTTTGGGGGGCGCAGGGCGAACGCGCCCACCATCTGATCGGCGCTTCGCTGATCTTCCCGGCAGGGCGCGCCGTGCCTTGTGCGACGGGGGATGCGGAAGGGTATCGACTGAATGGTTGCTGGGGCTTTGCCAGCGGGATCAATGATTGCCAGTGGGTCATGCTGGGTGCCATCGTGGCAGGCGAAGCGCAGGTCGAGGACGGGGGCGAGTACCGGTTGTTCCTCCTGCCACGCGGCGAGTACACCGTGCGCGACACCTGGCAGGTCGCCGGGCTGTGTGGCACGGGCAGCAATGAAGTTACAGTGCGTGATGTGCTCATTCCGTCGCATCGCAGCCTGCCGCTGACCGCCACGCGCGGTGGGATCGGGGTGTGGCCGGAGGCAGCGGGTGCCTGGCCACCTGTGCCGCTGTACCGCATGCCGCTACTGCCGACGTTCAGCTACATGATTGCCGGGGTGGTTCTCGGGATTGCCCAGGGAACCCTGGATCTTTTTGTCGACAATAATTGCGGCCGCCTGACCGCCTATTCGGGGCGTGTGCTGGCGGATTACCCGACAGTGCATACCCGCGTGGCTGAAGCGGCGGCCAGCATCGACGCGGCGCGACGCATCCTCATGGGGAACTGTACGGACATCATGGCCACCGCGACTGCGGGTGATACGCCCGCATTGCTGGAGAAAATGCGTTTGCGTCGCGATGCCGCATTTGCCGCGCAACTGTGTCGCCGTGCGGTTGATCTGCTGTTCGATGCCTGTGGTGGCGCGGCCTTGTATCTCTCGCATCCGGCGCAGCGCTCATTGCGTGACATGCGCGCGGCGTGCGCCCACATTACGCTCAACTGGGATGCAGCCGCCTCGCTCTACGGGCGCGTTGCGGTGGGGCACAGTGCCGATCTGCCGCCGTATGAACGCTGAAATCATGTCGTCTGCCAGCTTTGATCCGCGCGAGTTCCGCCATGCGCTGGGCTGCTATGTCACGGGCATCGCTGTGATCACCGCCCGTGCTGACGATGGGACGCTGGCCGGGGTGACGGTCAATTCCTTTGCCTCGGTTTCTCTCGCCCCCCCGCTGGTGCTGTGGAGTCTGTCGCTGTATTCGCCCTCGCTGGCGGTCTTTCAGCATGCGCGTCATTACGCCATCAATGTGCTGGCGGCGGATCAGATCGAATATTCGCAGCGGTTTTCGCGGCCGGCCGATGCCACGGGCAGCAAGTTTACCGGCCTCGAATTTGATACCGGGCTGGGTGGCTCGCCCCTGCTGCGCGATGCCTGCGCCTGGTTTGAATGTCGCAACGAAACCCGGCATCCGGGAGGGGATCATCTGATTTTCATCGGTCAGGTCGATGCCTTTCGACGCAGCGAACGTGCGCCGTTGCTGTACCACGCAGGACAATACCGCACACTGCAACCCTGCAACCCTGAACGGATCAGCTCATGAGCCTGCTCGAACAATTCTCGTTGAAAAATCAGGTGGCCATCATTACGGGTGCCGGACGTGGCATCGGCCGGGCGATTGCCATGGCTTATGCCGAAGCCGGGGCGCATGTAGTTTGCGCCTCGCGCACCCAGGCCGAGGTGGATGTCGTGGCCGCTGCCGCCCGCGCCCAGGGTGTCGATGCGATCGGGGTGGCCTGTAACGTGACCGACGAAGCGCAGCTCGATGCGCTGGTGGCGCAGACGCTGGATAAATTCGGCCGCATCGATCTGCTGGTCAATAATGCCGGCGGCGCAGGTCCCAATGATCCGCTCAAGACCAGTAGCCGCGAGTTTGACCGTGTTTATCATTTCAATGTGACGACGGCCTTTGCCCTGTCGTCACGCTGCGCGCCGCATCTGCGGCAAAACGGCGGTGCCATCATCAATATCAGCTCGTCCGCCGCCCGCTATTCGCAAAAAAACTTCAGTGCCTACGGCGCAGCCAAAGCCGCAATGAACCAGATGACGCGATTGCTGGCGGCCGATTCCGCACCGCATATCCGCGTTAATGCCATCGCCCCGGGAGCTATCCTGACCGAAGCACTCGCCCCCTGGCTCGATGAAGCGGCCACTGAAAAAATGATCCGCCGCACGCCCATGAAATCCATGGGGCAGCCCGAGGATATTGCCGCTGCCGCACTGTATCTGGCCGCCCCCGCCGCACGCTGGGTGACGGGCAAAATTCTGGAAGTGGATGGTGGTGCCGAGTCGAGCACCTGGCCGTTCTGAAAGGCAGACATGCTGCGCCTGACTGAAATCAAGCTGCCGATCGAGCAGGCCGACGCGCCGGATGCGTTGCTGCGCGCGGCCATCCTGCAACGACTGGATATTGCGGCAGACGCACTGGTCGGTTACACGATCTTCCGGCGCGGCTATGACGCTCGCAAGTCGTCGATGATCTTCATGGTTTATAGCCTGGATGTGACGCTTGCGCCGGAGCTGGATGAGGCGGCATTGCTGCGTCGCCTGAAACATCCGCAGGTCACCGCCACGCCCGACATGCGCTATCGCTTTGTGGCGCAGGCACCCGTCGGGCTAACCGAGCGGCCGCTGGTCATCGGCATGGGGCCGTGCGGTCTGTTTGCCGGGCTGCTGCTGGCGCAAATGGGCTTTCGGCCGATCATTCTCGAACGCGGCAAAGCGGTGCGTGAGCGCACCCAGGATACCTGGGGGCTGTGGCGCAAACGTGTGCTCAACCCGGAATCCAACGTGCAGTTTGGCGAAGGTGGTGCGGGCACGTTTTCGGACGGCAAACTGTATAGCCAGATCAAGGATCCACAACATCACGGCCGCAAGGTGCTGGAGGAATTTATCAAGGCGGGTGCGCCCGAAGAAATTTTGTATGTGAGCAAACCCCACATCGGCACCTTCAAACTGGTCAGCATGCTTGAGCGCATGCGTGCGGAAATTGAGGCACTGGGCGGTGAAATCTGCTTCCAGAGCCGGGTGGATGATCTGCTCGTCGATGTGGGTGCGGCGGGCAGCGTGGAGCGGCAGTTGCAAGGCGTGCGTCTGCAGGATGGCCGTGTGCTGGCCACGCGGCATCTGGTGCTGGCGGTCGGCCACAGTGCGCGCGATACCTTCGCCATGCTGCATGATCGCGGGGTTTTCATGGAGGCCAAGCCCTTCTCAATCGGCGTTCGCATTGAACACCCGCAATCGCTGATCGACCGCGCCCGCTTTGGCAAATACGCCGGGCATCCGCTGCTGGGGGCGGCAGATTACAAGCTGGTACATCACTGCGCCGATGGCCGTTCGGCCTACAGTTTCTGTATGTGTCCGGGTGGCACCGTGGTGGCGGCCACATCCGAAGAAGGGCATGTGGTCACCAATGGCATGAGCCAGTATTCACGCAACGAGCGCAATGCCAACAGCGCCCTCGTGGTGAATGTTAACCCCGAAGATTTTCCCGGCGATGCCCGGCAAAATCCACTGGCAGGTATCGCGTTTCAGCAGCACTGGGAGCGTGAGGCGTTCAGGGCAGGGGGTAGCGATTACGCTGCGCCCGCGCAGCGGGTGGGGGATTTTCTGGCGGGGCGCGCATCGACGGCACTGGGTGAGGTGCAGCCTTCCTACACGCCGGGCGTGCATCCCACCGATCTGGCTTCCTGTCTGCCCGATTATGTGGTGGCCGCACTACGCGAGGCGTTGCCTGCCTTCAATCGGCAGATTCGTGGCTTCGCACTGGAAGACGCGGTGATGACCGGGGTTGAAACCCGGACTTCATCGCCGCTGCGGATACAACGTGGCCATGATTTCAACAGCATCAATACCCACGGCCTCTACCCGGCGGGCGAAGGGGCGGGTTATGCGGGGGGGATTTTCTCGGCGGCCATTGATGGCATCAAGGTGGCCGAGGCCGTGGCACTCGACATGCTCAGGAACCTGACCTGATGGTGAGAGGTCAGGGCATGATCTCCACATAGTCATACACTTCGCAATCCGTAATCTGGCGGCGTAATGGCAGCGGCAGGCGGGCAAACCAGGCTTGCGGATCGTGGCGGTCGATTTCCTGCCCCATGAAGCGCACCAGTTCGCAGATCGGATCGGTGACGTTCTGGCGATAACGCTCGTCCTTCTGCACATAGGCGAGATAGAGGTTCTTCATGCAGTTGCCCCGGCACCAGTTGTAAGCCTCGCACTCCTCACAGGGCATGTCGGCGGTTGGTTGCAACGGACTGGGCTTGAGCCAGTTAGCATTGATGTCGCCTTGCAGCATTTCGGGCAGGTGCATCATGTCGGGGCAGGGGTAGATCTTGCCGTCGGGCATCACGTTGATGATGTGGGTGGAGACGCGGCATTGCGTTTTGCCGGCGTAAAGCTCGGTGGCGCGGGAGGGCAGCACCTTGTTACGAACTACGCCCATCAGCGGGATGAGCGGATAAAGCGTGTCCGTCGAGGCGAAGAAGCGGGCGATCAACTGGCGCAGCACCGCCTTGCGTTTTTCCAGCCCCTCGGCAGTGTAGGCTTCACCGGCAACGAACTGGAAATAGATGTAATCGAAGGTACGGGTCAGTTCGTCAATTTCCGCAAAGCTGATATCGTCATTGCTCCAGGTTACACGCGCCGTCAGCGTGCCGCTGACCTTGTTACGCACCTTGCCCAGATTTTTGACCACCTGCCGGTAAATGCCGCGCCCGCGATAGCCATCGGTGGTTTGTTCGCCGCCGTCGATCGAAACGAGAATGTTGGAGAGGCGCGAGAGCATGTTATCGGGCAGGTCGTCGAGCAGGGTGCCGTTAGTCTGCAACTGGAAACGGAACAGCGGATAGCGTTCCATGATCTGTTGCATGAACGGACGGTTGAGCGTCGGCTCACCGCCGTAAAAAGTGACGTAGGTATCCAGCCCGGCCAGATGCGTGTGGATGAACTGCTCGAGGGCTTCCGTCGTATAACTCACATTCCCCTGCGAACCCAGCACTTCGCCTTCGGCAATCGAACAGTAGGTGCATTTGAGATTGCAACGCAACGTCGTCAGGAGTTGCAGTTCGACGCGGTTGCCGGTGATGGCACGGCCAGCGGGTTGAGTGGCGGACGGCAGGTTGCGGGCGGGAGATTTGTGTAGGGTAATGGTTGCTTCCATGATGCGCTCCGGCAAGACTAAAGACTAAGTGGCTAAAACTGCCATGGTTTCGGCAAAATGCTTTAAGTCTGAACAAATAATTGAATGGAATGGTCAAGCGGCGAATTATCGCAGGCTTTGCAGAACAGGTCTGCAGGGCCGTCGCAGTATGATCATTGGATTGGTTTCTCTTCCTTCAAGCGGAGCCTGTCAGTCATGTGATCAACCCGGGTGGGTTTGGTGTTTGCAGGCAGGCTTTGTGCTGGGTTTGCGCTGGGTTTGAGCTATGATCGAACAGTTTTGTTCCTGTTTTGTGACTGCTCATGACGACCCTTGCTCCTTCGGCTACACGCAACTTCGCTGTTTTGCAGCAGTTGTGGCATTTTTTGCGGCCTTATCGCGGGCGGCTGGCACTGGCCATGCTGGTGTTGATGGTCGCGGCGGCGGCGGCGCTGGTGCTGCCGCTAGCCGTGCGTCAGGTGATTGATCTGGGGTTTTCGCGAGAGAACGCAGCGCATATCGACCATTATTTCCTGTTGCTGTTTGTGGTGGCATTGGTGCTGGGCGCATTTACCGCGCTGCGCTTTTATCTGGTGTCGTGGCTGGGTGAGCGGGTGGTGGCGGATATCCGCAGCGCGACTTACCGGCACATACTCGGCATGAGCCCGGAGTTTTTTGAAACGACGCGCACTGGCGAAGTGCTGTCACGTTTGACGACGGATACCACACTGATACAGGTGGTGGTGGGCACCAGTATTTCGATGGCATTGCGGAATCTGCTGATGTTTGTTGGCGCGTTGGCCATGATGGCCGTCAGCAGCCCGCGGTTGACCGGATACACGCTGGCCATGCTGCTGGCAGTGATTTTCCCGATCATTATTTTTGGTCGTGCCGTTCGCCGTCTGTCCCGCGCGAGCCAGGATCGGGTGGCTGATTCAAGTGCGTTGGCAGGCGAAAAACTCAATGCCATCAACATTATCCAGGCCTATACGCAAGAAGCGCGCGAGAGCGCGGCGTTCGGGCAGGCAGTGGAGAGCGCATTTACCACGGCATTGCGGCGGATTCGTGCGCGCACGGCATTGACGGCCATCATCATCGTCATGGCGTTTGGTGCGGTGGTATTGGTGCTCTGGCTGGGCGCGCATGCGGTGCTGGATGGCACGATGAGCGCAGGGCAACTGGGGCAGTTCATTCTGTATACGGTGATGGTGGCGGGCAGCATTGGTGCGTTGTCTGAAGTGTGGGGCGATGTGCAGCGTGCCGCAGGAGCGACGGAACGCCTGATGGAGTTGCTGGCGGCGCAACCGACGATCCATGTTCCGCTCATGCCCCTGGCCTTGCCCCCGCCACACGGTGAGATCCGCATCGAGCAACTGCGCTTTCATTACCCTTCCCGCCCGGATCAGGCGGCGCTGGATGCGTTTGATCTTGATGTGCGGCCGGGCGAAACCGTGGCGCTGGTGGGGCCTTCGGGCGCGGGCAAAAGCACATTGTTCCAATTGCTGCTGCGGTATTACGACCCGCAACAGGGACGCATACTGCTCGATGGTGTGGATATTACCCAGACCGACCCGCGCGCGCTGCGTGAGCGGATTGGCATCGTGCCGCAGGATACGGTGATCTTCTCGGCCAGTGCGCTGGAAAACATCCGTTATGGCCGTGCCGCTGCCACGGATGAGGAAGTCAAGGCGGCAGCGCGAGCCGCCGTGGCCGATGAGTTCATCGAGCGACTGCCGGAAGGCTGGCACAGTTTTCTCGGTGAGCGTGGTGTGCGTCTTTCTGGTGGGCAGCGTCAGCGGATAGCCATCGCCCGCGCCATCCTCAAGAATCCACCTTTTCTGTTGCTCGATGAAGCCACCAGCGCACTCGATGCCGAAAGCGAACAACTGGTGCAGACCGCCCTGGAGCATCTGGTGCAGAACCGTACCACGCTGGTCATCGCGCATCGTCTGGCCACCATACGCAAGGCGCATCGCATCATCGTGCTCGATCAGGGGCGCATCGTTGCCAGCGGAACCCACGAAAGCCTGAGTCGCGAGGGCGGGCTTTACGCACGGCTGGCGCAGTTGCAGTTTGGCCTGCAGCAAGGGACGGTTTGACATTTATGCGACCAAAGAGTAGCTTTCCGCCCTTGCGCCGATTTGATTCTGCCCGATAAAACGGGTCGATTCATGATGAATGATTCAGCTTGCGGGCGCTTTATAAATCCGGCTAAAGCGAAGAGGGAATAAAAGCATGCGTTCAAGAGAACTGCACTGCGCCACCCGATCCGCATCTGGCCGATCGGGTTTTATATTTCTGTTTTTATATACGCGTGAACTCTTCATCTCCACAGATCGGCCTCGTTGAAGCCCGCTGCGCCCATTTCACCACGCCGCTCGCCTTGCGGTGTGGCGCGGTGCTGCCGGCTTACGACCTGATGTATGAAACCTATGGCACGCTGAATGCGGCGAAATCCAATGCGATTCTCGTCTGCCACGCACTCTCTGGTCATCATCATGTGGCGGGGCATTATGCGGATGATCCGGAGAATGTCGGCTGGTGGGACAACATCGTGGGGCCGGGCAGGCCGCTCGATACGGACCGGTTCTTTATCGTCGGCGTGAATAACCTGGGCGGCTGCCATGGTTCGACCGGGCCTTCCAGTATCAACCCGGCCACGGGGCAGCCCTGGGGCGCGGATTTTCCGCTGATGGCGGTCAATGACTGGGTGCAGGCGCAGGCGCGGCTGGCCGACCGGCTGGGCATCGACAGCTGGGCGGCGGTGGTTGGCGGCAGTCTGGGGGGTATGCAGGCGCTGCGCTGGAGCATCAGTTTTCCGGAACGGGTGCGTCATTCTGTTGTCATTGCAGCAGCACCGCGTCTGTCGGCGCAGAACATTGCGTTCAACGATGTGGCGCGGCAGGCGATCCTGACCGACCCGGATTTTCATGGGGGTCATTACTATGCCCATGGGGTCAAGCCGGTGCGCGGTTTGCGTCTGGCGCGCATGATCGGTCACATCACCTATCTCTCAGACGACCAGATGGGCGAGAAATTTGGCCGCGAACTGCGTCCGGATGGCTTGCGCTACGGCTATGGTGTCGAGTTTGAAATCGAGTCATATCTGCGCTACCAGGGCGACAAGTTCGCCAGTCATTTTGATGCCAACACCTATCTGCTGATGACCAAGGCGCTGGATTATTTCGATCCGGCACGCGAGAACGAGGGCGATCTCAACGCCACGCTGGCGCGTACGAAGGCGAGTTTTCTGGTGATTTCATTCCTCACCGACTGGCGTTTCAGCCCGTCGCGCTCGAAGGAAATCGTCGCCGCCCTGCTGGCCAATCAGCGCGATGTGTCTTACGCCGAACTCGGCCTGCGCTGGGGGCATGACTCCTTCCTTATGGAAGATGCCCATTACCATGCGGTCATCGATGCCTACCTGAAGCGGATCAAGCTATGAAGCCATTGTCCGGTCGTGCTGATTTTGATGTCATCGCAGGCTGGGTGCAGCCTGGCCAGCGGGTGCTCGATCTGGGCTGTGGCGATGGCACTTTGCTGCGACGGTTGATCGACGAACGGGGTGCGCGTGGTTACGGGGTCGAGATCGAGGATGCCAATGTACTGGCGGCCATCCGCAACGGCATCAACGTGCTGCAAAGCGACCTCGAAACGGGGCTGGCCGGCTTTGTCGATGATGCGTTCGACCATGTGGTGCTGTCGCGCACCTTGCAAACCGTGCGGCACACCCAGGGCATCCTGCAGGACATGCTGCGGGTCGGGCGCGAAGCGGTGGTGTCGTTTCCGAATTTCGGTTACTGGAAGAACCGCATGGCGGTCATGGGCGGGCGCATGCCGGTCTCTGAAGACCTGCCTTATCAATGGTACGACACGCCCAACATGCGCTTTTTTACCATGCTCGATTTCGAAGACTTGTGTCAGCACCTGCATCTGGTGGTGCGTGATCGTCAGGTGCTCGACGAGCAGGGACGTTGTGTGACGGAAGAGCACGATTTTCTCGGCAGTCTGGCGGTGTATCGTCTCGCCAAAGGTTCTTGAAGGTGCGTCTGCCCGCAAGCATCGCAGCCCTGTTTACGCGGCGCATGCTGATCTGTGTGGCCACCGGCTTTACGTCCGGCCTGCCGTTGTATCTGTTGCTCAACCTGATTCCGGCCTGGCTGTTTACCGATGGTGTCAGTCTGCGCGACATCGGCGCGATGACGCTGATCCAGCTTCCCTACACCTGGAAGTTTCTCTGGTCGCCGCTGCTGGATCGTTACAGCCTGCCCGGGTTGAGATTGGGGCGGCGGCGGGGCTGGATGCTGCTGACCCAGGGGGGGCTGCTGGCGGTGATCGCCGCTTTTGGCCTGTTTTCGCCCCGCATGGATCTGACACAGATCATCCTGCTTGCCGTGCTGCTCACGGTGCTGTCGGCCACGCAGGACATTGCCATCGACGCCTTCCGGCGTGAGATTCTCTCGGATGCCGAACTGGGGCTGGGCAACTCGGTGCATGTCAATGCCTACCGCATCGCCGGGCTGATCCCGGGGTCGTTGTCGCTGATTCTGGCGGATCACCTGCCCTGGTCGCAGGTGTTTGTCATCACCGCACTGTTCATGTTGCCGGGGCTGTTGATGAGCCTGCTGGTGCGCGAACCGCCGCTGGCCGCCGCCGCCCTGCCCGGCAGCCTGCGGGCGGCGGTGGTGGAGCCTTTCCGTGAATTCATGGGGCGTGCGGGCTGGCGCGAGGCACTGGCGATCCTCGCCTTCATCTTTCTTTACAAACTGGGCGACAGTTTGTGCACCGCGCTGGCCACTCCGTTCTATCTGAGCATGGGCTATACCAAGACCCACATTGGCCTGGTCGCCAAACACGCGGGTTTGTGGCCGGCGGTCATCGGCGCGCTGGCGGGTGGGTTGTGGATGGTGCGGCTGGGGATCAATCGCGCGCTGTGGCTGTTTGGTGCGGTGCAGTTGCTGTCGATTTTCGGTTTTGTCTGGCTGGCCGCACTGGGGCATCGAGCCGACGTCGGCTCAGGCGATCTGCTGGCACTGGCCAGTGTGATCGGCCTGGAAGCGCTGGGGGTGGGGCTGGGTACGGCGGCGTTTGTGGCCTTCATTGCCCGCACCACCCATCCGATGTATACGGCCACGCAGTTTGCCCTGTTTACCAGCTTGGCTGCGGTGCCGCGCAGTTTCATCAATGCGGGCGCAGGCTGGCTGATTGAGCAACTGGGCTGGGTGAATTTCTTTTTGCTGTGTGCCGCACTCGCCGTGCCGGGCATGTTGCTGTTGTTCCGGGTTGCTCCCTGGAATGCCGCCCCGCCGCCGGTTACTGTTTCCTGAGCACCACGCTGCCGATCGAATAACCTGCGCCAAACGAGCAAATCACCCCGACATCAGCGGGCTTCAGGTCGGCGCGATGCTGATGGAAAGCAATGATGGAACCGGCGGATGCGGTGTTGGCATATTCGTCGAGAATGACCGGTGCTTCATCGGCGGTCGCATCACGGTCGAGCAGTTTGCGGGCAATCAGCTGGTTCATCGCCAGATTTGCCTGATGCAGCCAGTAACGCCGTACGTCCTGGCTGGCACTGATGTCCAGTGCATCAAGATGGGTGGCGATATGCTCGGCGGCCATCGGGCAGACTTCCTTGAACACCTTGCGGCCTTCCTGCATGAACAGCTTGTCGCGCGCCAGCGGGTCGGCATCTTCACTGCGATTGATGAAACCGGCATTGTTGCGGATGTGGTTGGAAAACCGCGTGGCGAGCTTCGTTCCCAGCACTTCCCAGCTGCCCGGCGGCGCGGTGTCCGCCCGCTCCAGCACGATGGCGGTGCAGATGTCGCCAAAAATGAAATGGCAGTCGCGGTCGCTCCAGCAATGATGTGCCGAGGTGATTTCCGGGTTGATCACCAGCACCGCGCGCGCGCTGCCGCAGCGGATGGCGTTGACCGCCTGCGCGATGCCGAAGGTGGCGGAGGAGCAGGCCACGTTCATGTCGAAACCGTAGCCCTCGATGCCCAGCGCGTTCTGGATTTCGATGGCGATCGCCGGGTAGGCGCGCTGCATGTTCGCGGCGGCACAAATCACTGTATCAATGTCGGCTGCGCTGCGCCCGGCTTGAGCCAGCGCATCTTTGGCGGCGGCCACACCGATTTCGGCCATCAATGAAAGTGCTTCATCAGGCCGTTCGGCAAATCGTGGGCGCAGCCGTTGTGGGTCGAGGATGCCGCTTTTCTCAAGTACATGTCGCCGCTGGATGCCGGAGGCTTTGAGAATGAATTCGACGCTGGATTCTTGCAGCGCGGCCTGCTCGCCCTGCGCGATGGCGACGGCATTGCGCTGGTTTTCCTGGGCGACGTACTGGTTGAAGGCGGTCACGAGCTCTTCGTTGCTGATGACCTGTTCCGGAACATAAAGGCCGGTGCCTGAAATGGCGACACGTTGCATGATGGATTTTGGTATGTGCTGGAGGTTTGCGGGTGATGCGATCAGCTCGAGGTCGAGGTGGTCGGCGCATTATCGCGCACATGCTGGCGTATGAAATCGGCAGCCGCTGCGGCAGGCATCGGGCGGGCGTAGAAAAAACCCTGGAAGCGGTCGCAATGGAGTTCGCGCAGCATACGCGCCTGATCGTTGGTTTCGACGCCTTCGGCGACTGTATCGAGCCCCAGTGAGTTGGCCATGCTGATGGTAGTCGCGCAAATGGCCTTGTCGTTGAGATCGGTTTCAAGGTCGCGCACGAAGGAGCGGTCGATCTTGAGGGTGTCGATGGGCAGGCGTTTCAGATAAGCGAGCGACGAATAGCCCGTGCCGAAATCATCCATGGCCAGCTTGATTCCCAGGGTTTTGAGGCGCTGCAGCTGGGCGATGCACAGGTCGGGGTCTTCCATGATCATGGATTCGGTGACTTCCATTTCCAGATCATCCCCCGTCAGCCCGTGACGCTCCAGCGCGGCACGGACGATGTCCGCGAGGTTGTTCTGGCGTAATTGCTGGGCCGAAAGATTGACGGCCACGCGCATGCCGTGGATGCCGTTTCTGCGCCAGTCGGCAAGAATGCGGCAGGTTTCGTGGATCACCCAGGTGCCAATCGCATCGATCAGGCGCATTTCTTCGGCCAGCGGGATGAAACGGTCGGGTGGCACCATGCCTCTGGTCGGGTGATGCCAGCGGATTAGTGCCTCCAGCCCGGCAATCTGGCCGCTGCGTGCGTCGATCTGCGGCTGGAAATACAGCTCAAATTGCTGCTCGGCCAGTGCTACGCGTAAGGCATTGCCCAGATGCATACGTTCCTGGATGGCGGTGTTCAGCTCGTGGTGGAAGATTTCGGTGCGGTCGCGCCCCAGCCGCTTGGCTTCGCGGGTGGCCAGATCGACGGCGGTCATCAGCGTGTCGACGCTGTCCGCGTCGTCGGGATACATCGCCACGCCGATGCTGGCCGTGATGTGCAGGACATGGTTGTCGATTTCAAACGGGCTACGCAGCAGCTCGTGGATGCTGACAGCGGTGCGGCCGGCCTGCACTGCGGCGGCCGGGTCGCTTACCACACAGACAAATTCATCGGCATTGATGCGCGCCACGAAGTCGCGCCCCTGCAGCAGGTTGCGCAGACGCACCGAGACATGCCGCAAGAGCTGGTCGCCGACATGCGGCCCCAGGGTGTCGTTGATAACGTCAAAACGGTCGATATCCACATGCAGTACGGCAAAACGGCTGTTTTGTTGTTTTCCCGTGGCAATCGCTTTGTCGATCAGGCGGAACAGCCCGGTGCGGCTGGGCAGGTCGGTGAGCCGGTCGTTGAACGACAGATGCTCGACGGTTTGCCGCGCCTGCCGGTGTTCGTCCATTTCGCGCGTGAGCGCGGTGGCCGTGTGGGTCAGCTTGGTCTGACGATCTTCTAGCTCCTGAATGACGCTGTACAGAGCCAATGTGGCGAAGATGATGTAGCCGAATCCTGCGGTG
This sequence comes from Sterolibacterium sp., assembly GCA_018061005.1. GTDB lineage: Bacteria > Pseudomonadota > Gammaproteobacteria > Burkholderiales > Rhodocyclaceae > Sterolibacterium. The sequence goes on along the minus strand of JAGOVA010000005.1, from coordinate 66,361 downwards.
TGGATGAAGTCGATCACTCCGCTATCAACCAGGTATCCGATGACAAGGGAAACGATCAGGGATAGCAGACCGACCGTGATAATGTTTGCCCCGGTGCGTTCATCATGGGCGCGCTGCGTGAAGACATGCGCTAATGCCCAGATGAAGAAACTCAGGAAAAGCAGGCGACCGATCAGCGCGGCTGTCCCTAGTTTGCCGTGCAGTATTGACAGCTGCTCTCCCCAGGGGAAGTGCATGACCTGGAGGGAGTAAGTCTCCTGGAATTGCGCGGTAGGAGACCAGATAAAGATCAGGAGAACCAGAACGCCGACAGGCAGACCGACGATTTTAAGCAACGTTCGTGCGTATCGAAGTTGCATATAAACGGCGAGAAAACCGGCCATGGTGTACACCTGGATCAACGAACACAGGTGCTGCCAAGGTTTGATTTCAAAAACCGCTGCGGCATTGGGGGCGGTGTGGACTGCGGCAATGATCAGTTGGTAAGCCATCCCTGCAGCACACATGCCCGCCAGCCACCAGATGCCCCTGATGGGGGTGCCCAGTCGAGCCACAACCAAGCAGACCAGCAGGCCGAAGCCTGCAAAGCCGGCTGAAAAAATCATCGCTGCAATCAACGATCCAGGGACGATGGTTGTGGACATGGGTCAGGTCATGCGTAGGGGAACATTTACAGCATATGTGAAGGCAGCATAAATGACAACGTAAAAAGTCACATATACAAAGTTATAGCCACGCGACGCAGGAATTCTGGCCTGGAGTGGCCTGAAGCAGCTCAGAGATTGATTCTGGCGAGCTGTTCGCGGATTTTTTCGCTGTCGTCGAGGCGCAGGATGCGGCTGACGGCCGTCTGCAGGTGGGCGGTGTCGCTTTTCAGGACTTGCCGCTTGATTTCCAGCAGTTGTGCCGGGTGGAGCGAGAACTTCCGCAGCCCCATGCCCAGCAGTAGGCGTGTCATGGTGATGTCACCGGCCATTTCACCGCACATTGCCACAGGCAAGCCCGCCCGCTCGCCACGCTCGATGATCTGGGCGATCAGGCGCAGTACGGCGGGATGCAGCGGATCGTATAAGTGAGCAACCGCTTCATCGCTGCGGTCGATGGCCAGCATGTATTGAATCAGGTCGTTGGTGCCGATCGAAAGAAAGTCGAGTCGTTTGAGAAAAGGCCCCAGCGCCATGGCGGCGGCGGGGATTTCGACCATGCCGCCGATTTTGACGGTGTCGTCAAACTTGATGCGGGCATCGCGCAGTTGTTGCTGGGCCTGGGCGATCATCATGAGTGTCTGCTCGATTTCGTGCGCGTGCACCAGCATCGGGATCATGATGTACAGCTTGCCGTAGTGCGAGGCGCGCAGAATGGCGCGTAGCTGCGCCAGAAAAATCTGCGGCTCGGAGAGGCAGTAACGAATGGCACGCCGCCCGAGTGCGGGGTTGGTTTCGGTGCGGCTCCTGCTGTCGTGCAGGGCGCGTGCCTGCTTGTCTGCGCCGATGTCGAGCGTGCGGATGGTGGCGGGTTTGCCGCCGAGTGCCTTGGCGACGCTGCGATAGGCTTCAAACTGCTCGTCTTCGCAGGGTAGTTCGTCGCGGTTCATGAACAGGAATTCGGTGCGGAACAGACCAACCCCTGCTGCCCCGGCTTCCTTGACCTTTTCAATGTCCTGCGGCAGTTCGATGTTGGCGTAAAGCTGCACATCTTCGCCGTCGAGGGTCACGGTGCGTGCGGTACGCAGGCGCTTGAGCTTGTGACGCTCGATTTCCAGCGCGCTTTGTCGCAGCCGGTACTCTTCGAGTACGCGATCGTCCGGATTGACGATCAGTATGCCGCGCGCGCCGTCGATAATCAGCAGATCGTCGTCGCGCACCAGTGGGCGGGCGTGATGCAGACCCACCACGGCGGGTATCGCCAGGCTGCGCGCAACAATGGCGGTATGCGAGGTGGCGCCGCCCAGATCGGTGACGAAGCCACCGATGCTCAGGCGTTTGAACTGGATCGTGTCAGCCGGAGCCAGATCGTGTGCCACGATGATGATGGCATCATCTTCGCGGCCTTTGCGCTTGCCAATCTTGCGCGGCTTGCCCATCAACACCTTGAGCAGACGTTCGACCAGCTGGACGATATCCTGCTTGCGTTCGCGCAGATAGACATCTTCCATTTCGTCGAACTGCGCGACCAGATGTTCCATTTGCTGCACCAGTGCCCATTCGGCGTTGCAACGTCGATCCTGGATCAGACCACGCGGAATCTCGGCGAGCAGGGGGTCATCCAGAAACATGGCCTGCAGATCAACAAAGGCCGACAGCTCGGCGGCCGCGCCGGGCGAGGCTTCTGCCTCGACCTTGAGCTGATACAGCTCAGCCCGCACGGTGTCGATGGCCTCGTCAAAGCGCGCCAGTTCGGTGGGGATGTCGCGTTCGCGGATCTGGTACTGGGCGACTTCCAGGGTGGCGTGGGAAATCAGCTGGGCATGGCCGATGGCGATGCCTGATGAAACAGCCAGTCCGTGCAGCGCGAAGGTCAAAATGCGTACTCCGTGGTTGAGGTTGCGAGTGGGCTTATTCGCCTTCGCCGAATTTGTCGGCAATCAGCGCCTGCAAGGCTTGCAGGGCTTCATCGGCGCGCTCGCCCTCGGTTTCGACAAAGACCTTGGAGCCTTTGCCCGCCGCCAGCATCATCACGCCCATGATGCTCTTTGCATTGATGCGGCGGCTGTTGCGTTCCATCCAGACCTCGCAGGGAAAGCTGCCTGCCAGCACCGTCAGTTTGGCTGAAGCGCGCGCATGCAGCCCTAGTTTGTTGATGATTTCGATTTCGAGTCGCGGCATGATGTTCTGTCCGGTAGTCAGCGTGTCAGAGGGCTATTTTCAGTGTGAGCGCATGTCGAGTACGCCATCGCGGCCGCCGCCGATGGCTTTGGCCAGCAGGACTTCCATGCCTTTGTCGCGGTAGGTCAGGCTACGCAACAGCATCGGTAGATTCACACCGGCGAGGCCTTCGATGCGCCCTGGTTCGAGAAGTTTCATGGCGACGTTGGCGGGGGTCGCGCCAAAAATGTCGGTCAGTACCAGTACGCCCTCGCCTTTGTCGATCAGCCCCAGCATTTCGCGCGCGAGGGGCAGTGTGTCGAGTGGGTCATCCTGCGCCGCCAGACCGAGTTGGGCTATCTGCGGAGGCCGCCGGTTGAGGACGTGACAGGCGCATTGCAGCAGGGATTCACCTAGGGTGCCGTGGGTTATCAGGAGCAGGCCGATCATTTTGTCGTTATCTGCAGGCAGACGGGAGTGAATGTTGAGGGGGGTGGAGGGTGGTGGAGGGGGGCTATCGAGGGGCTTGCACGCTCATTGTAACGGTAAGCTGAGGCGCATCGTCTTCCATTTTCAGGCGCGCCTGCAAGGCAGGCGTGACGAATACTCGGCCTGTGGCATCAATCCGCAATGCAGCGGCGACCTCCAGTTTGCGCGCTTCGGCCAGCCAGTTCGTCCCGGCGATGAAGAGGGGTTTTGAGGCGGCGTCGGAACGCATGCCCGCATCCTTGGCGGGTGGGATGAGCACCGTGACGGCCTGGGTCTCCTGCACTGGCTGCGCCGTGCGGGGGTCGAGCAGGTGGCAATAACGCTGGCCATCCAGCATGAAGTAACGCTGGTAGTCGCCGGAAGTGCCGATGGCTTCGCCATCATGCAGTTCGAGAGAGGCCAGTGGCGTGGTGGCGCGCGGGTGCTGGATGCCGACGCGCCACGGGGTGCCGCCCTTGCTGCCCAGTGCCATGAGGTTGCCGCCGATGTTGATGAGGGCATTGTGTATGCCGCGTGCCTTGAGCAGGGCGGCGGCATGATCGAGCGCCACACCTTTCAGGTAACCGCCAAAATCCAGGGCAACCTGGGGGTTGTCGCTGCTCACCTGCTGGCCGTTGATGTGCAGGTTGTGGATGGAGGGATGGCTGGCGCGCCACGCGGCCAGTTTTTGGCGGTCGGGCAAAACCGGCTTGAATTCGTCACTCTGGAAGCCCCAGAGGGCGATGAGGTGGCCAATTCCCGGGTCGAAAAGGTTGTCGCCCTGCGCGGCAATTTTTTGCGCATTGCGGATCAGTTCGGCCAGCTCGGTGGAGACGTGGGCGGGTTGCCCGCGGGCAATCGCCGCGTTGAGGGCGGTTAGTTCAGAGGGCTGCCAGGCATGGTAGGCACGATGCAGCCGGTCAAATTCGCGGAGCACCTCGGCAGCGGCTGCGTTGCCACGCTCGGCGGATACGCCATACACCAGCACCTCGACGCGCGTGCCAAAGACAAACGATTCCTGCTGGACGATAGGGGCAGGGCGTGGGTTGCAGGCGGCCAGCCAACAGGCCAGCAGGATCAGGCAGAGTCGCTGGAGGATGACGGAAAGTCTCATCCGGCAAGCCTCAAGGAACGTGCCGACAGGCCGCGCGTTCCAGCGCATCGATAAACAATGCAGCCACAGCGCAACCGGTTTGCTGCGTGATCTCAACGAAGCAGGTTGGGCTGGTGACGTTGATTTCAGTCAGGTGCTCACCGATGACATCTAGCCCCACCAGCAGCAGGCCACGTGCGGCGAGGAGAGGGCCGATCGTCTCGGCGATTTCGCGGTCGCGAGCCGACAGGGGGCGCGCCACGCCATGGCCACCGGCCGCCAGATTGCCCCGGCTTTCGCCTGCTTTGGGGATGCGCGCCAGGCAGTAGGGTACGGGGTGACCATCAATCAGCAGTATGCGTTTGTCACCTTCGCTGATCTGCGGCAGATAGCGTTGCGCCATAATGCTGCGCTGGCCGTGGTCAGTCAGGGTTTCAATGATCACATTACGATTGGGATCGTCGTGGCGGACACGGAAAATCGAGCTGCCGCCCATGCCATCGAGCGGCTTGAGAATGACATCGCCCAGTTCGTCGATGAACGCATCAAGATCGTTGGCGGCGCGGCTCACCAGGGTTGGTGCGGTGAATTGCGGAAAGCCGGTGATGGCAATTTTTTCGTTGTGATCACGAATGGCGCGCGGGTCGTTGAAAATTCGCGCCCCTTCGCTCGCCGCACGTTCCAGTAGCCAGGTTGCGGTGATGTATTCAAAATCGAAAGGCGGATCCTGACGCATCACCACGGCATCGAAGACACGCAGCGGAGCCTGCTGTGGCTCAGCTTCGACATACCAGCACTGGCTGGATGTGGCCGCCGTCAGCGTCAGGTGGCGCGCCGTGGCGCGGGTCTCGCCATCACGCCAGAGCAGGCTGTCGCGCAGCATGATATGCACTTCATGGCCGCGCCGTGCGGCCTCGCGCATCATGGCGATGCTGGAGTCCTTGTGTGGCTTCAGCGTATCGGGCGGGTCGATGATGAAAGCCAGCTTCATTCGGCAGCGGGTTCCGTTTGTTCCAGCTCCAGTGCGGCAGCCAGCATGGCCAGGCGCGCGACGACGCCGTAAGCATAGAACCGGTTGGGTGGCGCATCGGGCGACTGCGCCGCGTCGGGTAGCGAGCAGCCGGTGCTGAAAGCCAGTGGCTTGAACTGCATGCCAGGTGCATTGAGGTTCTCGTCACGCCCGCGTTGGGCATTGACCCGGTAGAAGCCGCCCACCACATAACGATCGATCATGTAGATCACCGGTTCAGCGACGCCATCATCGACTGTTTCGAAGGTGGGCACGCCTTCCTGAATGATGACCTCGGTCACTTGCAGGCCCTCTTTGCCGACCGCCATTTTGTTGCGCTGCTTGCGATTGAGCCCTTTGACCTCGCTGGCATCGTGCACCGTCATAATGCCCATGCCATAAGTTCCCGCATCTGCCTTGATGATCACAAATGGCTGCTCAGTTACCCCATATTCACGGTATTTTGTGCGGATTTTTGCCAGCAGGCTATCCACATTGGCGGCCAGGCATTCTTCACCGGTGCGTTCGTGGAAGTTGATTTTGCCGCAGACGCCAAAGCCCGGGTCGATCAGCCAGGGATCGATGCCGATGGCAGCGGCAAAGTCATGGGCAACCTGGCGATAGGCCGCAAAGTGATGTGATTTGCGCCGCACATGCCAGCCAGCATGCAGCGGCGGCAGGATGAACTGTTCGTGCAGCCCTTCGAGCAAGGGCGGCACCCCTGCGGAAAGATCATTATTGAGCAGCAGCGTGCATGGCTCGAAGCCATCCAGCCCTAGCCGTCGGCCGTCGGTGCCGTAGCGTTTCAATGGTTCCAGGGTCAGGTGCTGGCCATCCGGCAGGTCGAGTACGGTGGGGGCAGTGATTTCCGGCAGTAGCGAGCCGACGCGCACATTGAGCCCCGCGTGACGCAGGATGGTCGTGAGGCTGGCCACATTCTGCAGGTAGAACTGGTTGCGGGTGTGGTTTTCCGGAATCAGCAGCAGGTTGCAGGCTTCGGGACAGAGTTTTTCGACAGCAGCCTGCGCTGCCTGCACGCACAGCGGCAGAAAGGCCGGATTGAGGTTGTTGAACCCTCCGGGAAACAGGTTGGTGTCTACCGGCGCCAGTTTGAAACCGGCATTTCGCAGATCGACCGAGGTATAGAAAGGCGGGGTGTGGTCGAGCCATTGCGAGCGCAGCCATTGCTCGATTTTCGTTTCGTTGTCGAGAAAACAGCGTTCGAGTTCGAGCAGCGGGCCCGTCAGTACGGTGGTCAGATGAGGAACCATCATTGTGTGTCAGTCATTGGTTTTCCCAGCAGGAGGCGATGAGTGCGCCGTCAGTGCCTGGCGCAGAAGTCCGGGGCGGTCATCTTACTACAGGGCATGCCACGGCGTGGGTTCAGGCCAGTTGTCGCTGCGTTCGACACTGTTCGACACTTCGGCCTGTCTCGGGCTTTTGTGATTTACGTTAATCTGCACGACATTTTCCACAGGCGGCAAGGGGTTTATACTGGACACCTTTGACCCGCTTTATGCTGGAAACCGATGACCGCAATGAACGACGACGATTTGCCGGAGCAGCAAATGCCACTCAGTGAGGCTGAGATGGCGTATGGCCGTTTTGTGCCGGTGCAGTTTTTGCGCTTGCTCAACCGCCCCAGCATCGTTGATGTCAAATTGGGCGATCACGTCGAACAGGAAATGACGCTGCTGTTTTCCGATATTCGTGATTTCACAACGCTGTCGGAGTCCATCCTGCCTGCGGAAAATTTCCGTTTTATTAATTCTTATCTGAGCACCATGGAGCCGGTGGTGGCGCGCCATGACGGCATCATCGACAAATACATCGGTGATGGTATCATGGCGCTGTTTCCTGGCTCGGCGGATGATGCCGTACGTTCGGGCATTGACATGCTGCATCAGCTGACGACCTACAACATTGGCCGTTCGCATGCCGGGTTTGTGCCAATCCGGATTGGCATCGGCATCAATACCGGGCTGGTTATGATGGGCACGGTTGGTGGCCACAACCGCATGGATAGCACCGTGATTGGTGATGCGGTGAATCTGGCCTCCCGTCTTGAGGAACTGACCAAGAATTACGGAACCCCGCTGGTCATTAGTGCCAACACGCTTCATGCGCTGGAGGATCAAACGGCTTATCACATCCGTTTCATCGACCGGTTGCGGATCAAGGGTCGCTATCAGGCGCAGTCGGTGTATGAGGTTTTTGATGCCGACCCGGAGCCGCTGCGCCTGGCTAAACTGGCGACCCTCGCCAATTTTGAAAAGGCGCTGGCGTTTTTTCATCTGGGCTACATCGATCTGGCGCAGCCACTGTTGCAGGAGTGTTTGCGGATTACCCCGGATGACCGTGCGGTGCGGGTGTATCTGGAGCGTTGCAAGGAAGCCTTGCGGCTGGGGCAGGCTGGGGGTGACACGCGGATCGAGAAGGACAAGGAAACCGGCTGGCGCAAAGAGTATTCGATTGGCATCCGCGAGATTGACACCCTGCACCAGGAAATGCTGGGCTGCATCGTTCGCCTGGAGCAGCATGTCGCCGATGGCGATATCACCAGCACCGATGCCACACTCAACAGTTTTGCCGAGCATCTGGCCCTGCTCAACAGTTCTGAAGAGAACCTGATGCAGCGTTACGATTACCCCTTCATTCGCGATCACCTGAAGCAGCATGCCGCTTTCGATCGCGCTTTTGCCGGTTTGCGCCAGGAAATCGAAGCGCACGAAACCGCCCATGAACATGAGCGTCTGCACCTGCTGTTCCGCATCCGGATGATGCTGGCCGACTGGCAGATCAACCATACCACCAAGAGTGACCTGCACCTGGGGCACTTCCTGCAACGGGCCGGGGTTAGCTGAGCTGCCGCAGAACGCAGCGATGGCGAACCCGCAACGACCCATGAACGACAAGGAACCCTCACATGTCTGGCAACCTGTTGATTGTCTCGGCACCTTCGGGTGCGGGCAAGACGACCCTGGTGAGCGAATTGCTGAAACGCGATGGCCGGGTGCGGCTGTCGGTCTCCTACACCACGCGTCAGCCGCGTCAGGGCGAGGTCGATGGACGTGACTACCATTTCATCAATGTCGATACTTTTCTGGCCATGCGTGCGCGCAGTGAGTTTCTTGAATCGGCCGAGGTGCATGGTAATTTTTATGGCACTTCACGGCTGTGGCTGGAGCAGCAACTGGCGGCGGGGCATGATGTCTTGCTTGAAATTGACTGGCAGGGCGCGCAACAGGTGCGGCATTTGTTCCGTGAGGCGATTGGCATCTTTGTCCTGCCCCCGTCGTTAGCCGAACTGGAGCGGCGGCTGTGTGGCCGCGCGACCGACAGCGCGGAAACCATTGCCCGCCGAACCCTGGCTGCGCTGACCGAAATGCGTCATGTCGGCGAGTTTGATTACGTTATAATCAACGACGATCTGCAATCTGCCATTGCAGACCTGCAAGCGGCGGTGCACGCTTCGCGCTTGCGTCTGACAAACCAGCAGACGCGCCATCCCGAAATGTTTTCCCTTTTATTCCAGGACTGAATCATGGCTCGTATTTCCGTTGACGACTGCATCAAGCTGATCCCCAACCGTTTCCAGCTCACCCTGGTGGCGACTTATCGTGCGCGCCAGCTTACGCTGGGTGGCACACCCATGGTGGATGTGGAGCATGACAAACCGACCGTGATTGCCCTGCGTGAAGTGGCTGCCGGCAAGGTGGGTCTGGAAATCCTCAATCGTAGCCAGACCTGATGTGCTGTGGGCTGACGTGATTTCCACGTTGGCACGACCCGCTTAAATCGCAAGAGATTCCTTCATAGACTGATTCGATGGCCGTTCCTCCCGTCGCTCCGCCTGCCTCTGATGAGGGCGCCGATGCCGCTGCGTCCGGGCGCAGTTCAGCTACGGGTTTTGTGAAAGGTGAAGCGTTTGCGCTGTCCAGTGATCTGGAGCTTGCGTTCAACCGGTTGCGCGAAAAACTGGGCGCGTATCTGGAGCTAGCCGAGGTCGAACGTGTCGAAGCCGCCTTTCACTTTGGTGAGCAGGCGCATCGTGGCCAGTTGCGTAGTAGTGGTGAGCCGTATGTCACGCACCCGCTGGCGGTGGCGGATACGCTGGCCGGTTGGCGGCTGGATGCGCAGGCCGTGATGGCAGCGCTCCTGCACGATGTCATGGAAGACACAGCGGTCAGCAAAGATGAAATTGCTGAAAAATTTGGCAAGGTGACCGCCGAACTGGTCGATGGCGTTTCCAAGATTGGCCGCCTCGAAGACCAGTCTTACGAAGAGGCGCAGGCCGAGAACTTTCGAAAAATGTTGCTGGCGATGGCGCGTGATGTGCGCGTCATCCTCATCAAGCTGGCTGACCGCCTGCACAATATGCAGACGCTGGGTGCATTACGGCCGGACAAACGCCGCCGTGTTGCGCGTGAAACCCTCGATATTTTTGCGCCGATCGCCAATCGACTGGGCTTGAATGCACTGAGCCGCGAGTTGCAGGAGCTGTCTTTCAGCCACTTCCATCCGATGCGTTACGGCGTGCTTGAAAAAGCGCTCCGCAGTGCGCGCGGCAATCGCCGGGAAGTGGTCGGCAAGATACTCGACACCTTGCGACGTCGGCTGCCGGAAATGGGCATCGACGTAGAAGTCATGGGGCGTGAAAAACATATTTACGGCATTTATCGCAAGATGCGCGACAAACACCTGACGTTCTCGCAGGTGTTCGATATTTATGGTTTCCGTGTCCTCGTCAATAATCAGCCGACCTGTTATCTGACGCTGGGTGCGCTGCATGGTATTTACAAGCCGGTTCCGGGCAAGTTCAAGGATTACATTGCCATCCCCAAAGCCAATGGTTACCAGTCGCTGCACACCACACTGATCGGGCCGTACGGTACGCCGGTTGAGGTGCAGATTCGCACACATGAAATGCATCATGTCGCCGAATCCGGCGTGGCCTCGCATTGGCTCTACAAGGACGAGCAGACGCTGGACGAACTGCAGCAGAAAACCCACAAATGGTTGCAATCGTTGCTGGAGTTGCAGTCGGCTTCGGGGACTTCTTCCGAGTTTCTTGAGCACGTCAAGGTGGATCTGTTTCCGGGCGAGGTTTTTGTTTTTACGCCCAAAGGCAAGATCATCGGCCTGCCGCGCGGTGCAACCGCAGTCGATTTTGCTTACGCGGTGCATACCGATATCGGCAACCGCTGTACGGCCTGCCGGATCAATGGCGAGCCGAAGCCATTGCGCAGTGAATTGCGGAATGGCGATCAGGTCGAGATCATCTGCGCGCCGCACGCCAATCCCAATCCGGGCTGGCTCGCTTATGTCAAGAGCAGCCGGGCGCGGGCGCAGATCCGCCACTATCTCAAGGTGCGCCAGAATGTCGAATCGACGGCCCTGGGCGAGCGGATGTTGAGCCAGGCTTTGCAAACCCTGGGGCTGTCACTGGAACATGTGGATACGGTGGTCTGGGGGCGTTTTGTGCGGAGTAGCGGGGCGCACTCCAAGAAAGAAGTACTGACGGACATTGGCTTGGGTAAGCGGATGGCGGCGATTGTGGCGCGGAGCCTGGCCACCGAAGCCGAGTCCGTTGCCGGTGTCGCCAAGGTGGCTTTTGAGCGACGCAAGCCGCTCGGCCCGATCGTCATTCACGGTAGCGAAGGAGTGGCCGTGCAGTTGGCCAAATGCTGCCATCCGATACCGGGTGACCCGATTGTGGGCATCGTCCGCAAGGGGCAGGGCTTGACGGTGCATGCCAGTGATTGTCGCAGTATTGGTCGCGCGCATCATGAACGCGACAATTGGATCGAGGTGGAGTGGGATCAAACCGGCGATAGCCTGTTCGAGACGGGGGTTCGTGTCGTCACAGAAAACCGGCGGGGATCACTTGCCCGTATGGCGGCGGTCATCGCCGCAGCGGATTCGGACATTCAGAATGTGCGGATCGACGACGATCAAGGGCTTTATACGGCACTCCAATTTACCCTGCAGGTCAAAAACCGCGGCCATTTGGCGCGCATCATGCGTGGCCTGCGTCGCATCCCCGAAGTCATGCGGATTTCGCGATTGCGCGAATAATTTTCAGGAGAATTTGATGAGCAAGCTTTATGTTTCCGAACACACCCAGTTCATGCGCGAGTGGCTTGAAAAACACCCGGAACAACGCGCCGAGAAATTCAACGGCCGCAAACTGTGGTGGGACAAAGCGGTGCAGAGCCTGGACGAGCAGCAACGGGTTCAGGCTTCGAAAGTGGCGCAGAAGGCGTATGTCTACGATGTGAATTGAGCCAGCGCAGGTCTGCTGACCTGTGCTGCATGAGGCTGCCCCTGTTGCCATGAAATCCCTGCGTATTTTTGACCGCCGCCGGTTGTTGGCGACACTCGCCCTGCTGCTGTTTTCCGGCTTTCTGGCGACCAGCCTGTTTGGTTATTTCGTTTCGAAAAACGCCATCCATGAGGCTATCGTCGCACAGGATCTGCCGCTCACTTCGAGCAATATCTACTCGGAAATCCAGAAGGATCTGGTCAGACCCATCCTCATTTCGGCCACCATGGCGCATGACACTTTTCTTCATGACTGGGTGCAGCATGGTGAAAAGAATGTCAGTGAAGTGGCGCGTTACCTGACTGAAATCAAACGCCGTCACGGGGCTTTCAGCAGTTTTTTTGTCGCAGACCAGAGTGCCACCTACTATACCGGCGAGGGGGTGCTTAAACGGGTGGCGCCGAATGAACCTCGCGATGCCTGGTATTACCGGGTGCGGGACATGAAAGGCGACTACGAAATCAATGTGGATGTGGATCTGGCCAATGCGGACGCGCTAACCATTTTCATCAACTATCGCGTGCTGGATCATGACGGACGCTACATGGGCGCGACGGGGGTCGGCCTGACGGTGGATTCAGTGCGGCGCATGATCGGCGAATACCAGCAGCATTACCATCGCACCATCTACTTTGTCGATGAACAGGGCAAGGTCGTCCTTTTGGGTAATCAGAGCCGGCATCCGGCCGACCTGTACAACGCGCCGGGTCTGGGCGTTGCTGGAGACGATCCTCAAGCAGCGCAGTGGCTCATGGCAATATGAGGCCGGCGGCGACAGCCATATCCTGCATGTCAATTATCTGCCTGAGCTCAAGTGGTATCTGTTTGTGGAACAGAATGAATCGCAGGCATTGTCCGGCATTCGTCAAACCCTGTACGCCAATCTGCTCATCAGTGTGCTGGTCACCTTGCTCATCCTGTTTCTGGCCTGGAAAACGCTGGTGCGCTACCAGCAGCGTCTTGAAGAGATGGCGTCGACGGATGAACTGACCGGGTTGCTCAATCGTCATGCTTATGACATCCTGATCGAAAAAATGCAGGCGGATTGTCGTCGCGTGCCCAAGCCGGTTTCTTTTCTGCTGGTGGATGTGGACCACTTCAAGCAGATCAATGATCGTCATGGCCACCATCTGGGCGATTGTGTATTGACGGCAGTAACCCGCCAGCTACAAGCAGATTTGCGGGCGACTGATCTGGCTGTGCGCTGGGGCGGTGAGGAGTTCCTGCTGGTGCTGTGGGGTTGTGATCTGGATGAGGCGCGGCGGATTGCCGAAAGTTTGCGGCAGAAAGTGGATGCCTTGCGTATTCCGCTGGAAGATGGCCAGAAACTGACGGTAACCATCAGTATCGGCCTGGCGCGCTTTGATGGTGTGGAGGCCCCCGATCACATATCAGTCGCGCCGATGCCGCGCTGTATCGTGCCAAACAAGGGGGGCGTAACCGGGTGGAAATCGAGTCCGTGAGCCCGTTTCAACGGGGGCGCCCGCCTGACGGCAATGCACGAAATGCATGCCCCTAAAAACCGCAGTTTTAGTGGTTCATGCCCTGCGCTTGTCGAAGGGGAGGGCATAGGATTTTTGCGGAACTGGGTTTTAGAATGACGTGCGGTGTGCTCAGGGACGCGGTGTGGCAGGGGCTTTCTTGTCACCACGTTTCGCATGAACCTCCTCGAGTGCGGCACTCAGTGAGCGCGCTTCGTCCGAGTCGGCTGGTAACTGGGTGAGCAGTTTGTCCCAGTAACGCGCCGTGGCGGCGAAATCCTGACGGTTGTAGGCGGCACTGCCTGCCAGCGCCAGTGCCATGGTGTTATCGGGGTCGAGTTTCAGTGCTTCGTCGAGCAGTTCCAGCATGTGTTTGTCAAACTTGCCTTCGGCACGTGCGGCGAGCAGGTCGGCATAGTCGGCCAGGATGTTGGCATCCTTGCCACCCAGTGCCAGGATGCGCTCGTAGGCACGCGCACCATCGTCGTAGCGGTGCAAGGCTTTGTAGGAGCGCGCCAGCATCATCCAGCCTTTCAGATCATCCGGGTTCTTTTCCATGCGTGCGGCCAGACGCGCCACCATGTCGTCGATCTGCGCCGAGGTGATTTGCTCACGCACGGCGGGTGGTTGCAAGGCGGCGGGGTGGCCGAGCCAGAGATAAAGGCCGACTGCGGCCATCGGCAGGAACAAGGCCAGCAGCAGCGCGCTGCGCGTGGCGGGGGTGGGATGCGTGTTGGGTGCTGGAGCAGGGGCGGTGTCTGCCAGCGCGGTGTCTTGCAACAGGCGGTGTTGCAGTTCGTCGCGTGCCTGCGCGTAGTCGGCTTCGGCCAGATGGCCGAGCGCGCGGTCATTCTCCAGATCGGCCAGTTGGTCGCGATAAATCGCGGCATTCAGGGCGCGGCGTGTGGCGGATGTGCTGCGCTCGCGTCCCGCGTTGAGCAAGGGATACAGCAGCCAGGTCAGTACGGCGAGGGTCAGGAGCGCGGCCGCACCCGCGAAGGGCAGGAGATTCATTTTTCGTGTGTGTGGGTAGGGTTGCAGGCCGCCTCGGTATTCAGGAGAGCTTCGGCAGCGCGCCGTTCGTCGTCGGTCAGGCATGCTTCGGCGGTGACGATCGCGTTGCCGCTCCGTTGGCGCAGATAGGCTATCAAGGCGATCAGCCCGCCCAGCAGGAGCAGAAAGGGGCCGAACCAGAGCACCCATGTGGTGGCTTTCATGGGCGGGCGGTAGCGCACATAGTCGCCATAGCGGTCGACCATGAAGGTCATGATGTCATCATTGCTCTTGCCCGCCTTGATCATGTCGCGGATTTCGCGGCGCAGGTCTTGCGCCAGTTCAGCACGTGAACCGGCCAGCGATTCGTTCTGGCAGACAAGGCAGCGCAACTCTTCTGAAATGGCGACCATGCGCTGTTCCACGATGGGGTCGGCCGCTAGCGGCGTGGCTTCGTTGGCCAGAAGATTGCCCTGTGCGGTGAGCAAACCCAGTGCCAGGAATAGCACCGCGAGGTGATGCTGGAATCGCCGCTTCATTGAGACAGCTCCTTGATAAGCGGCATGATCTTTTTCTCGATCGCCTCCGGCGTGATCGGGCCGATCTGCTTGTAACGGATGATGCCGGCCTTGTCGATGACATAGGTTTCCGGTACGCCATACACACCATAGTTGATGCCGGCGCGGCCATCGATGTCGAGTGCGGTCAGCACATAGGGGTTGCCGCGCTCACGCAGCCAGGTGGTGGCGCGTTGCCGCACCAGTACCTGCTCGGCTTCGGGCGTGAGCTGGCTCAGGTCGGTTTCGCCATCGCCGCGCACTTCCTTGTAGTTCAACCCCACGATGGGCAGGCCGCTTTGTTTGGCAAAGCTCACCAGCAGCGCGTGTTCGGCGCGGCAGGAGACACACCAGGTGGCCCAGACATTGAGCAGCCAGACCTTGCCTTTCATGTTGGCGGGCGAAAAGGTTTTGTCAGGCGCATCGAGTTGCATCAGCTGGAATGCCGGGGCGGGCTTGCCCACCAGCGGCGAAGGCACTTCACGCGGGTCGAGACGCAAGCCGACCGCCAGGAAGCCCAGCAGCACGACAAACAAGGCGATGGGGATCAGGAAGCGTTTCATGCCGCAGTTCCTGGGGGCGTGGTGGCAGCGCGGCGTGTCTGGGCGCGCAGACGATACCGCCGGTCACTGATGGCCAGTGCGCCGCCCAGGGCCATCAGCAGACAGCCGCTCCAGATCCAGGTAACAAAGGGTTTGTGATGCACGCGCACGCTCCAGGCACCGGCGGGGCTAGCTTCGCGGGCGGCCAGCGGTTCGCCGAGTGAAACATAGATGTCGCGCAGCACGCCGTTGTCGATGGCGGCTTCCGTCATGGGCATGGACGAGGACAGATAGCTGCGTTTTTCAGGATGCAATAGCGCGAGCACCCGGCCTTCTTGCGATAGTTCGACATCGCCCACGGCGGCACGGTAGTTCGGCCCCATGGCTTCACGCACGCCCAGTAGCCGCACGCTGTAAGTGCCAATCGCTACGCTGTCGCCGGGTGCCATGCGGACATCTTTTTCAGTTTCATAGCCTTTGACGAGTGTGACGCCGATGACGAATACGGCGATGCCGATATGCGCCACGTGCATCCCCCAGAAAGCGAGCGGCGGGCGGCCACTTTTCAGGCGCAGGCGAATTTCAATGGCGGCCGCCGCCACGATCCAGACCGCCAGCAACAAGGCCAGGGCGACCAGGGGTTTCCATGTGCCAAACAGGTAGGGCAATGCCAGCCCGCTCGCCAGGGCGAACAGGGCAGCGAATTTCAGCCGCTGCAAGAGATCGGCGGCGCGGGCTTCTTTCCAGCGCGCGCCGGGCCCGACACCGATGAGGAACAGCAAGGGCATCATCAGCGGGACGAACACGGTTTCGAAATAGGGTGGCCCGACCGAGAGTTTGCCCAGCCCCAGTGCGTCGATGAGGAGCGGGTAGAGCGTGCCGAGCAGGACGGAACCGGCAGCAACCACCAGCAGCACGTTGTTGATGAGCAGCAGGGTTTCTTTGGACATCAGCGCGAAACGCCCGCCCAGGCCCACCTTGGGCGCGCGCCAGGCGAACAGCAGCAGCGAGCTGCCGATGACGGCGGCCAGGAAGATCAGGATGAAAATGCCCCGGCGCGGGTCGGTGGCAAAGGCGTGTACCGAAGTCAGTACACCCGAACGGACAAGGAAGGTGCCCAGCAAGGAGAGCGAGAACGCGCTGATGGCGAGCAGCACCGTCCAGTTTTTGAACGCACCGCGTTTTTCGGTGACGGCGAGTGAGTGGATCAGTGCCGTGCCGACCAGCCAGGGCATGAAGGAGGCATTTTCAACCGGATCCCAGAACCACCAGCCGCCCCAGCCCAGTTCGTAATAAGCCCACCAGCTTCCCAGTGCAATTCCCAGGGTGAGAAAGACCCAGGCGGTCACCGTCCACGGCCGTGACCAGCGTGCCCAGGCAGCATCGAGCTGACCAGAGAGCAGGGCGGCGACGGCAAAGGCAAACGCCACTGAAAAGCCGACATAGCCCATGTAGAGCAGGGGCGGGTGAAAGACCAGCCCCGGGTCTTGCAGCAAGGGGTTGAGATCATTGCCGTCTTCGGGGATGTCCATCAGCCGGTCGAAGGGGGTGGATGTCAGCAGGATGAATAGCAGCAAGCCACAGGACACCAGCCCCAGTACGCCGACCACCCGTGCCACCATGGCTTCAGGCAGGGCGTTCGAGAGCAGCGTCACGGCCAGCGTCCAGGTGGCGAGCAGCAATACCCACAGTAGCAGAGAGCCTTCATGGCCGCCCCATACGGCCGCCATGCGGTAGATCGTCGGTAGTTTGCTGTTGGAATGCTGGGCGACATAGGCCACCGAGAAGTCATTGGCGACGAAGGCCCAGGTCAGACAGCCAAAGGAGACCATCAGCAGCAGCCACTGTGCCTGCGCTGCCGGGCGGGCAAAGGCGATCCAGGCGGTGTGTTGACGGTGCACGCCAATCAGCGGGAGTACGCCTTGCAGCGTGGCGACCAGTAAGGCCAGCATCAGGGCGTAGTGCCCGAGTTCGGGAATCATGGGGGTCCTTGTTTCTTGCTACGGGCGTGTCTGGGCGAAAGCGGCGGCCTGGCGATTATGGGGCTGCCGGTGCGGGTTGGCTTTTCGAGGCTTCCTTGACCGCATGGGCTGCTTCAGGGGGCATGTAATTTTCGTCATGCTTGGCGAGGACTTCGGTGGCGGTGAATTCAAACGCGCCATCTGTACCGAGTTTGCCTTGTGCGACCACGCCTTTTCCTTCCTTGAACAGGTCGGGCAGGATGCCGGTGTAAGCGACCGGAATTTCCTTGTCGGTATCGGTGACAATGAAGCGGACGGTCATGTCGTGCCGCTGCAGCGAGCCTTCCTTGACCAGCCCGCCGATGCGGAATACCCGGTCTTTTGGGGCTTCACCGGCCGCGACCTGGGTAGGCGTGTAAAACAGGGCGATGTTGCTGTTGAGCGCATTCAGGACGAAGTAGGCGGCGATGCCCAGTGTGACGAGGCCACCGAGGATCAGGGCGATGCGTTTCTGACGAGGTTTCATGGTGCGCTGAGCGACGAGAAGAAAGGAGCAGGGAAGCGCAGGGGATGCGCAGGGGGAAATCAGGAAAGGTCGTGTGCGGCCGATTTTTCGCGGCGGATGGCGCGTAATGCCAGGCTTTGACGTTTCTTCAGCAGCAAAGGTTCCACGAGCATCACCAGTGCAGTTACGCCGAAGCTGCCCCAGACGTAGAAAGCATAGCCGCCCATGCGGAAGAAGTCGTCGAGGTTAGTCCACTGCATGTTTCACCCATTCGGTGGTTCGTTCGCGTTCGAGAATGATGCCGCGCACCCGCATCAGTGCCACAGCAATCGAGTACATCCAGCAGGCAATGGCCATCAGCAGCATACCCAGCAGCATGGTCTTTGCCATGCTGGGGGCCTGGGTCATCGAGATGGATGCGCCCTGGTGCAGGGTGTTCCACCATTTCACTGAGAAATAGATGATGGGCACATTGACGACACCCACCAGCGCGAGGATCGCCCCGGCCTTGTCGGCACGGCGCGGGTCGTCTATGGCCGACTGCAGGGCGATGAAACCCAGATAGAGGAACAGCAGGATCAGTTCGGAGGTCAGACGCGCATCCCACACCCACCAGGTGCCCCACATCGGCTTGCCCCATAGCGCACCCGTCCATAGTGAGAGAAAGGCCATCAGTGCGCCGGTGGGGGCGAGGGCGCTGGCCATCATCGAGGACAGGCGCGTGTTGAGTGCCAGCCCCAGCCCGGCCCAGGCGGCCATGATGAGATACATGAACATCGACAGCCAGGAGGTGGGTACATGGATGAAGATGATGCGGTAGGCCTCGCCCTGGGTGGCGTCGGTGGGGGCAACGAAGAAGCCGACCCATAATCCGGCGATGCCGAAGAGCGTCGCCAGTGCGACAAACCAGGGAATCATGCGCCCGGCTAGCGGATAGAAGCTCTGCGGCGAGGCGTATTTGAACCATTGGATGAGTGAATTGCTCATGGGGTGTCTCGTTTTGAGTTCATTCCAGGGCGATGCGGAGCGCGGCGGTGGTTGCCCAGGGGGCGAAGAAACCCGCCAGTACCAGCAGGGCAGCCAGCAGCGAAAGATGCCCGCCTGCACCCAGGCCAGATACCTGCGCTTCGACCGCACCAGCACCAAAAATCAGCACGGGAATATACAACGGCAGGGTGAGCAGGGACAGCAAAACGCCGCCGCCACGCACGCCCAGGGTTAATGCCGCGCCGATGGCACCGATCAGACTGAGCAGGGGCGTTCCCAGCAGCAACGAGACCACCAGAGTGCCCAGTCCTTCGGCGGAAAGGTCGTATTGCAGCCCGAGCAGCGGGGCGATCAGCACCAGCGGCAGTCCGGCGACCAGCCAGTGCGCGAGGATCTTGCCGCTGACCAGCAGCCCGAGCGGGGCGGCTGACAGCAGCATCTGTTCCAGCGTGCCGTCGGCGTAGTCAGCGGCAAACAGGCGCGACAGCGACAGCATCGCGGCCAGCAGCGCGGCTACCCACAACACACCGGGGGCGATGACGCGCAGTAAGGCCATTTCCGGGCCGATGCCCAGGGGAAACAGGCTGACCACAATGACGAAGAAGAACAAGGAGGTCAGCACTTCGCTCTTGCGCCGCAAAGCCAGCAGCAGGTCGCGCTGGACGATGGAGAGCAGGAGGGTGATGCCAGCGGGCGGCGGAGGGCTCGGGGTGTTCATGCCGTGCCCGCGCCTGCGCCGCTTCCTGTGCGGGTCAAGGTCAGGGTTTGTGCCGTGCCGCCGGGAATGCGGACTTCCTGATGGCTAGTCAGGATGAGCAGGCCGCCTTGCGCCACATGGGCGCCGAGTATCCCGGCCAGCCAGTCGACTGCGGCGACATCCAGCGCGACGAAAGGCTCGTCGAGGATCCACAGGGCGGCCGGGCTGCACAGCAGGTGGGCCAGTGCCGTGCGCCGTTTTTGTCCCTGTGAGAGCACCCGCACCGGTAAATCCTCGCGCCCGCGCAAACCGGCGCGTCGCAGCAGGGCGCAGGCGGCGTCTTCCGTCAGGCGTACGCCGCCCAGCAAGGCGGAAATCCGCAGGTTTTCCAGTGCGGTGAGGTCGTCCTTGAGGGCGTTGTGATGCCCCAGGTAGAGCACGGCCTGACGGTATTCGTCGCCTAGTTTGTCGGTGGGGCTGCCGTTCCAGCGGATTTCACCTTCTTCCGCCGTGGCCAGGCCGCACAGGATACGCAGCAGACTGGTCTTGCCGACGCCATTTTCACCGCCCACATGCAGATACCCGCCAGCTTCGAGCGCGAACGCAAGGCCGGAGAAAAGGCGGCGATCACCGCGCGCGCAGGCGAGATTGGAAACGGCAAGCATGATGGAGCGGGATGAGCATGAATCCTGAACTGTAAATTATGCCCGAAAGCCCGCAGAGGCCGCTTGATGTGCATCAGTAAATATCCGGGTGTTCAGTGGTTCACAGTATAAAATAATCGTTTGGTTGATTAATCTGGCGGGTAAGCAGAAGGAAACATGTCTGTGATGTTAGAGAGGGTTTATTTTCGGCGTCTGATCACGGCGAGTGCTGCCGTGTGTCTGGTGACGCTGACCGGCTGTGGTGACCCGCCTGTGGAGGCAGTTGCCCCACCGCCGGTGCTGGTGGTGACGGTGCAGCAAAGTGTCGATGAGCGCGAGAATGTGTACACCGGTGAGGTGCGGGCGCGTCATGAGGTGGATCTGGCCTTCCGTATTCCGGGCAAGCTGGTGGCGCGTCGGGTAGGGGTGGGCAGCGCGGTGCGTGCGGGTGAGCTGCTGGCACAGCTGGATCCGGCGGATGTCACGTTGAATGCGGATGCCGCGCAATCGCAACTGCTGGCGGCGGAGACGGATTACCACTATTCGAAATCCGAGCTGGAACGTTTCGATAGCCTGCTGGAAAAGAAATACATCAGTCCGGCCATCCATGAGGGCAAGCGTGCCCTGTTTTTGACCGCCAAGGCGCGGGTTGAGCAGGCGCGCGCGCAGGCGGCCGCCGCAGGCAATCAGGCGGCTTACGCCAGTTTGCATGCGGATCGTGCCGGGCTGGTGAGTCTGGCCATGGCCGAGCCGGGGCAGGTGGTGGGGGCGGGGCAGCCGATCCTGCGTCTGGCGGATCCTGCTGAAAAAGAGGTGGTCATAGCCGTGCCGGAAAACCGCTTGGCGGGGTTGAAGCTGGGTGCGCGAGCCAGCATCCGGCTCTGGGCGGCGGCTGGCAAGACATATTCCGGACAGGTGCGCGAAATTGCCCCGACTGCCGACCCGCTGACGCGCACGTTTGCCCTGCGCATCCGCATGACCGATGCGGATGAAGATGTGCGTCTGGGCATGACAGCGAACGCATGGCTGGGTGAGGCGGCTGGCGCAGTGGTGAAGCTGCCGCTGACAGCAGTCACACAGACGGATGGGCAGAGCCGGGTCTGGGTGCTGGGGGCTGCAGGTGATGGGCAGGGCGCGCAGGTTCAGCCACGGGCAGTGCGCGTGCTGCGGTTTACCAATGACAGCGCGCTGATTGCCGAAGGCTTGCAGCCGGGGGAGCGGGTGGTGGCGTTGGGGGTGCAAAAGCTCTTGCCGGGCATGTTGGTGCAGCCTCAGGAAATCACACAGAAATTGAAGCAGGCGGGTCAGCCGTGAAGCGTTTGAACCTTTCTGAGTGGGCGCTGACCCATCAGCCGTTTGTCTTGTTTTTGATGATTGCGCTGGCCATCATCGGCATTCATTCCTACTCACGGCTGGCGCAGTCTGAAGATACGCCCTTCACCATCAAGGTGATGGTGGTCAGTGCCGTCTGGCCGGGGGCTTCGGCGCAGGAGATGGAAAAACAGGTGACCGACCGGCTTGAAAAAACGCTGGAGGAAACGCCGCATCTGGACTACCTGCGGAGCTATTCAAAACCCGGCGAATCGTTGATTTTTGTGATGATCAAGGATTCGACCCTGCCCAAGGATGTCGCACCGGTCTGGTATCAGGTTCGCAAGAAAATCGGCGATATGCGCCACACCTTGCCGGAGGGGGTGGTCGGGCCATTTTTCAATGATGACTTTGGTGCAGTGTACGGCAATATCTACGCGCTGACCGGCGAGGGTTACAGTCACGCGCAGCTGCACGATTACGCCGATATCGTGCGTGATGCCCTGCGCCGGGTGAGTGATGTCGATCGCGTCGATCTGTTCGGCGTGCAGGAAGAAAAGATATTCATTGATCTGTCCAACGCCCGCCTGGCTACGCTGGGGCTGGAGCTGAACGGCATCATTTCAACCATCCAGCAGCAGAACATGAAGCTGCCGACCAGCGCCTTCGAGACGGCGACAGACAAGATTTACCTGCGCGCCAGTCAGGAATACGCCTCGCTCGAAAGTCTGCGGAACACCACGCTGCGCGCCGCGAATGGCCGTTCGTTACGATTGGGTGATATAGCCAACGTCTATCGCGGCTATCAGCAGCCACCTGCGCCGATGAGTCGTCTGCAAGGCAAAGAGGCCGTCACCATCGGCGTTTCCATGGTGAAGGAAGGCGACATCATCGAGCTGGGGCACCATCTCGACCGCGAAGTGGCGCGCATCCGCAAGCAACTGCCGCTGGGGCTGGAATTGCATCAAACCTCGAACATGCCGCAGGTGGTGGGTGATTCGGTGAGCCTGTTCATGCGAACGTTGATCGAGGCGGTGGTGATCGTCCTGCTGGTGAGTTTTTTCAGCCTGGGCTGGCGCACCGGGCTGGTAGTGGCGCTGACCATCCCCTTTGTGCTGGCGGCAACCTTCCTGTTCATGCGGCTGTTTGATATCGGCTTGCACAAGATGACGTTTGGCGCATTGATTCTTGCGCTGGGGCTGCTGGTCGATGATGCCATCATTGCCGTGGAAATGATGGCCGTGAAGATGGAACAGGGCATGGATCGCTTCAAGGCGGCTGCCTTTGCTTACGATACTACTGCCCTGCCCATGCTCAGCGGCACGCTGGTGACGGCGGCCGGTTTTTTGCCGATCGCCACAGCAGCCTCCAGTTCGGGTGAATATGCGCGGCCGCTGTTTGAGGTGACGGTGATTGCGCTGCTGGTGTCATGGGTTTCTGCCGTGATTTTCGTGCCGTATCTGGGCTACAAAATGCTGCCGGAACCGCTGGCGCATCTGGCTGGAGCGGCTGAAGCCGAAACTGAGGCTAAGGCGGAAGCCGCAATTTACCAGAAGCCGTTTTACCAGCGCTTCCGGGTCATGCTGGTCTGGTGCGTGCGTCATCGCTGGCTGACCATCGGGGCGACGCTGGCGGCACTGGTGCTGTCATTGCTGGCGTTTACCCAGGTGCAGCAGCAGTTCTTTCCCTCCTCAACGCGCCCGGTGCTGATCGTGGATATGTGGTTGCCGGAAGGTGCGTCGATTACCGCGACCGACAAGGAAGTCCGCAAGCTGGAAGGCTGGCTGATGCGGCAGCAGGGCATTGACTTCCAGGTCAGTCATGTGGGCACGGGAAGTGCGCGGTTTTCGCTGACCCAGGATCAGGAATTGCCGCAGAACAACTTCGGCCAGTTCATCATCAACACCAAAACTGTGGAGGATCGCGAAGCCCTGCGCGAGAAGCTGATACATCTGTTTGCCACCGATTTTCCGCAGGTACGCTCTGCGGTGAATCGGTTGTCGAATGGCCCGCCCGTTGGTTTCCCGGTGCTGTTCCGGGTTTCCGGGCCGGATATCCGCGAGGTGCGGCGCATTGCCCATGAAGTCGAAGCCAGGATGCGTGAGAACAGGCATCTGAGCAACGTCCAGCTCAACTGGGAGGCACCGTCGAAAGTCGTGCGCCTGGAAATCGATATGGACAAGGCGCGCTTGCTGGGTCTGGCCGCGATTGACCTGCTGCACAATTCGCTGAACGGTTTTCGTGTCACCCAATATCGTGAAGGCGATAAACAGATCGAAGTGCTGCTGCGGAGTGCGCCGGAAGAGCGCGCAGATGTGGCTGCGCTGGCCGACATGATGATTCCGACCCGCGTGGGCAAGAGTGTGCCGCTCGGCCAGATCGCCAAAATCCGTTATGACTTCGAGGAGGGCGTGATCTGGCGGCGCAACCGTCAGCCATCGATCGACGTGCGCGCCAATCTGTACGGCGACATGCAGGCACCTTTTGTCAGCAAGCAGATCCTCCCGACGCTGGAGCCCATCCGCCAGAAACTGCCTTTCGGCTACCATCTTGAAACGGGCGGTGCGATCGAGGAGAGCGATCATGGCGGGCAATCGGTGGCGGCGGGTTTTCCGCTGTTTGGCCTGGTGGTGGTGACGGTGCTGATGTTGCAGCTCCGCAGTTTCAGCCGCACGGCACTGGTGTTGCTGACCGCGCCACTGGGTTTGATCGGTACAGCGATTTTCATGCTGGTGCTCGACCAGCCCTTCGGTTTCATTGCCATGCTCGGCACCATCGCGCTGTCCGGCATGATCATGCGGAACTCGATCATTCTCGTCGATCAGATCGAGCAGGATGAACTGGCGGGCAAGAGTGCCTGGAATGCCATCATGGACTCGACCATCCGCCGCTTCCGTCCCATCGTGCTGACGGCACTGGCGGCCATTCTGGCCATGATCCCATTGACGCACAGCACTTATTTTGCACCGATGGCCGTGGCCATCATGGGTGGGCTGCTGGTCGCCACGTTGCTGACCTTGCTGTTTTTACCTGCGCTGTACGCAGCCTGGTATCGGGTGCGGGAGACGGCATGAATGTCCGGCTGCAGGTTACCCGCTCCGGGCACGAGGAATGCAGGAATTCCGTCGGCAGCCGGTTTCTTCCTTTACAATCCCGCCATTGTGCCCGCACCCAGAATATTAGCTTTTCCTTATAATACATTCTCGCTTCACGGAGAACCTGAATGAATCTCGAACAAGCCCGTTTCAACATGATCGAACAGCAGTTGCGGACGTGGGAAGTTCTCGACCAGAACGTCCTTGACCTGCTGCACATCGTCCGGCGCGAAGAGTTCGTGCCGCAGGCGTATCGTCAGGTGGCCTTTGCGGATACCGAAATCCCGCTGGGGCAGGGGGTCAGCATGCTGCCGCCCAAGCTGGAAGCACGCGCCTTGCAGGCACTGAATCTGCGTAAGTCGGACCGGGTGCTGGAGATTGGCACGGGCTCGGGTTACATGGCCGCCCTGCTGGCTGCACACGCAGCCCAGGTGCTGACGGTCGAGATCATTCCTGAACTGGCCGACAAGGCAGCGGCCACCTTGAGCCGTCAGGGCGTAGGGAATGTCATTGTGTCGACCGGCGACGGTTCGCTGGGCTGGCCCGCGCAGGCACCTTACGATGTCATCATGATTTCTGGCGCGCTGCCCGTCGTACCGCCCCAGTTGCTCGATCAGCTCAAGGTGGGTGGGCGTATGCTGGCCTTTGTGGGCGCATTGCCGTTGATCGAAGCGCAACGGATCACCCGAACCGGTGTGGCTGCTTTTCAGGTTGAAACACTGTTCGAGACTCAGGTGCCTGCGCTGGTTTGTGCTACCCGCTCAGGCGGTTTCAGCTTCTGAACCTGATGCGACAGATCAGCGCGCCACAACTTGCGGCCTGGCTGGCCGATACGCAACGGCCGCGTCCTGTATTGGTGGACGTGCGTGAGCCGTGGGAGTTCGCGCTGTGTCACATCGACGGTGCCATGGCCATGCCGATCAACAGCATCCCGAGCCGTTGTGGCGAGCTGGATGCCGACGCTGAAACCGTGTTGATCTGTCATCATGGCCAGCGTAGTCAGCAGATTGCGCTGTTCCTGGAGCGGCAGGGGTTTACGCAGGTCACGAATCTTGCCGGGGGTGTGGCGGACTGGGCGCGTCAGGTCGAGCCCGCCATGCCGTCTTATTGAGTTTGAATTGCCATTGAATTTGTTCGCGGAATAAGGAATGTCCGTCATGAAAAAAACAAGATCGTTACGGCTGGGAATCATTCTGGGGGCTGCGGTTTTTCCGTTTTCCGCCCTGGCAGCCGACCTGCTCAGCGTGTATCGCGATGCCATGAGCTATGACGCGCAGTTTTCTGCGGCGCGTGCCTCGCGCGATGCCGGGCTGGAAAAACTGCCGCAGGCCAAGGCGGGTCTCAAGCCGCAAATCAATTTCACGGCAGATACCAAGTGGAACGACACTTCGACGCGCTTGCGGGTTTCGCCGACCTTGTCGCTGGGGCCTTATATCGGCCCCTTCCTCGGGCCGTTCATTCCGACCCAGTCTTCGGCGCGCTATAACACCCATTCCTGGGGGGTCAGTCTGGCGCAGCCGCTGTTCCGCTGGCAGAACTGGGCTACTTACAAGCAGGCGGAGCTATCGGTCGCCACGACTGAAATCCAGTATTCCCTCGCCAAACAGGAACTGATCGAGCGGGTGGCGCAGGCGTATTTCGATGTGCTGCAGGCGCAGGAAGATGTCGCTACGGCGGATACGCAAAAGACCGCCATTGCAGAGCAACTGGCTGCGGCCAAGCGCAATTTCGAAGTAGGCACGGCAACGATTACCGATACTCACGAAGCCCAGGCGCGGCACGATCTGGTGTCTGCCAGCGTTATCGCCGCACAGAATGACCTGCTCGTCAAAAAACAGGTATTGATGGCTTTGATCGGCAAGGAGCCTGAAGAATTGAAGGGGCTCAAGAGCGGAGTTCAGTTGGCCGCCCCGGAACCGGAAGATATCAATCAATGGGTTGAGGCAGCGGGTAAAGACAATCTTAACGTCCAGCTCGGCAAGACCGCGTTTGAAATTTCCAACCGGGAATTCGAGAAAAACCGGGCAGGTCATATGCCCACGCTCGACCTGGTGGCGCAGCACGGTCGCCAGACCAATGGCAACAGCGCCTTGTTTGGCGGGACGGATACCGATGCGACCGTCGTTGGCCTGCAGCTCAATATTCCGATTTTCAGTGGCGGTCTCACGGTTTCCCGCACGCGTGAAGCAGTGGCTTTGCGCGAGAAGGCCAAGTTTGATCTCGACAATGTACAGCGCATGGCCATGCTGGGCGCGCGCCAGGCCTATCTGGGTGTGACCTCGGGGTTGGCGCAGTCCAAGGCGCTGGAACAGGCGCTGGTGTCTTCGCAGTCGGCGCTGGATTCCAACAAGCTGGGTTACGAAGTCGGCGTGCGCGTCAATATTGACGTGCTCAATGCCCAGCAACAGGTTTCATCGACCCGTCGCGACCTGGCCAAGGCGCGTCTGCAGACTTTGATGGGGCAACTGAAACTGAAAGCGGCCATTGGTACTTTGAACGAACAGGATATCGCCGCCATCAATGGCTTGCTGGAGTGAGCGTGATCACCTTGATCACACCGTGCCCCGGTTTTCCCTCCCCGGCTTGTCAACGCAAGGCGTGCGCGAAACGTTCTTTCTGTACGCCTGGATGAACTGGCGTGCATCTTCTTCTGCTACATGTAAATAAGTGTAAAGATGTTTTCAAAAGGCCTGTATTGCAGTAACATGGCCTCTGTTTGACTCAGATTTTTGTGTTTCCTTGCGTTTTTCGCATTAACCACCCAAGAGGATATTATGAAACATCTCATCACCGCTTCTCTGGCCGCCGCCTTTGTGCTGGCTTCTGCTCCTGCTCTGGCTGCTGACAGCGCCGAACTGGCACTGGCCAAGAAGAGCAACTGCATGGCGTGCCACACCGTTGAAAAGAAGCTGGTTGGTCCGTCTTATCAAGACGTCGCCAAGAAGTACGCCGGCGACAAGGCGGCTGAAGCCCGTTTGTTTGATCGTGTCAAGAAGGGCACGGGGGCGACAGGCGGTGAAGTCTGGAAGATGGGTTCGGCCATGCCCCCCAACACCGCCGTCAAGGACGACGATGTCAAGAAACTCGTCAAGTGGATTCTGGCCGGCGCCAAGTAATTCAGCGTGTCGTTGCACAAAAAACCAGCCTGCGGGCTGGTTTTTTATTGTGTGGGTTCGTCAAGGTGCGGCTGGTAGTCTCCGCATCGTTCAAACATGCGTTGACATGGCGCGGGGCTGAGGCAAAATCCCGCGGTTGATGTTTTTTGTCGCCCTTACTTTACGAGCTGCTCATGAACCTGCCTTTTTTCCGTTCCCCATGGGGCTGCGCTGCCCTTTTGTCCATTTTGTCCGTTTTGTTGTTGTCGGCCTGTGGCAAGCAACCGGCAGCACCGCAGACGGCCGCCGCGCAGACACCGCCGGCTGATGTGACCCTCATCCGCATCGGCCAGGCTTCACCGCTGACCGGGGGCGGTGCGCACCTGGGCAAGGACAACGAATACGGCGTGCGACTGGCGCTGGAACAGGCCAATGCCCAGGAGATCCGCATCGGGGGTCACAAGGTGCAGTTCGAGTTGCAAAGCGAGGACGACCAGAGCGACCCGAAAGTCGGCACGACGGTCGCCCAGAAGCTGATCGATGCGAAGGTTGCGGGCGTGGTCGGCCATCTCAATTCCGGCACCACCGTGCCCGCGTCGGCGCTGTATGAACAGGCCGGCGTGCCGATGATTTCCGGTTCGGCCACCAATCCGCAGCTGACCGAGCAAGGCTTCAGGCATGTGTTCCGGATTGTGGGGCGTGATGACCAGCAAGGCCCGGCCGTGGCGCATTATCTGTTGACCGAAGTGAAGCCCAAACGCGTGGCGATCATTGATGATGCGACGGCGTATGGTGCCGGCCTGGCCAATGAAGTCGAGAAAGCCTTGAAGGCCGCCGGTGTCCAGGTGCTGCCGCGCGAGCAGGGCACCAACAAGACCACAGACTGGAAGGCCATTCTCACCAAGCTGAAGGGCAAGCAGCCCGATGCCGTGTTCTATGGTGGCATGGATGACACCGCTGGCCCGCTGATCAAACAGGCGCGCGAACTGGGGCTGAACGTGCCGTTCAGTTTTGGTGATGGCGGATGTACCGACAAAATGGTGGAACTGGCCGGCAGTGCGATCGAAGGCATGTATTGCTCGCAGGCAGGGATTCCCGTGCAGGCCGCGAATCCGGCGTTTCTTGCGGCGTATCAGACGCGCTTCAAGAGCGAGCCGCTGTTGTACGGCCCATTTACCTATGATGCCGCCAATCTGCTGATTGCCGCCATGAAACAGGCGGACTCCAGCGACCCGGCCAAATATCTGCCCGCGCTGGCGCAGATTAAATATGACGGGGCGACCGGTCACATCGAGTTTGATGCCAAGGGCGATCGCAAAGCAGCGGAAATGACCATTTTCACTGCCCGTGCTGGCAAGATCACGCCCCTGGCCATCATCAAGAGCGGCCAGCTCATTCGTTATGAAGACTTCATCGCCCATGGTGGCGCAGCGGCCAGGTAAGCACGGGCGGCTCGGGGCACACGCGTGGATATCCTGCTCCAGCAACTCATCAATGGCCTGACCCTGGGCAGCCTGTACGCCATCGTCGCCCTCGGCTACACGATGGTCTATGGCATCATCCAGCTCATTAATTTTGCCCACGGCGAGGTGGTGATGATCGGCGCGATGATCGCGCTGTCCGTCATCATGGCCCTTACCGGGCACGGCCTGCCGCCGCTGGTCTGTGTGCTGGCGGGGCTGGCGGTGGCGATGCCCGCCTGCATGGCACTGGGCTATTTTCTCGAACGCGTCGCCTATCGCCCGCTACGCCGCGCACCGCGTCTGGCACCGCTGATTACCGCCATCGGCATGTCCATCATCCTGCAACAGCTGGCGATGGTGTTCTGGAGCCGGAATACCCTGGCCTTTCCGCAAATCCTGCCAGATACGACCTACGCGCTGGCCGGTGCCCGCATCAGCAGTCTGCAGATCGCCATCCTCCTTATCTGTCTGGCCATGATGGCCGGGCTGGCACTGATCGTGTATCGCACCCGCCTGGGTGCTGCCATGCGCGCCACCGCAGAAAATGCCGATGTGGCGCGCTTGATGGGCGTGGATGTGGATCGCGTGATTGCCGTCACCTTCGTCATGGGTGCGGCACTGGCGGCCGTCGCTGGCCTGCTGGTCGGCATGTATTACGGCGTGGCGCATTACGCGATGGGCTCGTTGCTGGGCATGAAAGCGTTTTCTGCGGCGGTGCTGGGCGGCATCGGCAATATCCCCGGCGCAATGGTCGGTGGCCTGCTGCTGGGGCTGGTCGAGGCACTGGGAACGGGCTACATCGGCGATCTCAGCGATTTGTGCCAGTACGCGCCGCTCGCCCGTCTGTGGGCCGATCAATGCGCCCATGGCGGCAATCTGGTGCTGTTTGGCAGTAACTATCAGGACGTATTCGCCTTTGTCGTGCTGATACTCGTCCTGGTTTTTCGTCCCTCCGGCCTGCTCGGTGAGCGGGTGGCCGATCGCGCCTGATGTTCATGAACATGCCCCGCCGCAACGCCCGTCTGGGCATATTTCTCATCACGCTGGCGCTGCTGGCTTTGCCTTTCGCGCTGGCCGCTGCTGGTACGGCCTGGTTGCGGATCGCCAATCTGGCCATCCTGTTCATCTTCCTTTCGCTGGGGCTCAACATTGTCGTTGGCTTTGCCGGCCTGCTCGATCTGGGCTACGTCGCCTTCTTCGGGGTCGGTGCGTATGTTTATGCCCTGCTGGCCTCGCCGCATTTCGGCCTGCATCTGCCGGTCTGGCTCATTTTGCCTCTGGGTGCGCTGGCCGCCGCGCTGTGTGGCGTGCTGCTGGGCGCGCCAACGCTGAAGCTGCGCGGCGATTATCTGGCCATCGTCACCCTGGGTTTTGGTGAAATCGTGCGGATTTTCCTCAACAATCTGGCGCGTCCGGTCAATCTCACCAACGGGCCGCAGGGCATCGGTCGCATCGATCCGGTGGTGTTAGGGCCGATCGACTTTGGCCGCAGCGATACCTGGCTGAGTCTCACGTTCAGTGGGCCGATGAAGTATTACTATCTGTTGCTGCTCCTGTTGCTGGCCGTGATCGTCATCAATCTGCGACTACAGGACTCACGCATTGGCCGCGCCTGGGAGGCCATCCGTGAAGACGAAGTGGCGGCGCGCGCCATTGGCATCGACACGCGTCGCATCAAGCTGCTGGCGTTTGCCATGGGCGCGAGTTTCGGCGGTGTCGCCGGAGGCATGTTCGCGTCGATTCAGCGGTTTATCAGCCCGGAAAGTTTTGTATTCACCGAGTCGGTAATGATCCTCGTCATGGTGGTGCTGGGCGGCATGGGGAATGTCTGGGGCGTGGTGGGCGGCGCATTGCTGCTGTCTTTTGTGCCGGAACTCCTGCGCTACACCGTCGCACCGCTGCAAATGGCCGTGTTTGGCAAAATCTGGCTGGAGCCGGAAGTGCTGCGCATGTTGCTGTTTGGTCTGGCGCTGGTGCTGATGATGCGCTGGCGACCGGCAGGCTTGTGGCCGCAGCGGACACGGACGCTGCGTGCGTCGGCCACATCGCTGCCGGCGCACCCATGATGAGTGCGCGTCCGCTCTTGCTCGAAGCACAGGCCATCAGCAAACACTTTGGCGGCGTGCGCGCGCTGCATGCCGTGTCGCTGCACATCAATGAAGGTGAGATTTACGGCCTGATCGGGCCGAATGGGGCGGGCAAGACCAGCTTTTTCAATGTGTTGAGCGGGCTGTATCGCGCTGACCAGGGACATTTCCGCTTTGCCGGGCAACGGCTCGACCACAGCGCGCCGCAACGCGTGGCCGCCGCCGGAATCGCCCGTACCTTCCAGAATATCCGCCTGTTCGCGCAAATGACGGCCCTGGAAAATGTGATGGTGGGTCGTCACCTGAAAACGCACAGC
The DNA here is from genome assembly GCA_018061005.1 of Sterolibacterium sp. Classification (GTDB taxonomy): domain Bacteria; phylum Pseudomonadota; class Gammaproteobacteria; order Burkholderiales; family Rhodocyclaceae; genus Sterolibacterium. The sequence continues at coordinate 34,927 of JAGOVA010000005.1, read as the reverse complement.
GGGGTGCTGGGTGCGATATTGCGAACCCGGGCGACCCGTGCGGAAGAAGCCGCCATCGAACGCCGTGCCATCGAGTTGCTGAACTATGTGGGCATCGGTACGCAGGCGCATCAGCTGGCGCGCAATCTTTCTTATGGCGACCAGCGACGGCTGGAAATTGCCCGCGCATTGGCGACCGAACCCCGCCTGCTGGCGCTCGACGAACCCGCCGCCGGGATGAATGCCGCCGAGACCGATGCGCTGCGCGTGCTGGTGCAGGGCTTGCGCGAGGATGGCCTGACGGTGCTGCTGATCGAGCATGATGTCAAACTGGTGATGGGTTTGTGCGACCGGGTGGCGGTACTCGATTACGGCGAGAAAATCATCGAGGATGTTCCGGCCGTGGTGCAGCGCGATGCGCGGGTGATCGAAGCCTATCTGGGCATCGGCAGTGACGAGGTCAAGGTGCCCCATGCTTGACGTCCGTCAACTCGAAGTGCATTACGGCGGCATCGCGGCGGTGCAGGGCATCGACCTGCAAGTGGGCGCGGGCGAAACCGTGGCGCTGGTGGGTGCCAATGGCGCGGGCAAGTCGAGCACGCTCAAGGCACTGGCGCGACTGCTGGAAGATGGGGTGGCGCAAACACGCGGCAGTATCCGCCTGAATGGTGAGGAAATCACACGGCAGCCCGCACACCGCCTGCTGGCGCGTGGTATGGCGCTCGTCCCGGAAGGGCGCGGGGTTTTTGCCCGCCTCACCGTAGCTGAAAACCTGGCGCTGGGTGCGTATATCCGCCATGACAAGCCACAGGTCGCCGACGATCTGGAGCGTCTCTACACCCAGTTGCCGCGCCTTAAAGAGCGGGCGACCCAGCTGGCGGGTACGCTGTCCGGCGGCGAGCAGCAGATGCTGGCACTGGCGCGCGCGCTGATGGGGCGGCCGCGTCTGCTCCTGCTGGACGAACCTTCGATGGGGCTAGCACCCCTCATGGTGCAGAAAATTTTCGCGGTCATCCGTGAAGTAGCGGCAACGGGCGTGAGCATCCTGCTGGTCGAACAAAACGCCCGGCTGGCACTGGAAACCGCGCAACGCGCTTATGTCATGGAGAGTGGCCGCATCACGCTGACGGGAGCGTCCGCCACGCTGCTGGCGGATCCCCGGGTACGGGCGGCGTATCTGGGCGAATAGTTTGCGGCACTCAATAGCCCGTCAGATAAGAACGGGCCGGCCAGTTCCATTGGCGTTCCCAGGTGGCGCGCACCATGTTGGGATATTCGGGTTTGCCCAGGCTGCCGTTGTAACGTCCTAACGCCCGATAGAGATCGCCACGTTCGATGTCGATGTAATGGCGCAGGATGGTGCAGCCATAACGCAGATTGGTGCGCAGATGGAACAGGTTGTTGTCGCGGGTGCCGATCAGGTTAACCCAGAAGGGCATCACCTGCATGTAGCCGCGCGCGCCAACCGGAGACAGCGCGTATTTCTTGAAGCCGCTTTCGACCTGGATCAGCCCCATTACCAGTTGCGGGTCCAGCCCTGCTCGCTTGGCTTCGTAATACACCGTTTTGAGAAATTCAAGACGCCCGGTGCGGTCGGGCATGCGTTTTTCCAGCCGTCGCGACATTTCGGATAGCCAGCTGATCTTTTCCTCGATGCTGGAAAACTGCGGTTCGGGTGCGGCACGATCGGCAATGGCGGCTTGCAACGAGGCGCGAACGCTGGCGGCGAGCGGTTCGTATTGCTGGTTGCCCGCCTGCGCCGTGAGGGGGCAGGCCAGCAGCAGGCACAGAATCGCCGCGTATTTCAGTCGCACAGTTTTGTTTGGAGTGTCGCCCGTGCTGTTTCGAGCGGCAGCAGGGTGGCCTCGGCATCGCGGCGACCCTTGTATTCGATCTGGCCTTCCTTCAGCCCCCGCTCACCGACAACGATGCGATGGGGCACGCCGATCAGTTCCCAGTCGGCAAACATCGAGCCGGGGCGTTCATCACGGTCATCGAGCACGACATCGAAACCGTCCTGGCACAGTTCGGCGTACAGCTGATCCGTAGCCGTGCGCACGGCTTCCGATTTGGCATAGCCCATCGGCACAATGACGATCTGGAACGGTGCGATGGCGGTGGGGAAGACGATGCCGCGCTCGTCGTGCCCCTGCTCGATGGCAGCACCGACGATGCGCGAAACGCCGATCCCATAACAGCCCATTTCCATGGTCTGCGGCTGGCCTTGCTCGTTGAGAAAGCTGCATTTCAAGGCCGCCGCGTATTTGGTGCGTAGCTGGAAAATGTGGCCGACTTCAATGCCGCGACACAGTTCGAGCGCCCCCTTGCCATCGGGTGAAGGGTCGCCCACCACCACGTTGCGGAAGTCATCCACCAGCGCGGGCTCCGGCACATCGCGGCCAAAGTTGACGCCGGTCATGTGGTAGTTTTCCTTGTTGGCACCGCAGATGAAATCGCTCATCCGCGCCACCGTGCGGTCGGCATAAACGGCAATGACGTGGGCGTAGCGCAGGTCGACCGGGCCAATGTAGCCAGGCTGGCAACCGATGGCGGCGACAATTTCCTCATCACGCGCGAAGCGGAAAGCGCCGATCAGTTTTTGGGTCTTGATTTCGTTGAGCGTGTGGTCGCCGCGCAGCAGGATCAGACCGAAGCGCCCTGGCTCACCGGCTTCCAGCTCGGTGCGGATGATGGCGATGGCCTTGACCATCTGCTGCACATTCACCTTGAGCAGGGCGGCGACATCTTCGCAGCGCGTCTTGCCGGGGGTGTGGGTGCTGCTGAGCAGCTGGGTGGGGGCGGCGCGCGTCGTGGCGGGAGCCAGGGCTTCGGCCAGTTCGACATTGGCAGCATAGTCGGAGCCAGCGGCCGGGCAGAAGGCGATGGCATCTTCACCGGAATCGGCGAGCACATGGAATTCATGCGAACCCGTGCCGCCGATCGAGCCGGTATCGGCCGCCACCGCGCGGAACTGCAGCCCGAGACGGGTGAAAATGCGCGTGTAGGTGTCGTACATGCGGCGATATTCGCGCTGCAGGTCGTCGAAGGAGGCGTGGAAGGAATAACCGTCCTTCATCAGGAATTCGCGTCCGCGCATGACGCCGAAACGCGGCCGGATTTCGTCGCGGAACTTGGTCTGGATCTGGTAGAAGTGGCGCGGCAGCTGACGATAGCTTTTGATCTCGCGGCGGACTATGTCGGTGATGACTTCTTCGTGGGTCGGGCCGATGACGAAGTCGCGCTGGTGCCTGTCCTTGAAGCGCAGCAGTTCGGGGCCGTATTGCGGACCACGACCGGATTCCTCCCATAGTTCGAAGGGCTGCACGGCGGGCATCAGCAGTTCGACAGCCCCGGCGCGATTCATTTCTTCGCGCACGATGCCTTCCACTTTACGCAGCACGCGCAGCCCCATCGGCAGCCAGCTGTAAATGCCACCCGCCAGACGACGGATCAGACCGGCGCGCAGCATGAGTTGGTGGCTGACGATCTCGGCGTCGGAGGGGGCTTCCTTGAGGGTGCTGATGAAGAACTGGCTGGCGCGCATGATGGGATGGAGAAAGGCAGGGAAATGAAAGTTCCGGATTCTACCGCGCCCGGCCTGCTCCTTCTATTCCGCTGCGTTCTGTGAAAAAATAGCGGCAATCCAATTGCAAGAATTGAAGGTTCACCATGCTAGACCGTGAAGGCTATCGCCCGAACGTCGGCATCGTTCTGGTCAACAGTCACAACGAAGTCTTCTGGGGCAAACGTATTCGCGAGCACTCCTGGCAATTCCCGCAAGGGGGTATCAACAAGGGCGAATCGCCTGAGCAGGCCATGTATCGCGAACTCCACGAAGAAGTCGGGCTGCGTCCGGAGCATGTCGCCATTCTTGGCCGCACGCGCGACTGGTTGCGTTACGAGGTTCCCCGTCACTGGATCCGCCGCGAATGGCGCAACAGTTACAGGGGGCAGAAGCAGATCTGGTTTCTGCTGCGGCTGATCGGGCGCGATACCGATGTCTGCCTGCGTGCCAGCGATCATCCCGAGTTCGATGCCTGGCGTTGGCACGAATACTGGATACCGCTGGATACCGTCATCGAATTCAAACGCGGTGTGTATGAAGCAGCCTTGACGGAACTGGCGCGCCATCTGTTTTCGCACCCCGACGACCGTCAGCCGCGCTGGCCACAATTATTGGCCGAAGACGCGAACACGCTGGTGCAGCCATGACCATCGACACCCTGATCGTTGAATTCGACAAGGCGCTGCGGACTGTTTTTGCCGCTGCTCCCACCAACCGACCGGTGCCAGGCTGCGACCAGCCCGAAGCCGATCTGGATGCCCGCCAGCGCGCGCATGTGGCCGCCCTGATGCGAGTTAATCACTGTGGCGAAATCTGTGCCCAGGCGTTGTATCAGGGGCAGTCGCTGACATCACGCGATGCCACCATCCGCCAGGCACTGGTGCAGGCCGGGCGTGAAGAAACCGAGCATCTGGCCTGGACGGAACGGCGCATCGCGGAACTGGGCGGGCGCAAAAGCCTGCTCAATCCGCTCTGGTACGGCGGCGCGCTGGCGATGGGCGTGCTCGCGGGCAAGTGCGGCGATGCTTGGAATCTGGGCTTTCTTGCCGAAACCGAACGTCAGGTGGCAGCGCACCTCGAGCGCCACAAGGCGCGGCTGCCTGCGGAAGACTTACGTACGCGGGATATCCTTGAACAGATGCGGGTGGATGAAACCAGCCATGCCGCCACCGCTGTTCATCACGGTGCGCGTGAGCTGCCCGCGCCCATCCGCCAGGCCATGCGCCTGGCTGCCAAAGTCATGACGACGACGGCCTATCGCCTCTGATATTGCGCGCCGTCCTAGATACTGGATTCCGGATCCTGGATCCAGAATTGCATCACCCTTCGACGATTTCCCAGTCGTGCGTGATTTCCGCCGTCTTGCCGATCATGATCGAAGCCGAACAATATTTTTCAGCCGACAGCTTGATGGCACGCTCGACCGCTTCCGCCTTCAGTGCCTTGCCGGTCACCACAAAGTGCATGTGGATTTTGGTAAACACCTTGGGATCGGTTTCGGCACGTTCGGCCTGAATGCTGACCTCGCAACCGGTTACCTCCTGACGGCCGCGCTTGAGAATCATCACCACATCAAAAGAAGTACAGCCACCCGTACCCGCCAGCACCAGTTCCATCGGGCGCGCTGCCAGATTGCGCCCCCCGGCCTCGGGTGCACCATCCATCGTCAGCAGATGCCCGCTGCCGGTTTCTGCAATGAAGCTCATGCCATCATGCCAACTGACCTTGCATTCCATGATTTGTATCCGCCGAAAATTGAAAATTGAAAATTGAACGTTAAACAATCACAACCCGGAATTCTAATGGGAGACGGTTAGGCCGTGGTTGCCACCCAGAAAATCGCCACGAGCGCATCGTCGCAGAACGGTTCAAGTATTTCAGTTACGAAGAGCTGATGGCGAGTGACAAAGCCAGTCTGGATATTTTCTGGCTGAAGGATGACAGCCTGGATCATCTGGATGACCTGCCGCCGCCCGATGTGTTGCAGCAGGAGATTATTGAGCACCTGGAAGCCGCATTGGCTTCGTTCCGGGACGTGGCAATCGAGCTGCGGAACAGGTGATTTTGGAGGTAACTGTGGCTGTTTTTTCGGACGTTTAAAGTGTCCACATTCGAGTGTTTTCAGAACGCGGTTGATTTACCGCAGCACATCGCACCCATCGCACCCCATCACCAAAAAATCATGATGCCCTCCGCCGCAGCACAAGAACTCAATTACATCACCGCCAACGGTATTCGTTTTGCCTATCACGAAGCGGGTGCGGCGGATGCGCCGCTGGTGCTGTGTTTGCATGGATTTCCCGATACCGCGCAAACTTATGCCGGTTTGTTGCCAGCGCTGGCTGCCGCCGGTTATCGTGCCATTGCGCCCTATCTGCGCGGCTATGCGCCCAGCGGGCTGGCGGCGGATGGGGATTATTCGACAACCGCACTGGGGCGTGATGTGTTGGCGTTGATTGACGCGCTGGGTGCGCGCGATGCGGCGGTGATCGGGCATGACTGGGGGGCGTATGCCGCGTATTGCGCGGCGAATCTGGATAAAGCCGAAGGTGAGGGGGGCAATGAAGGTGGGCTGCGAATCCGTCGCCTGGTTCTGATGAGTGTGCCGCACATTGGCGGTGCGGTGCAGTCGTTCAAACAGTTACGTCGCTCGTGGTACATCTGGTTCTTCCAGTTGCCGCGCTGGCCGGAGCGGCGCGTGGCGCGTGATGATTACGCTTTTATCGACCGGCTATACCGCGACTGGTCACCAACCTGGCCGGTGATGGCCGACGATCTGCGGCCGGTCAAGGCGGCCTTGTCTGCGCCTGCCGGGCTGGCTGCGGCGATTGGTTACTATCGCGCCATGTTTCGTCGCTCGACCCGGCAAGGCTGGGCGTTGTTGGCGGCCAAAACCGCACCGCCAACGTTGATGCTGGCAGGGGAAATTGATGGTGCGGTGGGTGCGGAGGTTTTTGCGCGTAGCCATGAGGCTTTCTCCGGTCATTTTGAGTTCCACCTGTTGCCGGGGGTGGGGCACTTTCCGCATCGAGAATCGCCTGCCGAAGTGACGCAACGCATCCTGACATTTTTGGCGCAGGATCGTTGAGGGAGCGTGCGCCCCAGGGTGGCCGGAATTGAATTGAAATCGGCCCGATCAGATAGGCGCAAGGGTAGGTTGGCCAGGGCTTTTGGCTTATCTTGATCGTTTATCTCCATTTTTGTCCTTGAGGATTACTTCATGAACCCACATGCTCCCCTCGCTGGCCTGCGTATCATTGAAAGCTCCATTCTGGGCCCCGCCGCCATCACCACCGCGCTGGTGGATCTGGGCGCTGACGTCATCAAGGTGGAATCGCCCTCCGGGGATTACATCCGCGAAATGACCTGGCCGATCATCGAAGGCGTTTCGCTGATGCACTACCACCTCAACCGGGGCAAGAAGAGCATCACCCTCGATCTCAAGCAGGAAGAGGCGCGTCAGATCTACCGCGATCTGGTGAAGGATGCCGATGTCGTCATTGAAGCCTCCAAGCCCGGTGCGCTGGCCAAATACGGTCTGGGCTATGAAGACCTGAAGAAGGTTAATCCGAAAATTGTTTTCTGCACCGTGTCGGGTTACGGCATGAGCGGCCCTTACCGCGACATGCCTTCGCATGGCATCGCCTACGATACCTGGGCGGGTGCAGTGACCCCGGCATATGACGAAGAAGGGTTCTGCTACATTCCCGAGCACGTCAGCATCGGCATCAATGCCGCCCCGCTGTTTGGTGGGCTGGGCGTGCTGGCCGGTGTGATTCGTGCGCGTGCCACGGGGGAAGGCTGCTTCATGGAGCTCGCGCAATCCGATGCCGCCGCGGCCTTCGACTGGTATCGCAGTGAAAGTTACATGGCCTATACGCGTCCGGAAGACGTGGTGACCGGCAACAAGTCGGATGGCTACCAGCGTCGTCCGGTCGCCACGGCGGGGATGAGGGAAGGCGTGCGTTACCAGATGTACGCGTCGAAGGATGGCCATGTATTGTTCATGGCTTCAGAACAAGCGTTCTGGAAAAACTTCTGCGAAGGTCTGGGGCGTGCCGATCTGTTTGAGAAATGGCCGGGCTCCAAATTTGCCGACCATGCGCGCGGCAACCGCGAACTGCAGGCCGTGTTGCGCGACATTTTCAAGACCAAGACCACCAAGGAATGGCTGGATTTCGGCATCAAGGCGAATACGCCGCTCGCCCCCGTCAATACGCCGAAAAACATCGTTGATGATCCGCAGTTCCAGGATCGCTTCAAGGTGCGTTCGCATGAACAATATGGTGCGGATATGCTGGGCTTTCCAGTGCAGTTCGTCGGCGAAGAGATGCCGCTACCGCACAAGGCTCCCACCGTGGGGCAGCACAGCGATGAAGTGCTGAGCAAGGTGCTGGGCTACGATGCGGCGAAAATTGCGGCGATCAAGGCGAACAAGGTGCTGGGTTGAATGTTCTCCGGGCGTGGACGCATCTGAAACCAATGTGGCCATTTGCGATGCCCTGCAGACATCACGCCCGAATGGTCACTTTTCTACAATGAACCGCTGAATTGGGTGTGTTTTTACCCACCAGCCCACCATACAGGGAGTCGAGCGATGGATTTTGAATTTTCCAAGGACGAGCAACAGTTTTTGCGCGAAGTCGGTGCGTTTCTCAAGGAGAACAACGATCCGAAGTACATGGACGTTTCGCGCGAGAACATGGCTCAGGTTTGCGATACGCCGGAACGCCGCCAGTTCACCAAAAAGCTGGCTGAAAAGGGCTGGATGGGCATCACCTGGCCGAAGGCTTACGGTGGCCAGGATGGTGCGGGCTTCTACGAATACCTGCTTAACGAAAAGCTCTCTTCGGTTGGCGCACCGCAGATCGGTAAGGGTGTCGGCATCATCGGCAAGACGCTGATCAACGTTGGCTCGGAAAAGCTCAAGCAGGAATTCCTGCCGCAGATTCTCGATGCCAAGATCGAATTCGCCGTCGGCTATTCCGAGCCGAGTGCCGGTTCCGACGCTGCGGCGATGAAGCTCAAGGCCGAGCGCAAGGATGACGGCTGGCTGCTCAACGGCCAGAAGGTGTTCACCACTTCGGCGCACTTTGCCGACTGGTACTGGGTGGGCGCGCGCACCGACCCGACCGCCAAGAAGCACCATGGTATCTCGTTGTTCCTGATCCGCATGGACGATCCGGGCCTGACCATCCATCCGATGTACACCATGGGCGGCGAACGCACCAACGCGGTGTTCTTCGACAACGTATTCGTCCATGACGATTACCGCGTTGGCGAGGTCAACAAAGGCTTCCAGTACATCGCCGAGGCGCTCGACATCGAACGTTTCTCGATGTTCACCTTCTCGCCGATCCGTGGCCGCATGGAGCTGCTCTGCGATTACGTGAAGACCGCCAAGCGCGACGGCAAGCCGCTCAAGGACGATCCGGTGATCCGCCAGAAGATCGCCCAGCTGACGACCGAGCTCGAAGTGGCGCGCATGCTCGGTGTGCGCTTCGTCGATGCCGCGCTGAACAGCACCAAGACGCCGACCGTCGAGGCCTCGCACTACAAGCTCTATGCCACCGAGTTGTCGCGCCGCATTGCCGATATGACGATGGACATCGTCGGCCCCGGCGCCCAGTTGGCACTGCGGACCGAAGATGCGCCGCTCAAGGGGCGTGCCGAAAGCTGCTACACCTACACAGTGATCGACACCATTGGCGGCGGTTCGTCGGAAGTCCAGCGCAACATCATCGCCACCCGCGGGCTGGGTTTGCCGCGCAACTTTTAATGCGCTGGTGCAGTGATGATGAACAGCAATAACACCCCGTCATTCCCGTGTAGGTGGGAATGACGATTTGATAGGGACGCACGGCATGTCATTTCTCAAAGGTTATAACGTCCTCGACCTGGCCAGTGTCGGCCCGGCGGCGCGCGCTTCGCGCATCCTCGCCGACTACGGCATGAATATCATCAAGGTGGCGCCGGTCGCCGCCAAGGGTGCCAAGCAGATCGACCCGGTGTTCCACGCCTATGGCGCGGGACGTGGCACGCAGAAGATCCGTGTCGACCTCAAGTCGGATGCGGGTCGTGAGGCGATCCTCAAACTGGCCAAAAGTGTCGATGTGGTCATCGAAAGCTATCGCCCCGGTGTCGCTGCACGCTTGGGGGTGGGCTATGACGATCTGAAAAAGGTCAATCCGAAGATCGTTTATTGCTCGACCAGCGGTTATGGCCAGGACGGACCCTATGCCCAGTGGGTGGGGCATGATATCAACTATCTGGCGGTCGGCGGCTTTCTGGGTTGCAGTGGCACTGATGCCGAAGGCAAGCCGGCAATCCCCGGTGCCACGGTGGCCGACAGCGCGGGCGGCGGCATGCATGCCGCCTTGTCCATCATCGCCGCGCTGCTGAATGCCGAGAAAACCGGTAGCGGTTCCTATCTCGATGTATCGATCACCGACGGCGTGCTGAATCTGATGTCGCTGTATCTTGACCAGTACCTTGCGACGGGTGAAGAGACCAAGCCGAACAACGCAGTGCTGACCGGTAAATACGCCTGGTACGGTATTTACACTTGCGGCGATGGCCAGCATATTTCGGTGGGCGCGATCGAAGGTCACTTCTTCAAGAATCTATGCCGTCTGCTCGAGCTCGAAGAATACAGCGGCAGCCAGTACGATGCGGCCAAACAGGAAGCGATGCGCGCGGCGTTTGCCCAGCGTTTCCTCACGCAATCGCGGGATGCCTGGGTAACCTTGCTGGCGGGGGCGGACACCTGCACTGCGCCGGTACTGTCGATTGCCGAAGTCACCGAAAATGCCCATCTGCGGGCGCGGCAGACGTTCATGAATGCGCGTCACTCTGAAAAAGGCGCGTTTGAGCAACTCGGGCCGATCCTGGCCGGGGGTGAGCGGAAGCAGCCCGAGCATCAGGTGCGTCCGGCGGGTGAAACCGATAGCGATGCCGTATTTGCCCGTGCGGGCTTTACTGCGGATGAAATCGCCGCCTTGAAGAACAACGGCGCGCTGGAATAAGGAACAGAGAACATGTCCACCGAATATCCGCCTGCGGCCAGCGACCTGCCGCCCGAAGTACAGGCGCTGATCAATCAGCCGCAGTACGAGGAGCAGACCGAATTTCCGATCGAGCAGGGGTATGTGCTGAGCAGTTGCGCTTCGGCGCAGAATGGCAATCCGCTGTTCTGGCAGCCCGGACTGGCTCAGGAACTGACCGGTGGCCCGATCGCGCCGCCATCGATGCTGTCGGTGTGGTTTCGTCCGCACCACTGGGCACCGGGGGCGACGGAAGAGCGTACCGCATTGATGACCCACTTCGACCTCAAGCGGCTGCTGGACTTGCCCGAAGCCGTGGTCGCCAGCAACGAAACCGTGTTCGGCGAACCGGTGCGCATGGGTGATGTGCTGACCATCCGCCAGATCGTGCGTAGTGTCGGCGAACTGAAGGACACCAAGCTCGGCCGTGGCCGCTTCTGGACAATCGACGTGGAAACCGTCAATCAGCGTGGCGAGTGGGTGGGAACGGATACCTACACCTGCCTCGGTTACAGGAAGGCGGGGCAATGAGTATGAGCAAGAATCTGACCCTGAACGAGATCAAGGCCGGTGTGGCACTGCCGCCCTTGAGCCATGAGGTGACGGCCACCACCGTCGTGCTGGGTGCGCTGGCCAGCCGTGACTGGCGACCCATGCATCATGACAAGGATTTCGCGGTTCATCGTAACGGTATCCGCGACATTTTCATCAACACACCGACCAATGCCGCCTGGTTCGAACGCTACATCACCGACTGGACGGGGCCGAAAGGTCGTCTGGGGCGCATCAAGTTCAAGATGAAGAGTTCGGTCTTTCCCGGCGACACCATGACCTTCAGTGGCAATGTGGTGAACACCACGACGGACGACAGCGGCTGCGGCTGGGTGGATCTGAAGCTGGCCGTTTCGGTGGGCGACAAGGTGGCCACCGAGTGTGAAGCACGCGTAGCCGTGCCGCTGGATGCGGGCGACAACCCCTGGCAACGGCGTGGCGAACGCTGGAAGCCGTAAATATTAAAACGCAGAAAACGCAGGAACCGTTCGAGCCTGGAGCGAACAGACTGAACCCGAATCAAACATCAACGGTTCCTGAAACATATTTTTAGAAACATTACTCAAGAGGCTATCCATGGATCTCAAGTTTACCGACGAACAAAACATGTTCCGCGACATGACCCGCGATCTTTGCGCTGACTACAGCACGATGGCGGTGGTCCGCAAGATGGAAAACGATCCGCTTGGCATCCCCGAGTTGTGGGGGCAGATGCAGCAGACCGGGCTGACCGGCGTGCTGGTGCCGGAAGAATTCGGCGGCATGGGGCTGGGCATGGTCGATTGCGCGGTGATCTACGAAGAACTCGGTCGCACGCTGGCACCGACACCGCATTTCTCCACCTCGGTGATGAGCGCGCTGGTGCTGGCCAAGGCAGGCAGTGCCGTACAAAAGCAGGATATCCTCACGGCGATTGCCAGCGGCGAGATCATCGTCGTGCCGGCATGGATGGAACCCGATAACGGCTACGGCCCGAACGGTGTGCAGATGCGCGCCACACAAACGGCCGAAGGCTATCGTCTGAACGGCATCAAACGCCATGTGTTCTACGCCAAGGCCGCGCAGAAACTGCTGGTGCTGGCGCGTACCGGCGACGGCACTGAAGACATTGACCTGTTGCTGGTGGACACGAACGCGCCCGGCGTGACGCTCGATCAGCAGATGACCATGGCCTACGACACGCAGTATCGCGTGACCTTCAAGGATGTCGTGGTGCCTGTGGCGAATCGTATCGGTGCTGAAAAGAGCGGTTGGCAGACCTGGAATGCCGCGATGTATCAGGGTGCGATCCTGCTGGCCGCGTTTGCCGCCGGTGGAGCCCATCGCGCGCTCGAAATCACGGTCAATTACTCTAAGGAACGTCAGCAGTTCGACAAACCGATCGGCGCTTTTCAAGCACTGGCGCACGATATGGCCGATGCCAGCGCGACCGTCGATGGTGCGCGCATGATCGTCCTTGAAGCCGCCTGGGCCGCCGATGCGGGCAAAGACATCACGCGCCTGTCGCCGATGGCCAAGCAGTTCGCCTGCCGTGCCTTCCGCGAAGTCACCCACATGGCGCAGCAGGTGCATGGCGGCATCGGCTTCACGCTCGATTACGATATCCAGCTGTTCTATCGTCGTGCCAAGCAGTTGCAACTCAACTGGTGGGACAAAAGCCATCTTGACGAACTCATCGCTGCCGACATCCTCGACCGCGACCTGCCACGCACGATTCCAGATCCCTTCACGGTCTGAGCCGCCAGCAGGTCTTGCGGCTCGTTGTCGAGCAATGATGCTCATCAATCCTCCGTCATTCCCGCGCAAGCGGGAATCCAGGGGTGTTGGCTCGTGGATTCCCGCTTGCGCGGGAATGACGGGCTGAAAAATGGCCGTGCAGGATTGATGCATGGGTACGTCTAACCCCAACTACGGCACAGGTGTCTTCCGTCGCCGCCTGCATTGGCGTGCGACGGCGGGTGGTGTTTTCGTCGCGATGGAAGACAGCAATCACGGCTTTCGCCTGCAACTGGCGCACGACGGCCAGCACATCACGCAGATCATCGCCGAGCCGCTGCGCTTTCCATTCACCACCTGCCCGGAGGCAGTGGCGAATATTCAGGCACTGGTCGGGCTTGAGCTGACGGCGATTGCCGCCCAGCGCGCCGCCTTGCCGCAAGCGACAAACTGCACGCATCTGATCGACATGGTTCTGCTGGCGGCAGTACATGCGCCGGATGTGGGCATGGATCGCCTGTATGAAATTGCCGTGACGGATGAACGTGAAGGCATCACACAGGCTCGCATCACCTGTGACGGACAACAAATGCATGATTGGGCGATCCGCGCACATGTCATTGAAACGCCACACGTCCTTGCCGGTCGCCCCGTCATGCGGGGCTTTTACGCCTGGGTGATGGATGAGATGGAGGGTCTGCCGCGTGAAGCGGCGCAGGTCTTGCAACGCGGTTATTTTGTGGCGCAGAGCCGCCGCTGGAACACGCGACCGATCGAAGAACACCCGGCCAGCACCGACGGCATTTCTGTGGGCGCGTGCTATTCGTACAATACCGGCACAGTGGATCGTGCTTTGCGGATTAACGGCTCAGTGCGCGATTGCACCGCAGGGGCAGAAAATTTATTGAAATTTTTGCAAATGAAACCTGATTGACACGGGTTTTTAAGTGTACGTTTAGGCTTGGAGGTTCAATGACTGAAGCAAAAAAAACTGGCGCACTGGCGGGCATCAAAGTGGTCGAGTTCGGCCAGATGGTCTCTGCCCCTTTCTGCGCCAAGCTGTTCGGTGATTATGGCGCCGAGGTCATCAAGGTCGAGTCGCCCGCAGGCGATGCCGCACGGCGCACGGGCCCCTTCCCGCAGGACATTCCGCATCCGGAAAAAAGTGGTCTGTACTTTATCAACAACACCAGCAAGCGCGGCGTGACCTGTGATGTGCGTACCGAAGCCGGGCGTGCGTTGTTCCTGCGTTTGCTGGCCTGGGCGGATGTGCTGATCGAGAACAACCTGCCGCAGCAGATGCGTGCCTGGAAGCTCGATTACGCCACGCTCAAGGCCGCCAATCCGAAGCTGGTGGTCATCTCCATCACGCCGTATGGCCAGACCGGGCCTTACAGCGAGTGGAATGGCTACGATCTCAATGCCTATCACCTGACGGGGGCGAGTTCGCGTTACTGCGGTCGCCCGGGGGAAATGCCGCTGGAACATGGCACCTTCTCGGCCGATTATTTCGGCGCCATCACCGGGGCGACCTGGGGCATGGCCGCCGTGTATGGGCGCGACATCGTGGGCGGCGGTCAGCAGGTGGATGTCTCCTGTGCCGAAGCGATTGCCGCCGCTTTCATTGGCGGGCAGAACATTGGCGGTTACGCGCAGGACGGGATTTTCGACAAGCGTACCGGCGTGGGCATGCCGCAGGGTGCGCCGGCCACCATCATGCCCTGCAAAGATGGCCACGTCTGGATGCTCGCCCTCGAACCCGGCCAGTGGAACGGCCTGCGTAAAGTGATGGGCGATCCGGAATGGGCGGATCTCGATATCTTCCAGAACATGAAAACCCGTGCAGAGAATGCGGATGTCATCTATTCATTCCTGACGGAATGGACGATGGAGCATACCAAGATGGAAATCCAGGAAAAGTGTCAGGCCGCCGGTTGCCCGATCACGGCGGTCTATACCGTAGCCGAGGCGGCCGAACAGCCCCACCTCAAGGCGCGCGATTACTTCGTCAATATGGAGCATCCGGAACTGGGTCAGCTGAAGAACCTCGGTGCGCCGTTCAAGCTGCCGGCCAGTCCCGGCAATCCCAGTGCGCCCGCGCCGCTGCTCGGGCAACACAACGATGAAATTTACGGTGGTCTGCTGGGTTTGTCTGCCGCCGAACTGCAAACCCTGCGCCAGCAGGCTGCGATTTGAAAGGAAAATGCCGATGAGCAATCCACTACCGCTGCAAGGCATCCGCGTGGTCAATTTCGGCTGGGTTTGGGCTGGCCCTGTGGTCGGCCAGACCCTGGCGTTTCTCGGGGCTGAAGTCTACAAGGTCGAATCGCGCGCCCGGGTCGATATCACCCGCAACCTGCCGCCTTTTGCCGAAGGCAAGCCCGATCCTAATCGCAGCTTGTCGAACCACGCCTGCTGGGCGGGCAATGGCTCGGTGTCGCTGAACCTCAAGGAGCCGGAAGCACTGCAACTGGTGAAAGACCTGATCGCGCAATCCGATGTGGTCGTCGAGAACTTCGGCCCCGGCGTGATGGAACGGCTGGGGCTGGGCTATGACGAACTGGCGAAGCTGAAAAAGGACATCATCCTGTTTTCCATGCCCGGTGCAGGGCTGACCGGGCCGCTCAAGGATTTGCGTTCCTACGGCCTGTCGCTGACATCAACCACCGGGCTGGATAGTCTGGTGGGCTACAAGGGCGGCGATCCGCTGCCGGTCGAGAATGCTTATTCCGATCCCTACGCAGGCATCTTCGGCGCGTTCGCCATCGTCACCGCGCTCAATCACCGGCGCAATACCGGCATCGGCCAGCACATCGACTTCTCGCAACAGGAAGCGGTGATGCAGATGGTGGGCCCCGCGTATATGGATTACGCGCTCAACGGGCGCAGTGGCGGCCCCAAAGGCAATGAACATCCGCTCAATGCCGCCGCACCGCATGGCGTGTTCCCCTGCAAGGGCGATGACCGCTGGATCAGCATTGCGGTGGCCAGCGACGACGAATGGCAGCATTTGCTGACCGCCTTCGGCCATCCAGAATGGCTGAAAGTACCCGAGTTCGCCACGCTGGCAAGCCGCGTCCAACATATCGACACGCTGCACAAACTGATCGGCGAGTGGACGGCGCAGTATGACGACCGCGAACTGGCCGAGCGTTTGCAAAAACAGGGGGTGGCGGCCACGCCCGTACTCAACGTGGCCGATCTGCTGCATGACCCGCACTATCAGGCACGGCAGACCTTCGTTGAAGTCACCCACCCGCTGGGCTTCAAGGAAACGCTGTACGGCGCTTACGTCAAACTGAGTGCGGGCGGCCCGACGGTGCGTCCTGGCCCGATGATTGGCGAAAACAACGAGCATGTGTTCAAAAACATTCTCGGCATGTCGACGCAACGTTATGACGATCTGGTACAGCGGCAGATCATCTATTGATGGGTTAAACTCACCCGTTCGCTAACCCTAATGACTAACAGGAAACAGGAGCGCATCAGCATGAAATTCGCACTCGCCGCTTGCGGCATGGACAACTACCCGCCCGCAATGGCGCCCTGGGAACCACACGCCGGTCGTGAGGAAATCCTGCGTTTTGCCAAGAAGGCCGACAGCCTCAGCTGGGACTGGCTGACCATTCCCGAACACCTCGTCATGCCGACCGCGATGGCCGAGCACATGGGTACGCGTTTTGTCGAAGGCATCACCGCCGCATCGGTGCTGATGGGCGCGACCGAGCGTATCCATATGCTGACCTTCGTGCTGGTGCTGCCGTATCGTCATCCGCTGCTGCTGGCCAAGCAGATTGCCACCATGGAATTCATTGGTGGGGGTCGCTTCACGCTGGGCACCGCGGTCGGCCACCTGCAACATGAGTTCGACTGCCTCAACGTGCCGTTCGAGAAGCGCGGCCCGATGGCCGACGAATACATCGCCGCGCTGAAGGAAGCCTGGATGGCCGACAAGCCCAGCTTCAACGGCGAATACGTCAAGTTCAGCGACGTGATCATCGAGCCGAAGCCGGTGCAGAAACCGCATCCCCCCATTTTTATCGGCGGCAATTCCAAGCCCGCCATGCGCCGTGCGGCCAAACTGGGCGATGGCTGGATTCCATGGCTGGTCACGGCGGCCGATCTGCCGGACTGCATCAAGTACATGAAGAGCCTACCTGAGTTCGAAGCGAAGAAAGACACCTTCGAGTTCATGTGTACCACCACCGCCTACAATGTCAATGACGCGCATATTGACAAGGGCGAAACCCACATTTCCGCCGACCGCGACAGCGTGTTGCGTGAAGTCGAATCGCTGCAAAAGGCCGGTGCAACCTCGGTACAGGTGCGTCCGCCGCGCCTGCCGACCTTCGAGGCCTGCCTGGAATGGATCGAGTGGTACGACAAGGAAATCATCCCGCAATTCCGTTGAGGGATGTCGCCCGTTGCACCGTGACTCTGGTAACCCCAGCGCGGTGCCGTCCGGCGTTTGATTGACCCGATACCGTTCGGGCTGAGCCTGTCGAAGCCCATGGTTTGTCCAGCGCGCATTTCGACAGGCTCAATGCAAATGGCTCAATGCGAACAGAATTGATTGAATATTTCATCAGCCAAGACACACACTAGGAATCCACCATGGCCGAAGAATACAAGTACCTCACGTTCCGACTCGAAGACAATGTCGGCATCATTACGCTCAACCGCCCCGACAAGCTCAATGCGGTGAGTTGGGATCTGGCCGAGGAACTCGCCGCCCTGCTGCTCAAATTGCGTTATCAGGACGAAGTCCGCACCATCTTGTTGACGGGCGAAGGGCGTGCTTTCTGCGCGGGCGGCGATGTCGATTTTCTTTCGGGCGAAGGCGACCGTCCCATGCCGGGGACTTCGGATGCTTCGCGGCCGATTCCGCGCTCGCAGCGCAAGTCGCCGGGTGGCCCGTTCTTTGAAGTGACGCGTCAACTAGTGCTGGTCGACAAACCCGTCATTGCCGCGATTCATGGCCCGGCGGTGGGTGCAGGGTTGGCCTACGCGCTGGCGTGTGACCGTCGCTTTGCTGACACCACGACCAAGATGGCGGCGATATTCACCAATGTCGGTGTGGCACCGGATTGCGGCATGTCTTACTTCCTGCCGCGTATCGTGGGCTTCTCTAACGCGCTGATGATGGTCGAGACGGCCAAAATCTTCAAAGCTGAAGAATGCAAGGAACTCGGGCTGATCGACGAGCTCGTGCCGGAAGGCAAAGACTTCGAAATGGCCTTCGAATACGCCCGCATGCTGGCGCAACGTGCTAGTGTGGCCGTGGATGCCGCGCGTCGCCTGATCCACATGTCGCAATACATGACGCTCGATGAAATCCTCGAATTCGAAGGGTCGATCGGCGTTTGCGTGGCGGGCAGTCTGGATGCCAAGGAAGGTACCATGGCGTTCATGGAAAAACGCAAGCCTGTGTATCGCGGCGTTTAATCCGCCCCCCTGTTCAGCGCGCGTGACGAAAGCAACCCGGACAACCCGGGCCGCCCCCCCCAAGGAATCCGATGCGGCGGCAGCGTCTGTAGCCGCCGCGCCGGAGCCGTTGCCGCTGGCCTTGAGTTTCGACCAGTTCAGCGAGTTGGTCGGGAAAATTTATGAAGGGCCGCTGGAGGATGTGCCCTGGGCGAGTGCGATGCGTCAGATCAGGCTGCATCTCGATGCCAACTGGGTGACCTTGATCCTGCGCCCGGCCTCGACCACCCAGCAGGCGATCCTGGTGCGGGCCAGTGCGCGCGGCGAGGATCTGTATGGCGCGGCCTACAACCACTTTCAGGTGTTTTCTCTGGATCCTTTTGTCGGTCTGCCAGCCGACAAAGTGCTGGCGATCGATGAAATGATCGATACACGGCAATGGACGCAAGGCGAGTTTTACCGGCAGTTCATCGAGCCGAACCACATTCGCTACATCATTGGTGCCGATATCCCCATTGAGGGCGGTGGCGAGTGTCGTTTGCGGATCACCCGCCCGCCGGGCGCGCAGGACTTCAGCGAGCACGATAAAGCGTTTTGTCAGCATCTGCTGCCGCACCTGCGGCGTTCCGTGAAGCTACGTTCTCGTGTCGAAGGCATTGAGTCCGAGCGGCGGCTGTATGCCGTGGCGATGGATCGCATGCAGATTGGCACAGTTGTCCTCAACGAACAGGGCATGATCATCCGCAGCAATGGCGTGGCGGACAGCATCCTCGCTGAAAAAGATGGCATCGAGGTCGCCAAGGGGCGGTTGCATGCCGAATACGCATTGGAAGACCGCGAACTGCAGCGCCTGATCAAGATCGGTCTGGCGAGCAATTCACGCACCGCCCCTGCGGTGGCCGAAGCCATTTCGCTGACGCGTCCGTCGGGGCAGCCCAAGCTGGGTGTGCTGGTGCGCTCGATTCCCTGTAACGAGCTGTCGGAAGGCAACGACTGGCAGCAGGTGGCGGTGTTCATCCGTGACCCGCGCCATCAGCCGCACCCTTCGCATGAACTGGTGCGCCGTCTGTTCGGCTTTACCTCGGCGGAAGTTGCGCTGGCGCTGCTGCTCACCAATGGCCTGACGCTGGATGAGGCGGCGGTGGAGCTGAATATCCGCAAGAACACGGCGCGCGCCCATTTGCGTTCGATTTTTTCCAAAACCGGTGTCACTCGCCAGACAATGCTGGTACGCTTGTTGCTCAATAGCGTCGCTTCGGTCAGTTGAGGCGTGCCTTGGTATATACTTTGTAATAGAAAAAGTGGTCGTTTGTGGTGTGTTTGTGTGCATGACAAACGACTGCTCTGAGGGTTATTCTTCGAGACAAAACATGCCTGCCGCAATCCATCTCGTTCCGCTGGTTCAAGCTGCACCGGATATGGTGCTGGCCTCCCCCGTGCTGCGTGCGGATGGTGGGTTGCTGCTGCCCGCCGGAACCCGGCTGGATGCCGCGAAACTGCTGCGTTTGCAGGAGCTTGGTGTTCGCGACATCGAAGTGCTGCCGGAAGCTCCCGCTGCAGTTGCGGATGCGGATGTGATGCCCTCGGCGTGTGACGAAGATGCGGTGCGTATCCGGGTGCGTCGTTTGTTCCGCAAGTCTGAGTCGGATGCCGTGACGCAAGGTTTGTTCAAGGCCGTGCTTGAGTATCGCTTAGATCGCTTAGAACGCCTGGGTCGCCAGGAAAAACGCCCATGACGCCGATCAACCTGCAATCGGTGATTGCAGATCTGGATAATCTCCCGGCGGCACCAACGGTGGTGTCCCAGCTGGTGGAACTGCTGGGGCGTGACGCGGTGGATCCGCGTGAGATTTCCCGACTGGTCGCGCAGGATCCCGTGCTGGCAGCCCGCTGTCTGAGTCTGGCCAATTCGTCGGTGTATGGCTTGCAGCGGCGGGTGGCGAGCATTCCGGATGCGCTGGCGGTGGTGGGTCAGCAGGCGGTGGCCACCATGGTGTCCTCCATGGCGGTGGCCGGGCGTTTTCAGCAGTTACAGATTCCCGGTTACGAATTACGCGGTTTTTGGCTGCACAGTGTCTGCACGGCGCTGGTGGCGCGGGCATTGGCCAAACATACCCGCGTCAATCCCGAAACCGCGTTCATGGCCGGTCTGCTACACGATATCGGCAAGCTGGTGCTGGCGGCGCGTTTTCCGGAGCACTTTGTCGGAGTGATTGAGCACCAGCGTCGTGAAGATTGCCGCATGCTCGATGCCGAGAAGCGCACGCTGGGCTTCTCGCATAGCCAGATTGGCGAGGCGGTGGCCGAAAGCTGGAAGTTTGCGCCGGAAGTCGCCCGTGCGGTGGCCGGCCATCATGAGCCGGAAAATCATCCGGCCAGTACCCTGACCAGCTTGATTCATGTCGCCAACGTCATCTCGCATACCCTGTGTTTTGCGAATGATGCCGACGATCTGGCACCGCGTATTTCCGAATTCGCCTTTGACCGTCTGTGTCTGGACTGGTCGGATATCAAGGCGGTCATGGCGGAAGTCGACGCGCAGCGGCAGGATGCCGAGCTGTTTCTGGGCTGATCCAGATGCGGTGGCAAGCCCCGTAGCACCCTGAAATCCTTTTTCCGTCAAACGCTTGGCCTGCTTTTGTGTGCGCGTTGCTAGTCCTGTTGGACGATGAGCCGCAGAGGTAATCTCGCCAGAATTCCCACGATCAGGCGGGCTATGGCTCGCCTTACTGTGCAAGCGATTGCCATTGTTCACCGGAAAGGACAAAGCCAGCGAATGAACCAACCTCTCAACAAGCAGATGCGTGCTGCCGATGTGGTCGCCAACATCAAGAGCGGCATGACCATCGGGATCGGCGGCTGGGGGCCACGGCGCAAGCCGATGGCACTGGTGCGCGAACTGCTGCGCTCGGATGTCAGGGATCTCACCATCGTGGCCTACGGCGGCCCGGAAGTCGGCCTGCTGTGTGCGGCAGGCAAGGTCAAGAAGCTGATCTACGGCTTTGTCACCATGGATGCCATCCCGCTGGAGCCGTACTACCGTAAGGCGCGCGAGGCCGGCCAGCTGGAAGTGATGGAGCTGGATGAAGGCATGTTCGAGTGGGGGCTGCGTGCTGCGGGCATGCGCGTGCCTTTCCTGCCGACACGCTGCGGTCTGGGCACGGATGTGGTCAAGCACAATCCGATGCTGAAAATGGTCAAGTCGCCGTATGCCGATGGTGAAGTGCTGCTGGCGATGCCCGCGCTCAAGCTCGATGTCGCGCTGGTGCATGTCGATCGTGCCGACAAGCTGGGCAACACGCTCAATACCGGCAACGACCCGCTGTTCGATGATCTGTTCGCGCGTGCTGCCGATGCCTGCTATGTCTGCACCGAGCAGCTCGAAGACAAATTTCAGCTCACCGCCGACGAAGCGCGTTTCAACTACTTTGAACGCTATCTGGTGAAGGGCGTGGTGCATGCCCCCGGAGGTGGCCATCCGACCTACTGCGGCAAGGCGTATGGCTGGGATATGGAACATCTCAAGAAATACAACGCATCGGCCACGGAAGAAAACGGCTGGCAACAGTACTACGATGAATTCATCGCCTGCAGCGAAGCGGAGTACATCGCCAAAAACGGCGGCATGGAACGCATCGGCAAGCTGCGTACCCCCATTTTCTGAGGTGATCGAATCATGACTCAAGCGACCCAATCTACGGATTGCACCCTGGCCGAACTAATGATAGTCGCCTGCGCCGAAGCCTGGCGCGGCGATGGCGAAGTATTGGCTTCCGGCATCACCACCGTCCCGCGTCTGGGGGCGAGTCTCGCCAAGCTCACCCATGCGCCTGACCTACTGATGACCGACTCCGAAACCTTTCTGGTTTCCGAACCTGTGCCGCTGGGCGCACGCGGCGACTACGTGGCGAAATATGAAGGTTACATGAGCTTTGACCGCGTCTTCGAATGTGTCTGGGGCGGCAAGCGTCACGCCATGATCGGCCCGACCCAGATCGACCGTTATGGCCAGTCGAACCTGTCCTGCGTCGGCACAGATTACGCCAAACCCAAGTCGGCGGTGCTGGGTGTGCGCGGCCTGCCGGGCAACAACATCAATCACGCCAATTCTTATTTCGTACCCTTCCACAGCGCGCGCACCTTCGTCGCCAGCGATGAAGTGGATATGGTCTCCGGCCCCGGTTACAACCCGGCACGCCTGGAACCAGGCATGAAGAGCTTTGTCGATCTGCGCCTGATCGTCACCAATCTTTGCGTGATGGACTTCAAGGGGCCGAATCATGCGATCCGCGTGAAGTCGCTGCACCCGGGTGTGAGCTTTGAAGAAGTGCAGGCCGCCACCGGCTTCCCGCTGCTGAAGGCGGACGATATGGGCACGACCCCGCTGGCTACGGCGGAGCAACTGGCCATCATCCGCCGTCTTGATCCGCACAATCAGCGTGGCATGATCGTCAAGAACAATCCGCCCGCCATCCGGCAGGCGGCCTGAGGACACATCATGAGCGAAAAAGTACGCGTCCCCGTTCTTGAGGGCTGGTTTTCCGCAGAAGGAAAAGAGCCACACCTGATCGGCTCGTGCTGCGCGGCTTGCGGCACTTACTACTTTCCCAAACTGACGACCTTCTGTCGCAACCCCGACTGCAATTCGGAACAGTTTGCCGAGGTGCCGCTGTCGCGTACCGGCAAACTGTGGTCGTACACCAATGCGGCCTACAAGCCGCCCGAGCCTTACATTGCGGCGGAGCCGTTCGAGCCGTTTGGCATTGCGGCGGTCGAGCTCGACAAGGAGCGCATGGTGGTACTTGGCCAACTCGTCAAAGGCGTGGACCTGGCCGATTTGAAAGTCGGTATGGCCATGGAGCTGGTGATCGACGTGCTGTCTGAGGATGACGCAACGGTGAAAACCGTTTGGAAATGGAAACCACGATGACCCATCCCCTGGCCCCTTCCCCAAGGAAAGGGGTAACGGTAGTTCGTCCTGCAAAAACCTGCAGGACTCCATTTTTAACGCGGCTGTCTTCTTGGGGCGGCCCGGCGAAGACAACAGGAGCCAAAGCATGAGCAAGGAAATCGCCATCATCGGCGCGGGCATGCACCCCTGGGGCAAGTTCGGCAAGAATTTTGTGGAATATGGCGTGTTTGCTGCGCGCGCGGCACTCGCCGACGCGGGCATCCACTGGCGCGACGTGCAGTTTGTTTCGGGTGCGGCGACCATGCGTTGCGGTTATCCGGGCTATGTCGCGGGTGCCACCTTCTGTCAGGCACTCGGCTGGCAGGGCGCGGAAGTGAATACGTCGTATGCCGCCTGTGCTTCCGGTTCGCAGGCGCTGGCCGCCGCGCGCGCCAAGATCCTCGCCGGGGAATGTGAAGTCGCGCTGGTGATCGGTGCGGACACCACGCCCAAAGGTTTTCTCGCCCCGCAAAAAGGCGAGCGGCCGGATGATCCGGACTGGGTACGCTTCCGTCTGGGGGTGACCAATCCGACTTATTTCGCGCTCTACGCCCGTCGTCGCATGGCATTGTATGGCGACACACAGGCTGATTTCGCGCTGGTCAAGGTGAAGAATTCCGAGCACGGCTTCGAAAACCCGAATGCCCGTTATCGCAAGAAATTTACTGCCGAAGATGTGGCCGCTTCTGCTGCGCTGGCGGATCCGCTGCGCCTGATGGATGTCTGCGCGGTTTCGGATGGCGGTGCGGCGCTGATTGTTTGCAGTACGGCATACGCCAAGAAAATCGGCAAAGCCGATGCCCCGCGCATCGCGGCGATTTCCACCGTCACGCCGACCTTCGCTTCCGCCTCGGTGGAAATGCCCGACCTGGCCAATGACTCGGCAGCGGCGGCCGAAGCCTTCCGCTTCCGTGCCGCACTGCCGAAAAAAGCCTACGAAGAAGCCGGTCTGGGCCCGCAGGATGTCAGCGTGGCCGAGGTGTATGACCTGTCCACCGCACTGGAACTGGACTGGTACGAAGACCTGCAGCTCTGTGCGCGCGGCGATGCGGCCAAACTGGTGCGTGATGGCGTCACCCGCCTGGGGGGGCGCCTGCCGGTGAATACCTCCGGCGGGCTGGCCTGTTTCGGTGAAGCTGTGCCGGCGCAGGCGATTGCTCAGGTGTGCGAGCTGACCTGGCAGTTGCGCGGCCAGGCGGGCGCGCGTCAGGTCGCCAACGCCAAGGTCGGCATCACCGCCAACCAGGGGCTGTTCGGACATGGCTCGTCGGTAATCGTGAAACGCTAGGGTATTGGCCGATCGGTAACGTATCAGTCATTACCGTTCGCCCTGAGCTTGTCGAAGGGCAGTCGGCATCGGCAATAGACAATGCGCACAATACACCCGTCCATGGTTTGACGAGCCTGTCCTGAGTATATCGAAGGGCTCACCATGAACGGGTCACCGTGCCGTTGGTTTCTCCAGGAAGGATTTGAAACGCATGAACAACATTCTCCATACCCCGCTGTGCGACATGCTGGGCTGCAAATATCCGGTGGTGCAGACTGCCATGGGCTGGGTTGCCGATGCCAACATGGTGGCCGGCACCTGCAATGCCGGCGGTTTTGGCTTTCTGGCCGGTGCGGTGATGACCCCCGCCGAAGTCGAGGCGGCCATCCTCAAGACCAAGTCGCTGACCGATCAAAACTTCGGCCTCAACTTTCACATGTTCCAGCCGGGCGCGATGGAGATCATCGACATCGCCATCAAGCACCGCGACAAGGTGCGTGCCGTGAGCTATGGCCGTGGCCCGGACAAGAAAATGATCCAGCGTTTCAAGGACGCGGGCATCCTCTGCATGCCGACGGTGGGCGCGGTCAAGCACGCAATCAAGGCGATCGAACTGGGTGCGGACATCGTGACGGTGCAAGGGGGTGAAGGCGGCGGTCATACCGGCAGCGTGCCCTCCAGCATCCTGTTGCCGCAGGTGCTCGACGCGGTGAACGTGCCCGTCGTGGCCGCCGGTGGTTTTTACGACGGTCGTGGCCTGGCTTCCGCGCTAGCCTGTGGTGCCGCAGGGATAGCCATGGGCACGCGCTTCCTGATGACCAAGGAGTCACCCGTCCCGCAGAACACGCTGAAGAATTATCTGGCGGTGAAAGACCCGGCCGCCATTCGCACCACCACGGCGGTCGATGGCTTGCCGCAGCGTTTCCTCGATAACCCGACCCTGCATCGGCTGGAAGCCGCCAGCCCGATGAAACGCGTGCTGATTTCCGCGCAGAATGCCTGGCACTGGCGCAGCCGCACCGGCATGACGGTGAAGCAGATGGCCGAGTTTGGCCTGAAGGCGCTGAAAGATGGCAGCAGCATTTCAGAAACCATCATGTCGGCCAATGCGCCGGTGGTGATCCAGCGCGCCATGGTCGAAGGTGTGCCGGATGAAGGGCTGATGCCCAGCGGCCAGGTCGCCGCCATGATTAAAGAACTGGAAAGCTGTGAGCAGGTGATTAGCGGCATCGTCACGCAGGCCACGGCACGTCTTGCCTCATTCAGCCAGAAATGACATTTGACTTCTGTCGTAACGTCGCCATCATGGCTGTCAACGAATATTCCGTTCGTGGTGAGCTTGTCGAACCATGAACGAGCGCACAGGGATCGCCGCTCACCCTTCGACATGCTCAGGGCGAACGGTAATCAACATTTCGGCCACTAATATCAAAAAAGTACCTGAACCCTATTGAACAGGAGTGATTGAATGAACCAACCCTTCCACACCCAGATTGCCGACGGCATCGCCGAACTGATCATTAATCGTCCGCCGGTGAATGCGCTGGACAGTAAAAGTCAGCTGGATCTGGCGCACGAAATCGACCGGTTGGGCGCGAATGATGACGTGCGCGTCATCATCATCCGCTCCGAAGGGCGCGGTTTCTGCGCCGGGGTGGACATCAAGGAACTTGATGCCAATCCGGATCTGATCGTGGTCGTCAATCACGCCAACTACGAAACTTTCCGTGCCGTGCATCGCAATCCCAAGCCGGTGATTGTTGCCGTGCATGGTTTTGTGCTCGGTGGCGGCATCGGCATTGCCGGTGCGGCTGACATCCTCGTGGCTTCGGAATGCGCGACCTTCGGCGTGCCGGAAGTCGATCGCGGCGCGATGGGCGGTGCGGCGCATCTGCAGCGTATGTTCCCGGTGCAGAAAGTGCGTCACATGTACTTCACCGGCGAGGCCATCACGGCGGCAGAAGCTTATCGCCTGGGTGCGGTGGAAAAGCTGGTGCCGACCAAGGCGGATGTGCGTGAAGCCGCACTGGCCATTGCCAGGAAGATTGCCGCCAAGAGCCCGGCGATGATCCAGATCGCCAAGGAGTCGCTGAATGGCGTTGAAGACGGTAATCTGGAAGACAAGTACCGCTGGGAGCAGGGCTTCACGTTGCAAGCCTACCTGCACCCGGAATCGGCGGAAACCCGCCGTGCCTTTGTCGAGAAGCGTGACGCGAAATTTTGATACCCCGTTCGGCCTGAGCTTGGCGAAGGCCACCCATCGCAGGAAATCTGCGGTTCGACAGGCTCACCGCGAACGGAGTTGGCAGCGTCGATTTTGATTAAAAGATCCGCTCAATCGTCCGTCATGGATAGGGAGATTAATCGATGGAACTGGAATACACCGAAAAACACCACGCCTTCCGCGCTGAAGTGCGTGCCTGGCTGAGCACGAATGTCCCCAAGAAGCCGCTGACGAGTTTTGATACTGCGGAAGGTTTCCAGGCGCACCGCGAATGGGAAGCCAAAATGAATTCCGGCCGCTGGGGCATGGTCACCTGGCCGGTTGAGCTGGGCGGCCGGGGTTGCGACCTGATCGAATGGCTGATTTTTGAAGAGGAATACTGGCGTGCCGGCGCACCGCTGCGGGTGAACCAGAACGGTATTTTCCTGCTTGGCCCGACTTTGATGGAATACGGCACGGCGGAGCAGAAAAAACGTTTCCTGCCGAAAATGGCGATGGGCGAGGAAGTCTGGGCGCAAGGCTGGTCAGAACCCAACGCCGGCTCCGACATGGCGGCCGTGCGCACCAAAGCGATACTGGATGCCGAGGGCAAGACTTACACCATCAACGGCCAGAAAATCTGGTCGACGCGCGCCGTCTGGGCCGACTGGTGTTTCGGGCTGTTTCGTACCGATCCGGAAACCAGCAACCACAATGGGCTGACCTTCATCCTCGTGCCGCTCAACACGCCGGGCATTACCGTGCGTCCGATCAAGCAACTGAACGGCCTGCCGGGTTTTGCCGAAGTGTTTTTTGATGATGTTAAAGTGCCGGTGGAAAACCGCCTGGGTGAAACGGGCGCGGGCTGGAAAGTGGCGATGGCGACCGCCGGTTTCGAGCGTGGCCTGATGTTGCGCTCTCCCGCACGTTTCCAGGAAACGGCACGTCAGCTGGTGGCACTTTATCAAGCCAATAAAGCGTCGGCCGATCGTGATCCAACGATCCGTGATGCGGTATTGAAAGCCTGGATGGGCGCGGAAGCCTATACGCTGGCCACTTATCGCACCGCGTCTGAACTCATCAAGGGCAAGAAGATCGGCGTGGAATCGAGCACCAACAAGATTTTCTGGTCCGAGCTGGATCAAATGATGCACGAAACCGCGCTTGATATCCTCGCGGCCCGTGCCGAACTGCAGCCCCATGCGCCGGACGCACAAGGGGTCGGCAACTGGCTGGATGGTTTCCTGTTTGCTCAGGCCGGCCCGATTTACGCAGGCACCAACGAAATCCAGCGCAACATCATCGCCGAGCGCATGCTGGGCATGCCGCGCGTTTAATCGGAGCCGCCATCATGGACTTTACTTTTACCGAAGATCAAATCCTGTTCCGCGACAACATCCGCAGCGTCTTCCTCAAGGAAGTCGCGCCCGAATTGTTGCGCGAACTCTGGGAAACCGCCGATGGCCGTTCGGCCGCACTCTGGAATCTGCTCACCGAGCAGGGGCTGTGTGGCTATTCCGTGCCGGAAGAACACGGCGGCCTCGCCCTGAACGACCTCGACTGGATCCTGATCGCCCAGGAAGTCGGTTACTTTGCCCTGCCCGAGCCGCTGCTCGACACCGCCTGGCTGGCGGTCGGCATCCTCAATGAATTGCCTGCGGGCGAGGTTAAGGTTAGCCATGCGCTGGCCGCAGAATGGCTGCCGAAAATTGCCGCCGGCGAAGCCCGCGTGGCCGTGGGTGGCCCCTTGAACCCGCTGGTGGCGGATGCCCATGTCGCCGACCTGTTGCTGTTGCATCATCAAGGTGAAGTGCATGCCGTGCTTCCTGCTGCCGTGAAGCTCACCGCCAATGAGAGTCTGGAATCATCGCGCCGTTTGTTCCGCGTCGAATGGACACCCTCGGACAAAACCCGGGTGGCCGATGCCGCTGCCGGTCAAGCCGTCTGGCAGAAGGCCGTCGATCGCGGCGTGCTGGCCAATGCCGCACAACTGGCCGGACTGGCCGCGCGCATGCTCGACCTCTCGGTGGATTACAGTGTCGATCGCAAACAGTTTGGCAAGCAGATCGGTTCCTTTCAGGCACTCAAGCATTACATGGCCGATGTCGCGGTCAAGCTCGAATTCGCCCGTCCGGTGATCTATCGTGCCGCCTACGCGCTCAGCCACAACCAGCAGCGCACATCCATTCACGCCTCGCACGCCTTCCTCGCCGCACTCGAAGCCGCACTGTATGCCGCCAAAAAAGGCATGCAGGTACATGGCGCGATGGGGTATACATGGGAAGTCGATCTGCAGATTTTCATGAAGCGCGCCTGGGTACTCGCCGCCGCCTGGGGCGATAAAGGCTTCCACAAGAGCCGTGTCGCCGAATTCGTACTGGCAGAAAACGCCGCACAGAAACAGCTGGGTGCAGCGCATACGTTCATTGAATAACATGCGGACACTGCCGTGGTTGCTGCTGGCCTTCTCTCTCTGGGTGCCCAGCGGTGCCATGGCGGCTGCGGCCGATGCCGGAACGCCGGACGCATTGAAATGCACCGTCGTTGCAGATGCCGTCACAGGCCGGATGATTCATCGCAGCGGGGTTTGTGATCAACCATTTTCCCCGTGCTCGTCCTTCAAGCTTCCTTTGGCTCTCATGGGGTTTGACAGCGGCATCCTGGTATCCCCCCATGCACCTTCCTGGGAATTGCAGCCAGAGTTCAACCCCTCTCAGAGAGACCTGTCCTATCCACGAGTCGATCCGGGAAAGCATAACGGGCTGACTCACGCCTGGCTTATGTCCTCACTCGCGATTTCACCCGATGAACAGATCCAGTTCCTTCTGCGTTTCATGGGGCATCGGCTGCCAGTATCTGAAAAAGCGTATGAAATGACGCGGGCAACCATCCCCGAATACGCCGCTGCCGGAGGCTGGACAGTCCATGGCAAGAGCGGTAGTGGCTGGCTGCGTGATAAAGACGGTTCGGTGAATGAAAACCGTCCGCAAGGCTGGTTTGTGGGCTGGGCGGAAAAGAATGACCGGCGAGTCGTCTTCGCGCGTCTGGAAGTGGGCAGCACAAAGTCGGAAATTCCCGGTGGCAGTAAGGCTCGTGAGGAAGTTCTTGCGGAAATTCCTGCGCTGGTGGGCGGTCTATGAAGTGTCATTAACTTTGTTGTTATTGATAATATGCCCTTGAGTCCATATTGCTTTAAGTCCATACTGCGCGCATGAGCTGGAGCGTCCTCTTCCATGAGACCTTTGTTGCCGAGTTCCAGTCGTTCGATGAGGCCGTGCAGGATGAACTACTGGCACATGCGAAACTGCTCGGTGAATTCGGCCCGGGTCTCGGGCGGCCGACGGTGGATGGACTGAAAGGCTCGAAGCACGCCAACATGAAAGAGCTGCGTTTTGATGGCGGAAGAGGTGTCTGGCGGATCGCCTTCGCTTTCGACCCGAAACGACGGGCGATATTGCTGGTGGGCGGGGACAAGGGCGGTGCGGATCAGCGAAGATTTTACAAACGGCTAATGACCTTGGCTGACCAGCGGTTTGATGCGCATTTGGCGGAACTGGCCAGCGCAAATGCAAAGGAGCGCAAGCATGGCAAAAAAACTGGATGACATGATGGCGACCCTTCCCGCCGCGCGGCGCGCAAAAATAGAACGACGCGCGCAGGAGCTCGCCTCATTGAAGGATTTGCGTCAGGCGGTTGAAAAAACGCAGGAAGATTTGGCCGCAGCCCTGGGGGTCAGGCAGGATACGATTTCACGTCTGGAACAACGCAGTGACATGCTGCTCTCTACGCTGCGGCGTTATGTTGAAGGCATGGGGGGCAAGCTTGAACTGGTGGCGCAATTTCCGAACCGCCCACCCGTCGTGATCGATCATCTGGCAAGAAAATAACAGGCGCAGGACGCAGTTTTTATTGATGGTGTCCACTGGCAATCGGACAATCTGGCGATACGGAGATACGGCGATCATCACCGCAGCGAAGTGGTCGTCACCATTAAAATCACAGATTCCCAAACTGCAAAGCCCCCGCCAGCGGGCGGTTTTGTGGAAAAACAAAACAGACCTTAACCACCGACCCATAAGGAAAAATCATGGCAGAAGCTTATATCGTTGACGCTTTGCGTTCGCCCACCGGCAAGCGCAAGGGTTCTCTGGCTGCGGTGCATGGTGCCGATCTCGGCGCGCATGTCATCAAGGCCATCGTCGAGCGCAATACGATCCCCGCTGAGGATTATGATGACGTGATTTTTGGCTGCGTCGATACCATCGGCGCGCTGGCCGGCGACATTGCCCGCACCTCGTGGCTGGCGGCCGGGCAACCGCTGTCGGTGCCGGGTACGACCATCGACCGTCAATGTGGCTCGTCGCAACAGGCGGTGCATTTTGCGGCGCAGGCGGTGATGAGCGGCACGCAGGACGTGGTGCTGGCCGGGGGCGTGCAGACCATGACGGCGATCCCGATTTCTTCGGCCATGCTGGCGGGTCAGCAGTACGGCTTCACTACGCCGTTTGCTGAAAGCAAAGGTTGGAAAGCGCGTTTTGGCGATGCCCCGGTGAACCAGTTTTATGCCGCCCAGCGTATTGCGGATCACTGGAAGATCAGCCGCGAAGACATGGAAATGTTCGCGCTGGAAAGCCACACCCGCGCCCTGAAGGCGATTGCTGAAGGCCGTTTTGACCGCGAAGTCGTGCCTTTTGGCGATTTCAAAATGGACGAAACCGCGCGCGCTTCAACGTTGGAAAAAATGGCCACGCTGGCACCGGTCGATCCGACCTACCCGGGGATCACCGCTGCCGTATCCAGTTCAACCTGCGATGCGTCTTCCGCTGTGCTGGTGGTTTCTGAAGCGGCCTTGAAGCGTTACAACCTCAAGCCGCGTGCGCGTATCCATCACCTCAGCGTGCTCGCCGACGATCCGATCTGGCACCTCACCGCGCCGATTCCCGCCACCGCTCGCGCCCTGAAAAAAGCCGGCATGAAACTGGATGATATTGATCTGGTGGAAATCAACGAAGCCTTCGCCTCGGTGGTCATGGCCTGGCTCAAAGAGACCGGTTATGCGCATGCCAAAACCAACGTCAATGGCGGTGCGATTGCCTTGGGGCATCCGCTGGGGGCTTCCGGCACCAAGCTGATGACCACGCTGCTGCACGAACTGGAGCGCACGGGCGGCCGTTACGGCCTGCAAACCATGTGTGAAGGCGGTGGTCAGGCAAATGTGACCATCATCGAACGTCTGGGCTGATCCTGTCCGGGCTGATCTTTTCTGCGCGCCCCGGGCGTGGCAAAGGGATCGCCGTATCGTTTGATTTTGTGTTTGATCTTGCCGCCCGCCGGTAGCCCGGTGTGGCGGCTTTTTTGTGCGCCGGGGCGGGTTGCTGAATCCTGACGCTCAGATGACGCCTAGTGAAACCCCGCGCTGGGTTTCTCGAGTGATCCAACAAATACAGGGCTTTTGCAGGCGAAGTTTGTGCAAAGCCGTTAAAATTGCTCCTTTTTTCCGCTGCGGGATGAATTGCTTGCACCCGCAGTGGCTCGACTCGTTCATGCGGGCGCATCTTGCGGTGCGCCGCTGTGTCATTCATTTCTGAAACAGGACTCACGCCGTGCTCGTCGCATCCAATATCACCATGCAGTTCGGGGCCAAGCCCCTGTTTGAAAATATTTCCGTCAAGTTTGGCGAGGGTAACCGCTATGGCCTGATCGGTGCCAACGGCTCGGGCAAGACGACGCTGATGAAAATTCTCGCCGGTTCGCTGGAGTCGTCGGCGGGGAATGTCGTGCTGGATACGCACGAGCGCATGGCTTTTCTCAAGCAGGATCAGTTTGCTTACGAAGAGCAGCGCGTGATCGACGTGGTGCTGCAAGGCCATCAGGACATGTGGGCCTGCATGCAGGAAAAGGATGCGATTTACGCCAATCCGGAAGCCAGCGAAGAAGACTACCTCCATGCCGCCGAGCTGGAGGGACAGTTTGCCGAGTTTGATGGTTACACGGCGGAATCGCGCGCAGGGGAACTGCTGCATGGCGTGGGCATCCCGACCGAACAGCATTTTGGCACCATGAGTGCCGTCGCGCCCGGCTGGAAGCTGCGGGTGCTGCTGGCGCAGGCGTTGTTCGCCAACCCCGACATTCTGCTGCTCGATGAGCCGACCAATAACCTCGACATCAATACCATCCGCTGGTTGGAAAATGTGCTCAACGAACGTGAGAGCACGATGATCATCATTTCCCATGATCGTCACTTTCTCAACCAGGTGTGCACCCACATGGCCGACCTCGATTACGGCACGTTGAAGGTGTATCCGGGTAATTACGACGATTATATGGAGGCCTCCACCGCAGCGCGCCAGCGTCAGCTGGCGGCCAACGCCAAGGCCAAGGATCGTGTGCAGGAACTGCAGGAATTCGTGCGGCGTTTCTCGGCCAACAAATCCAAGGCACGTCAGGCCACTTCGCGTGCCAAGCTGATCGAGAAAATCAAGGTGGATGATGTCAAGCCATCCTCACGTCAGTACCCGTGGATCCGCTTTGAAGTGGATGAAAAAGAAAAGCTGCATCGCCAGGCCGTCGAAATGGAAAAGCTGCGCCATGGTTACGACCAAACGCTGTTTGCGAACTTCAACACCATCATCGAAGCGGGCGAGAAAATCGCCATCATTGGCGAAAACGGCGTGGGCAAAACCACCCTGCTGCGCTGCCTGGCCGGTGAAACCCTGGGCGGGCTGACGCCGCAGGGCGGTACGGTGAAGTGGGCGGAAAAAGCACGCCCCGGCTACTTCGCCCAGGATCATTCGGAAGATTTTGCCAAGGACGAAACCCTGGTCGATTGGGTGCAATACTGGGCGCGTGAAGGCGATGACGAACAAATCGTCCGCAGCACGCTGGGGCGGTTGTTGTTTACCGGTGACGACGGCAAGAAGTCGGTCAAGGTGCTGTCGGGTGGCGAGCAGGGGCGCATGCTGTTTGGCAAGCTGATCCTGATGAAGCCGAACGTCCTGCTGATGGATGAGCCGACCAACCACCTCGACATGGAATCCATTGAGTCGCTGAACACCGCGTTGGCCAAGTATCCCGGCACGCTGGTCTTCGTCTCGCATGACCGCGAATTCGTCTCCTCGATTGCCACCCGCATTTTTGAAATCAAGGACGGTCGCATCGTCGATTACAAGGGCAATTACGAAGACTATCTGGCCAGCCAGGGGATCGAGTGAGCACTCAATGAGTATGAATGCGGGCTTTCATCCCTTCGTCTGGTTTTGCCGGGTGCTACTGCGCCTGGTTGGCTGGCGTATCTTGCTGCCGCCGACGCTTGCGGCCAAGGCGGTCGTCATGATCTACCCGCACACTTCAAACTGGGATTTCATCCTGGGTATCCTGTTTCGCTATGGCTCCGGCTTGCCGATTCACTGGGCGGCCAAAGACTCCCTGTTTCGTGGATTGCCCGGTGTTTTCTTCCGTGCGATGGGCGGTGTGCCGGTCAATCGGCGTGAACGGACGGGTTTTGTCGAGCAAATGGCGGCAAATTATGCGAATCACGAACGGTTTTATCTGGGCATCACGCCGGAAGGTACGCGCAGTACGGTCGATCACCTGAAGAGCGGCTTCTACCGGCTGGCGCGGGCGATTGATGTGCCGCTGGCGCTGGCGTGTATTGACTATGCCCGCCGTGAAGTGGGCATTTTTGGCCTGTATGAAACCACCGGCGACGAAGCGGCTGATCTCGCCGCACTCGCCGCTGCTTATCGTGGGCGACGTGGCAAATATCCGGCGCAGCAAGGCCCTTTTGTTTTTATCGATATGGATCAGGCTTGGCGTGAGCGGGGTGGTGTGTGATTTTGTTACGAAATCTTGGTTTTGCGCGCGGCAGCCAGATGCTGGTGGCCGAAGCCAGCCTGCAACTGCATCCGGGCTGGAAGATCGGCCTGATCGGTGCCAATGGCAGCGGCAAGTCCTCTTTTTTGGCACTCCTGCGGAATGAACTGCATGGCGAATGTGGCGATCTTGAAATTCCGCGTGCCTGGGTCATCGCGCATGTGGCGCAGGACACCCCGGCCTTGCCGGATGCCGCCCTTGAATTCACCCTCGATGGCGATGTCGAGCTGCGCGCCATCGAACGTGAGCTGGCCGCACTCGAAACCAGCAGCGATGCCGATCATGATGGTCATCGGGTGGGCGAACTGTATGGCCGGCTGGGTGACATCGATGGCTACTCGGCGCGTGCGCG
>JAGOVA010000039.1 GCA_018061005.1 Sterolibacterium sp. | reverse complement strand
GTGGAAATCAACAAATCGGTGCGGGCATCCGCCAAACTGCAAAAACCCTGTGTCATCTGGCTGACGGGTTTGTCCGGGGCAGGCAAATCAACGATTGCGAATCTGGTCGAGACGCGGCTGCATGCGATGGGTAACCACACCTATCTGCTCGATGGCGACAACGTGCGGATGGGGTTGTCGAAAGATCTAGGCTTTACGGAAGCGGATCGTGTCGAAAACATCCGCCGCATCGCCGAAGTCGCCAAACTGATGGTGGATGCCGGGCTGATCGTCATCACTGCTTTCATTTCGCCTTTTGTCGCCGACCGGCGCATGGCACGCGGCTTGATGCAGGACGATGAGTTTGTCGAAGTGTTTGTCGACACGCCGCTGGCGGTGGCTGAAACCCGCGACCCCAAAGGGCTGTACAAAAAAGCGCGGCGCGGTGAGCTGAAAAACTTCACCGGCATCGATTCGCCTTATGAAGCCCCCGCACAACCGGAGCTGCGGATCGACACCACGCAATGCACGCCGGATGAGGCGGCCGATCAGGTGGTTCGTACATTGGCACGCCTGGGTTACCTCGAGGCGGATCGTCTCGACCATTGAGCATCTACCGGAGAGCCCCTGCTGGTGCGGTTCTCCGACAGATGCCGGGTGCGGTTGCGGTGAAGTGGCGCACTGCGGTGGCGTACTGATATGGCGTACCCCGGTGTCCACATTCGCTCTATAATTGACCCCTTTCGAAACCTGCCGATGGGGTTTTAACCTGCCGTGAAATCCACCCACAAGCTGAGTTTTTATCTCGCCCGCATGGCCGCACGCGGCTTTACGGCCGAGCAGGTGCTGCAAGGAACGCCGCTCAGTGCCGAGCGCATCCAGAGCGGTGCTTTCCGCGCCAATCCGCAACAGTACCGGCAGGTCATTCTCAACATGATCGCGCTGAGTGGCGACCCTTGCATCGGCATCGCGCTGGGTGCTGAATTCAAGATCAGCGACCTGGGCGTACTGGGCTATGCGGCGCTGAGTGCGGCCACGCTGGAACAGGCGCGGGAGGTGTTCACCAAGTATTACTCGCTAAGCGAACAGATTTTTACCTCCAGCAATCACATCGTCGATGGCCGCTGGTACTCGGAAATCCGTGACAGTTATCTGCTGGGGGGAGATGCGCTGCGTTTTGCCGTCGAGGAATTCGTCAGTCGCACCATTGAACTGGCCTCCACCATCACCAACAAGCCATTCCCGATTCTGGAAATGTCGCTCACCTACGCCGCCCCCGCCCATCTGGAGGCGTATCAGCGCCGCTTTGGTTGCCCGCTGCATTTCAACCAGCCGCGCAATATTGTGGTGTTCGACATTGAACGCCTCAAAGACCCGGTGAGCCTGGCGAATGAAGAAGTCTTCAAGCTCTGCGAGCGGCAATGCCAGTTGCTGACGACAAAAAACGAAGAAGACGACCAGCTCTCCAACCGCATCCGCAATTATCTGGTCAAGCACCCCGGCAAGTTTCCGACCCTGGAAGAAATGGCCGAGCATCTCAATATCGGCTCACGCACCCTGCGGCGGCGGCTGGTCAGGGAAGATGTGACCTTCCAGGCCATCCTCGACGATACGCGGCGCGAGCTGGCGATCCAGTACCTCAAATACACCTCGCTCACCCCCAAGCAAATCGGCTTTATGCTGGGCTACAGCAGCGTCAGCAACTTCCGCCGCGCCTTCAAAAGCTGGACGAACAAAAAGCTTTCAGACTACCGCGAAAATGCGGATAGCGAGGATTGAAAAAACCGAATGGCACGGATGGAGAGTGCGGGTTTCTCACAGATATTCCGTTCCATTGAGCGACGACTACGGCCAGAGAGAAATCAACCAAGGTCTCGCCGATACGGCAACCACGAAACCGGTGATCGACGGCGAGTCGTGCCAGCTTTACGGCAGGCAGTGAGGCATAGCGATTGGCGTGAGCTGGATCATCAACCATGTACCCACCACGAATATCGAGCTCGCTTGCGATGAGCGTGGCAAA
The DNA here is from genome assembly GCA_018061005.1 of Sterolibacterium sp. Taxonomy (GTDB): domain Bacteria; phylum Pseudomonadota; class Gammaproteobacteria; order Burkholderiales; family Rhodocyclaceae; genus Sterolibacterium. The sequence goes on along the minus strand of JAGOVA010000039.1, from coordinate 23,835 downwards.
CCCCAGCAAAAAACCAGCAGCATCGCCCATGGTCCCTTCGGCAACATAGGTTTTAGCGATGCCATGTTGATGAAATGCGTGCGCTTGATTTTGCAGCATGTGCTGCCCAAGGGATTCCGCCGGGCGCGGAACCTCGGCCTTCTGCATCCCAACAGCAAGCGGCTGATCGCGCTGTTGCAGGCGGTGCTGAAGGTGTTGCCGACCGTTCAACCGCCGACGCCGCGTCCGGCGTTTGTGTGCCCGTGCTGCGGCGCGCCGATGAAAGTGGTGAAACGGCGTCTGCTGCCCATTGCAGGCCTGCCGCACAGTGCGGCAGGGCGAATACGTACGGTGGAGATGGCCGAGGGCAGCGCGATGTAAGCCATCCCCCCCCAGGCAGGAGCGGACGCGCCAAAGCAGTGCCACGGATGCGCTCGGCCAGAAATCGGGGGGGGCGGCAGAAATCGCTGCTTTGAGCCGTAAAACTGCGTGATGACACGCAGCAGCGTCAGCGCCATGCGCACCCTACCCGACTCAAGGGGCTTTCTCGCGCGAGATTGCCCTTGAGTGGGGCGAACGACAAAAAGATATTTCCAGGGAAACGTCAGTGCGATGAACCGGGCTTGTCCAACAACCGGTTCAGATCGTGGCTCGCTTCGCGATCACGATCTAAGCTTAATCGCTAGGCAGCAGCTCACTCATAGTGCGTCCACATACGCAGAACGCGAACCGTTCTCTCTTTGGCAAAGACTTCATACACGATACGGTGCTGAATATTAATGCGACGAGAGTATGCGCCAGCAAGATCACCGACCAACTTCTCGAAAGGCGGTGGATTCCGAAATGGATCGATGGCAAGAACTGCAAGCAGTTCTTGCGCCTTTGGCTTAAGGCCGCTTGCAGCAAGTTTCTTTGCATCTTTCATTGCTTGTTTGGCGTAAACAACTTCCCAGCCTACCACTTAATTTCCTTCGAGCTTTTTGCGAGGGGCTCAGCCATCCCTGACTTTATGGACTCGCGCATGCCAGGCACGGCCAGAAGGTACAAGGTTTCTTGAATTGCATTCCAATCTTCCGCGGAAAGCAGCACCGCATTGCTGCGTTTTCCAGAAATAATGATTGGCTCATGAGACTCTACTGTTTGATCTATCAGCCGGTACAGATTTGCACGAGCTTCGCTGGCGGTAAGCGTGTTCATTTCATGCTCCTTCAAAGAAGAAAAATGTACGACATTACGTACGTCACGTCAAGTGTTTAGCAAACCAACAATAGGCCTAACGTTTAGCTTGAGGGGCACGGAAACAGGCGGCGAAGCCGGCTGTTGGAGCGTCCCTCTCGAAGCGTTTGTTGAACGAAGCCGCTACGCGGAGGAACCCCGCGGTGCTGAACCGCATGATCCATTCTACATCCTCGCCTCATTCGTTTTGAAAGAGGCGAGGATGCAATATTTCATGAGGATAAGCCAGCATGACGAACGACACGACCGGGCATTTTGATCGGCAATACCAGACGCACCTCAAGCACCTCAAGCTCAAGGGGATGCAACCCAAGACCATCGAAGCGTACGCCCGGCCATCCGGCGCATGGGCGTGTATTTCTCGCAGCGGATCGACGAACTGAGCGAAGCGCAGCTCGTCGACTACTTCAGCGACCTGATCGAAAGCCACGCCTGGAGTTTGGTCAAACTCGACCTGTACGGCTACAAGTTCTACACCATGCACGTCCTGAAGAAGCCCTGGGGTAATCCCCCCATTTTTAGCAGTGGTCAGAAGTAGATTCGGTTAAAAGAGCTGACTTCTGTTTTGGGGTAATGCGGCGTACACCTCATTTACGACGGGGTGCTTGCTGTTCGATTTTATCGTGCGTTACTCAAGCGCACGAAATCAGCCACGGCCAGTTCTTCGGCGCGTGCGGTGGCGGCGATGCCTAATGATTGCAGGTCGGATTCGGAAAACCAGGTGCGCAGGGTGTTGCGGAGCATTTTTCGGCGCTGGCCGAAGGCGGCGGTGACGATTTCTGCAAAGCGGGTTTCGTCGTGTGCCGTGCGGGCGGCGGCGGGCAGCGGCTGCAGGCGCACAATGGCAGAGTCGATCTTGGGCGGCGGCGTGAACGCGGTGGGTGGGACGATGAACAGCAGTTCCATCGCGTAGCGGTATTGCAGCATCACCGATAGCCGTCCGTATTCGGCACTGCCGGGGGTGGCCACCATGCGTTCGACGACTTCTTTTTGCAGCATGAAGTGCATGTCGCGTACATCATCCACGGCCGCTGAGAGATGGAACAGCAGCGGGGTGGAGATGTTGTAGGGCAGATTGCCAACCACGCGCAGCTTGCGGCGCGGCGGGGTTTGAGCCAGTTGGGTGAAGTCGAATTCCAGTGCGTCGCCTTCGTGGATGATCAGCTGTTCTGCGGGAAACCGCTGGCGCAACCGGGCAATCAGGTCGCGGTCGATTTCGACGACGTGCAGGGGCTTGACGATCTCAAGCAGCGGTGCGGTCATCGCGGCCAGTCCCGGGCCGATTTCGACCATGAAGTCGTCGGGTTGTGGGGCGATGGCGGTGATGATATCGGCGATCACGCCTTGGTCATTGAGGAAATTCTGCCCGAAGCGTTTGCGCGCCTGGTGTTGCCCTAGCCCGCTCATGCACACATCGCCAGGGCGGTGGTGACGGCGGCGTACAGGCTGCGAGGATCGGCGCGCCCCGTGCCGGCCAGGTCGAGTGCGGTACCGTGATCGACGGAGGTGCGCACGATCGGCAGCCCTAACGTGATGTTCACGCCGTCTTCGAAGGCGGCATATTTGAGGACGGCCAGCCCCTGGTCGTGATACATCGCTAGTTGCGCGTCAGCACCGGTTAGCACCTTTTGCGTAAAGAGCGTGTCGGCCGGCAGGGGGCCGACGAGATTCATGCCTTCTGCCCGCAGTTTTTCCAGTACGGGCTGGATGACCTCGATTTCTTCACGCCCCATGTGGCCGCCTTCGCCTGCGTGCGGGTTGAGCCCGGCCACCAGGATACGGGGCTGTTGAATGCGGAATTTCGTTTGCAGATCGGCATGCAAAATGCGTAGCGTGGTTTCCAGCCCGTGGTGCGTGATGGCGGCCGGAACGTCCTTCAAGGGCAGGTGCGTGGTCGCCAGTGCGACCCGCAACCCTGCGCCGGCTAGCATCATGACGACGTGCGGCGTACCGGTTTTTTCGGCCAGATATTCGGTGTGGCCGGTAAAGGGGCGGCCGGCATCGTTGATCACGCCCTTGTGTAATGGTGCGGTAACCATGGCGGCAAACTCACCCGTGTGACAGCCGTCGATTGCGCGATCAAGGATCTCGATGACATAGGCGGCATTGGCCGGGTCGAGTTGCCCGGGCGTGCTGTTTGCCCGTAGCGGGACATGCTGTATTTCCAGGCGTGTCGTGATCGCGGCAAAATCCAGCCCGAGCAAACGGGCGCGTTCGGCCAGCAGATTGCGGTCGGCAAGAATGACCAGCCGTGCCGCAAACGTTTGTTGTGCCAACGCCAGACACAACTCAGGGCCGATGCCCGCCGGTTCGCCGCTGGTGATGGCGAGGGCGGGAAAGGAAACGCGGGTCATTTGTCGGCCAGATGCATTTCGACGTAAGCGCGGTCGCGTATCTGCCGGATCCAGTCCTGGTAGGCTTCGTCGAGCTTGCTTTCGCGGATGGCCTGACGTGCGGCCATGCGTTGCCGCTCCACCGAAGTGGTTTCGATCCGGCGGCCTTGCACCTGAATGATGTGCCAGCCGAAGGGGGATTTGATCGGTTGGCTGATTTCGTTGATCTTCAGGGCATTCATGGCGCGTTCGAATTCCGGCACGGTGTCGCCTTCATAAATCCAGTCCAGCTCCCCGCCCTTGGCGGCGGAAAGGTCGTTGGAGTTGGCACGCGCCAGTTGGGCAAAGTCGCCGCCGTTGTCGAGGCGTTCTTTCAGTAGTTGCGCTTTGCGCTTGGCTTCGGCATCGGGCACCAGTTCGTTTACCTTGATGAGAATGTGCCGCACCTGGGTTTGTGCCAGCGGTTTGATCGACTTGCCTGCGGCACTGCGGTCGATCAGCTTGATGATGTGGTAGCCCGCCGGGCTGTGCAAGATGCCGCTGATTGCCCCAGGGTCGAGTTTCTGCACGGCTTCGGTGTAGAGCGGGGGCAGGCGATCGAGTGGGCGCGGGCCGATCAGGCCGCCGCTCATGGCATCCGGGGCATCCGAGAAACTTGCCGCGATCTGCGCGAAGTCATCGCCCCGTTTTAGTTGGGAAAGTGCCTGCTCGGCGCGCGCACGCACGCGCATCAGTTGTTCCGGGCTGGACTGTTCGGATACCCGCAGCATGATGTGCGCGACGTTGTATTCCTCGCCGCCGCCCGAGGTGGCGACGGGGGTGGCCAGGTAATTGTTAACTTCGGCATCGGAGATGTTGATGCGGTTATCGACCTCGCGTTCGCGCAGGCGTGCCAGCGTCATTTCGTCGCGGATGTCGTCACGAAACTTGTTCCAGGTAATGCCGTCTTGCGTCAGGTTCTGCCGAAAGTCGGTCATGCTCATTTTGTTTGAGTCGGCAATGCGACGCAGATAGGCATCGAGCTGGCTGTCGTCGACATGGATGGCACTTTCCTTGGCCATCTGTAGCTGGATGCGGTCGACGATCATGCGTTCAAGCACCTGCTTTTCCAGCACGGACTGTACGGGCAAAGGAATGTTCTGGCCGCGTAGTTGACGCTCGGCGGTATCGATACGCGCCTTGAGTTCGTTGATTGTGATGGCATCGTCATTCACGATGGCAACGATCCGGTCTGCCAGCACGGGGGGGGCCGCGTGTGCGGGCAGGCTGCCCAGCGTGGCCAGCAGGGTAGCCAGAATCAGGGGGAATGTGACTATTTTTGATTTCATGACGGGTCCGTCGGGCAGAGTGTTTGGAGCGGAAGTTTCAGTGCAGCGTCAGGTTGGGCTCAGCCACCGATTGATTGGTGCGGCTGAAGCCGGGAATGCTGCGCTTGAGCAGGTCCATCGGGTTGGAGCCGATGCTGGAAAATCCGTTCAGTTCGAGCTGAATGAAGAAGGCGGTGCTTGAGTCGCCGGTGGCGGTGGCCAGACGTTGCAGCACCACGCGGGAAAGCCAGCAACCGCCATTGTATTCGAGGCCGCCGATGCCTTCGATGATGCGGCGGTCGATCAATGAATAGTTGTAACGACCGACGCCGGACCATTGCCCCCACAGCGGCCACTGGCCGGCCAGATCGATTTGGCGGATGTGATTGCTGCCGCTGCTGCTGGTGTTGATCAGGTCACGGTTGTAGCGATAGCTGGCGGACAGGCTGCGCCCTGCTTCGGGGCGATAACGGCCGCTGAGCGTGAAGCGACGGAGCTGATGGTCGTGGGGGTTGTATTGCAGGCCGGAATCAAGGCTTATGCCGGGGCGGACTTCGCCCGTCAGGGAGGCGAGGAAATCGGCCATGTTCGAGGTGCGCGGCGTTTCACCGGGCAAGGTTACTTCCTGATTCTTGAAGTAAAAACGCTGCCCGATTGCGCCACGCAGCAACTCGGCACCATTGGCGGGGTCGATCAGACGTGAGGTGATGGCGGCCGTGAGCTGGTTTGCATCGCCGATGCGGTCGCCACCGCTATAGCGGTTCTCAGAAAAAATCTGGGCAAAGTTGAAATCGGCCATGCCGCTGTCAAAAACCGGAATTTGATCCTGGGTGCGGGTGGGCACGCGCAGGTAGTAGAAGCGTGGCTCCAGCGTCTGGGTCAATTCACGCCCGAACGCGGCGAGGGGACGTTCGAAAACCACGCCGCCATCGAGACTGAATAACGGCACGTTGCGCGTCAGCCGATCCGGCGTGCCAGCGGGCTGATCCTGCAAATGATAGGTGGTGGAATGGAGTGCCAGCTTGGGGGTCAAGAAAAAGGCGGCAGACTGTATGGGCAACGATATTTGCGGATTGACGGTGCTGCGTGTGCCTTCCAGCTGGGTTGGATGGGCAAAATGGACGAATTCGCCACGCAATGCGAACAGGCCACCTAGGGGCATGTCGGCACGCGCGGCATTGAGGGTGAGCTGGGGCAGGCGACGATAGGGGATGGCCACCGGCGGCAGGGCAGGGTCTTGCAAGGTCTGGAAGTTCTGCGCCATCAGGCTGGCGTTCCACCAGGTGCTGGCATAACTGAATACGCCTTGGCGTAGCAGGTTGGTCTGCGCGGTATTGGTCATGCGCGGCGACAGGTCGGTGAAGTAAGTGTCGTCAGAAACCCCGTTGAGATTGAGACTGCCGGAAAAACCCAGGCCGAAGTTCTGGTTGTGCGCCAGCGTATAGCTACTGCGCCGTGCGCCGCTCACCGTATCATTCGGCAATAGTTCTCCTTGAAAAATCCCGCTGTAATTGGGTTCGAGATAGCGGAACTCGCCATCCAGCGCCACGCCGCGTTTACTCATCACCCGGGGGGCGAGGGTTGCGTCCAGGTTGGGGGCGATTGCCCAGTAGTAGGGCACGGTCATTTCCAGGCCGCTCTTGCTGGTGGTGCCCAGTGTGGGGGCCAGCAGGCCGCTCTTGCGCTGGTTGTTGAGCGAGAACGTCAGCCATGGCGAATACAGCAGCGGCACCCCCTGAAATACCAGCGTGGTGTGGTGGGCATCGCCGATTTCACGATCGTAATCCAGCACCATACTGCCTGCCCGCGCATACCAGTCCGGATCGGTCGGGCCACAGGTGCTGTAAGTTGCATCGGTCAGGCGATAGTGGTTCTTGCCTTCGAAATCGAGACGCTTTGCTTCCCCGCTGCCCACCGTGACCTGTGCGGCGGGCGTGCCGGGTGGTGCGCGTTTGATGGTGTATTGCGGTGATTCGAAAAAGCCGATGTTGTCCGCAATTTTCAGGCGCAGACGGGGGCCGGTGATTAGGTCGTTGTTTTGCGACAAACGGACATTGCCTGTGGCATCGACCTCATCTTCTTTCTGGCGATACACCAGACGATCGGCGGTCAGCATGCTCTCCGCCTTGCGGAGCACGACATTGCCCTCCGCCACGGTCTCGACATCATTGAGGCCGGTGACCTGATCGGCATCCACGAATGTCGGCAGCAAATTTTGGTCAGGCAGCGTTTTGTCAGACGGCAGCGGTGAGGTTGCTCGCCCCTGGGGTGGCTCGGTCGCCAGTGTGTTTCCGGAAACCAGTACGGCCGCAATCAGCCCCAAAGGCAGGTGGAACCAACGGTAATTTGGCCGCAAGGTAGGCATGGGGGCTTCTGGGGTCGGAAGGTCGGATGGCGGATAAAACGCAGTACAGGCAGCAGCGCAGCGCGGGAGTCACGGATGTCCTGCCGGAGCAGCGTGGCGGCCAATGCTAAAATCGGCCATTCTATCATCGGCTTGTCGCAGCTTTTTACTTCGGACATCATGGAACGTCAGCAACTCATTACATCCTGGCTGCATCAGCTTTACCCTGGGCGTGAATTCAGCCTGGCACCGGCTTCGGCCGATGCCAGCTTCCGCCGTTACTTCCGTGCCAGTTTCCATGATGAGCAAACGCTCATTGTCATGGACGCGCCCCCCGCGCAGGAAGATTGCCGTCCCTGGCTCCACGTCCAGCAGCTTTTTGAAGCGGCCGGAGCGCATGTGCCGCAGGTGCTGGCGGAAGATCTTGAGCGCGGGTTTTTGCTGCTCTCCGATCTGGGTAATGTCACCTATCTGGCTGCGCTGCAAGCCGATCCGGCGCGCGCGCCGGCACTTTACGATGAGGCGACCACCGCGCTGGTTCGTATCCAGGCCGCCAGCCGTCCGGGTGTGCTGCCTGAATATGACCGCGCCCTGCTGTTGCGCGAGTTGATGTTGTTCCCGGACTGGTATGTGGCGAAGCAGTTGGGCATCAGCCTGAATGAGACGCAGCGCAAGGTGATGGCGCAGGCTTTTGAACGCATACTCAATGTCAATCTGGCCGAGCCGCAGGTGTTCGTGCATCGCGACTATCACTCGCGCAACCTGATGTGGCTGGATGACGGACAACACAATCCCGGCGTGATCGATTTTCAGGATGCGGTGTATGGGCCGCTCAGTTACGACCTCGTTTCGCTGTTCAAGGATGCCTATGTCGAATGGGATGAGGAGCAGACCATCGATCGCCTGATCCGTTACTGGGAGAAAGCCCGCAAGGCCGGCCTGCCGGTGCGTGCCGATTTTGGCGAGTTCCATCGGGATTACGAATGGATGGGGGTGCAACGCCACATCAAAGTGTTGGGGATTTTTGCCCGCTTGTGTCATCGGGATGGCAAGGACGGCTATCTCAAGGACATGCCGCTGGTGATGAAATACCTGCGTCATGCCTGTGATCGCTATCGCGAGCTCGGGCCTTTCCTCAAGTTGCTCGATGAACTGGAAGGGCGGCGGGAGGAAGTGGGTTATACGTTTTGATCGATACGCTTTGATCGCTTTGATCGCTTTGATCGCTCTGATCGGCCACAGATGTCAAAGCTGCGCGGCCTTGTCGAAACCGAACACGACCACCGCGTAATAGAGCAGCGTAAAAATGATATTGCTGATCACCACGGGTAACCAGAGGCGGCGCATGCTCACATCCAGCCAGCGCAGGGCGACGAGGATGGGTTCCTGCCCGACCAGGGCGCAGCCTATGGTCAGCCCGCCCCAGACGCCCCAACGCTCGGCCAGCGCGGTGCTGCGTGGGCTACGCATGCGTTCGACCCAGCGATGCACCGCATTTAAATTGGTGCTTTGCCCCGCCAGCCAGGCGACGAGCAGACCTTCGGCCGTACTGACGAAAGCCACGACGGGCAGCAGCAGTTCAGGGGCGATCTGCGCCTTGTAGCCCACGGCGACGGCGACCGAGGAGCCAAGGATCAGATTGGGGGTCATCGACAGGCCGATGATGGAAGCCCAGGTCCAGAAATCCGTCATGATGTGCCTTCCTTTTTTTGTGGGGTCGTGGGATCTGCTGCCAGCAGTTTAGCCACGGCCAGCCCGTTGGCCAGCCCAAAAATCAGTGCGGCTGTGGCAAAGACTGGCAGCAGGTAAAGCAGGCCGTCATGCGGCACCAGCCACAGTCGCGCCAGCACGAGTTGCCCGGCGATATGGGCAAAGGCCGCCAGCAGGCTCAGACTGACGGAGCCAAACCAGCGTTTGGGCAGGTGCATGGCCACACCCAGCATGAGCAGGCTGGCCAGCGCACCCGACAGGCTGAGGAAAAATCCGGGTGCGAAGAATTGCCCCAGGATCAGGCTGCCCGCAAAAACCCGCAGCAGCGTCACCCATACCGCGTCACGCCAGCCGTGACGTGTCAGCACGACCAAGGTGATGATGTTGGCCAGCCCCGGCTTGACGCCGGGCAGCGGGCTGGGGATGGCCGCATCCACCACCGACAGCGCGATGGCGGCCGCTGCATAGCGGGCGATGCGGTGGTCGTCGGCGGTGGGCTGGAGGATGAGTGTGGTCACGCGGTGGTGATGCGATGCAATGTACGTGCCGCGTCAGGTGTGCACAAACATTTCACCACGCAGCAGTTGCTGAAAAGCCTCGAGCGAGACATCGAAGGAAGCCTCGTTTACCAGGGTGCCCTGCAGGAAGGCGAGGCTGGCAAAGGAAATCAGCAGGACATTCACGGCTGCATCGATATTCACCTGCGCGCCGAGCTCGCCGCGTTTTTTGGCGCGCTTGAGGATGCTGCGAAAGAACATCGGGAAGGCTTCGGCATCTTCACGCGCCAGCCAGTCGAGATCTTTGTGCCGCTGGATTTCCAGTGCCGAGGCAGAGGCGAAACTCATCATGCCTGGCCGGGCGCGCGCCACGTCAAAGGCACGCGCAAGCCCCAGGCTGAGCTGATCGATACTGCGCGCCTCGGGCAGTTCGTGAACGGTTTCCATATAGGCTTCGATCAACAAGGTGTTGGCATCCTGCAGTGCGGCGCGATAGAGCGCGGCCTTGGAATCGAAGTAGTGATACAGCGAGCCACTGGTGACCCCGGCGCGACGGGCGATTTCGCGGTTGCTGGCTGCGGCGTAGCCCAGCTCGGCAAAGCACAGCGTGGCGGCATCGATGATGTTCTTGCGGGTGGCGATGGCGACATCGGCACCGATCGGGCGGCCGGCTTTTCTGGTCGGTGCGGCGGGGATTTTGCGGGTCATGTCACGGGCTACGGGCGATGCCTTGCGGCAGGAAAGTGCGTATTTAGGCTGATCGTGGTGCGATTGTCAATTAATCAACCGGTTGATTTGACGTGCGGGCGGAAGACTGGTTGAATGACCCGATTCAGGAACCCAAGGAACCAGGAGCCGCCATGAGTCCCGTTATCGATCTGGATGTGGGTATTACCGAGGAAATGCAGCAACTGCGCGAGACCTGCCATCGTTACGCCCAGGAGGTGATGCGCCCCATCGCCGCGCGGCTGGACCGCATGACACCCGAAGCGGTCATCGCCGAGGATTCTCCCTTGTGGGAAGGATTGGAAAAGTTCAAGGCCATCGGGCTGGTCGGTGCGCCCGATTGTTACGGCCCGGACCTCACGCCGGAAGCACGCGCACTGATGCACGCCATGGTGATTGAGGAGCTGTGCTGGGGCGATGTCGGGCTGTCGATTACCTATTCGTTGTGGAATCTGGGCGCGTCGGTCGCACGTCAGATGGGGCGTGAGGATCTGGCGGAATATTTCGCGGCGCGTAATGAGTTTTTCTGTCTGGCACTCACCGAACCCAATCATGGTTCCGATATGGTGGCGTTCAACGATGCCAGCTTCCGCGATCCGGCGGGGCGCGCCGATCTGCGCTGTCGTCGCGCAGGGGAGGATTACATCCTCAATGGTCAGAAAGCCGCCTGGGTTTCCTGCGGCACCATCGCCGGTTGTGGCATGATTTTCGCCACTTATGAAGACTCTAAAATCGGTCGTGCGGGGGGTGCTGTGTTTCTGCTGCCGCTCGATCTGCCTGGCATCACGCGGGGCAAGCCGCTCGACAAGCTGGGGCAGCGCAGCCTCAATCAGGGTGAGATTTTTTTCGACAATGTGCGGGTTCCCGCGCAGTTCTTTCTGGCCGATGACCCGGCCCTGTATTCGATGATGCTGGGCGGGTTTCTCGCGCACGCCAATACCGCCATGGGCTTGCAGTTTGTCGGTGTGGCGCGCGCCGCGTTCGATCATGCACTGGCGTATGCGAAGGAGCGGGTGCAGGGCGGCAAGCCCCTTATCGAACACCAGAGTGTGAAGGCGCGTCTGTTTCAGATGTTCATGAAACTCGAATCGGCGCGCAGCTTCGCGCGGCAGGTGGTGATCCAGCATTATCAGCGCATGGGCATGATTCCTTTCCAGTACGCCGCCGCCTCGAAAGTGCTGGTCACGCAGTCGGCATTTGAAATCGCCAGTGAAGCCTTGCAGATGTTCGGTGGCAACGGCCTGTGTCGCGAATATCCGCTGGAAAAAATCTTCCGCGATGCTCGTGCCGGGCTGATCGAGGATGGCGAAAACCATATGCTGGGGCTGACCGCCGCTAATAATTTCTGAAAGGGACCTTCCATGGAACTGTTTGATGCCATCGGCAGCCGCCGCTCCTTCCGTTATCTCGATCCGCAGCGGCCGGTCGAGATTGAAAAAATCCAGAAAATGCTCGAAGCCGCACGGTTGGCCTCGCATTTTGGCAACAACAACGCCGCCCGCGCGCTGGTAGTCAATCGCGCCACGGCCACCGAGGAACAGCTGGAATCTCTGCCTTCGCCGGTCGGTGGTTACCAAATCCAGCAAGCGCCCATCGTCATCCTCTGGTACATCGAGCAGAACGCGATGGATGCGGCTGCACAACGGCTGGTCGAGTTGGTGGACGTGGGCGCGCTGGGTTACGGGCCGGATCGTTTTGAGGAGCTCAATGACGTGCTGGTGCCGATCATGACCGCCGCTTCCGAGAATCTCAAACAGCCCGGGCTGGTCGATATGGATCTGGGGCAGGCTGTAGCGCAGGCGACCCTGGTGGCGATTGCCGAGGGGCTGGGCTGCTGTTGTCAGGGTTCGGCCAACTGGCAGCGGGTGGAAAAAGCTTTCGGCCTGCCCGCCAGTTGCCGTATTGTGGTGGCGCAAACCGTGGGCTATCCGGCGGAATCGCTGGCAGCGGGCGGGCAGCGGCCGCGTCTGCCTTTTGAAGCGCTGTTTCAATACAACGCAATCGACAACCCCTTCCCGCGTTCGCCTGCCGTGGTTGAGGAATTGCAGCAGCAACGGATGTTGCAAGCCCTTGCCAAACTGCCAGGGCGCGAAGAAGAAGTCGAAGCGTTGCGGCTGAAATACAACCTGCCACGCAGCGGCATGATCTGATGTTGGCTGGATGCCAGTTTCCTTCCCCCCGTTTGTCCCCATCCCCCCCGTTCACCCCGCCCCTCCCCCGTTCGCCCTGAGCCTGTCGAAGGGCTGTCTTTGCACAGAACAGGGCTTCGACAGGCTCAGCCCGAACGGTATGATTAACGCGGCACCTTCTCAAGGAGCAAGCCCATGCGTGTAAACGCCATCGTGGCCGGTGTCGGCATGACAACTTTCGGCAAACATCTGGACAAAAGCATCAAGTGGCTGGGTGGCCAGCCGGTGCTGGAGGCAATGGCCGATGCGGGCATCCATCCCGGCGAGATCGAAGCGGCCTATGTTGGCAACTGCGCGGCGGGGTTGGTGACGGGGCAGGAATCGATCCGTGGTCAGGTGGTGTTGAGTGCCATCGGGCTGGGAAAATTTCCCATTATAAATATCGAAAACGCCTGCGCTAGTGGTTCTACTGCGTTGAATCAGGCGGCCATGATGGTGTCGGCCGGGTATTACGATGTGGTGCTGGTGCTCGGCTTCGAAAAGCTGTTCCATGAAAACAAAATGGTCAGTTACAGTGCGTTCAACGGGGCGATCGATGTCGAGGAACGCGAGCGATTCATGGCGGCCATCGCCGCTGGCCAGACGGAAGGCTCCGGCACGGGTGCAGGGACCAGCCGTTCGATGTTTGCCGATTTTTACGGCCAGCTGGCGCGCGATTACATGGCCACGCATGGCACGGATATCCGCCACTTCGCCATGATTACCGAGAAGGCCTCCTTCCACGGCAGCCTCAATCCGCGTGCCCAGTTTCAGAAATTGACGACCGTCGAGGAAGTGCTGGCGCAGCCGGTAATTGTCGATCCGCTCACGCGGCCGATGATTTGCCCGTTGGGGGATGGTGGCGCGGCGGTAGTGCTGGTCAGCGAGCGCAAGGCGCGTCAGTTGGGCATCCAGAAGCCGGTACGCATCGTGTCCTCCGTGGTGCATTCCTATTTCGAGCATCCCGACGGTGCGCCGGAAACAGTGACCAGCCTGTCGATTGCCGAGGCCTACCGCGAAGCCAGCATCGGCGCGGAGGAACTCGATCTGGTTGAGCTGCATGACTCTTCGGTCGTCACCGAAATGCTCACTTACGAGCATCTGGGCTTGTGTCGGGTGGAGGAGGTGCGCGGCTTTGTCGAGTCGGGTGCAACCCGGCTGGGCGGGCGCATTCCTGTCAATCCTTCCGGCGGGCTGCTACGCAAGGGGCATCCGGTGGGGGCAACGGGGGTGGCGCAGATCGCCGAACTCACCTGGCAGTTGCAGGGGCGAGCTGGGGCGCGACAGGTCGAGGGGGCGCGGCTGGGCTTGGCGCACAACGGCGGCGGCAGTCTGGGCAACGAGACGGCCGTGATGAATATCAGCATTCTGCAATGCTGAAGTTGACCATGCGTGACCCGGACAGCCGTAACGAATTCATCCTTGCCGATCTGATCGAAATCCGCGCGGAACAGATGCCGGAGCGCGAGGTGCTGACTTTCGAGCATCTGAGTCTCGACGGTGGTAAAACGCCGGATGAAGTCCGTACCTACCGGCAGCTCGACACGCACGCCCAGCGGCTGGCCGCGCACCTGATGCAGCGTGGCCTCCGCAAGGGCGACCGGTTCGTCATTCTGCTGAAGAATCACCCCGAGTTTGTCGAGGCGATGATTGCCGCCTCGATCTGCGGCGCGGTCTTCGTGCCGGTCGATCCGCGTGCCAAGGCCGACAAGCTGGCGTTCATGGTGAATGATTCGGGCAGTCGCGGCATCATTACGGCGGATTACGCGCTGGCCGAGGTGCGCGTTGCCCTGCCGAAGATGCCAGGGGTGGCGTGGATACTGGCTTTGGCGACGCATGAGCCCGGCGTGCCACCCCTGCAGGCGTATCCCGAAGCCGATGCCCTTGCACCGGTGCTCACGACGGATGTGCCGCGTGTCGAGCCAATTGAGGTTAGTCTCGATGATCCGCTGCAAATCCTCTATACCTCAGGCACCACCGGCCATCCCAAAGGCATTATCGGCAAAAATCGGCGTTTCGGCGGCACAGGGCTGATGGGTTCCCTGTTCGGCTATGCCGAGGATGAACGGCCCTATACCGGGCTGTCGCTGACGCACAGCAACGCGCAGGCGACGGCACTGTGCCCGGCTTTGTTCATGGGCTATCGCGCCGTGTTCAGTCGCAGCTTCACCAAGTCGAAACTCTGGGCTGTCTGCCGTCATTACGGTTGCACCAGTTTTTCCGTGCTGGGCGGCATGGCCACCGCCATTTACAGCGAGCCACCCCGTGCAGACGACGCCAAAAACCCGGTGCGACGGGTGATCAGCGGCGGCATGCCGGCGAGCATCTGGCCGGCCTTCGAGCAGCGCTTTGGTGTGCAGATTTTTGAAATCTATGGTGCGTCCGATGGCGGTGGAATGGCCTTCCGTCGCCCCGGCGAAGGGCCGGTAGGCTCTTTCGGCAAGCCCATGCCGGGCTTCGTTATCGCCATTCTTGATGAGGCCGGCCACACATGCGCGCCCGGCGTGGTGGGGGAAATCTGCTGTCGCGCAGAGGCCGACAGCCCGCTTTTCGTCGAGGTCGATTATCACGGCAACCTCAGCGCCGCACAGCATAAGGTGCGCGACGGCTGGAATCACAGCGGCGATATGGGGCACGCCGATGCGGACGGCTGGCTGTACTTCGATTACCGCAAAGGCGGCGGTATTCGGCATAACGGGGACTTCATTCACCCCGGTGAAGTGGAAAAAGTGATTGCCGAAGACCCGCAGGTGGATGATGTATTCGTGTTCGGTGTCCCCGCCGCTTCCGGCGCGCCGGGTGAGCGCGACGTGGTGGCGGCCATCGTGCCCGTGGATCGTGTCCGTTTTGATGCGACCGCGCTGAGGCAGCGCTGCCGCGCCGGACTGGAAGCCAATTTCGTACCAGGCTGGTTCCTGCTGCTCGATGAAATCCCCAAGACGGCCTCAGAGAAGCCGCTGGAACGTGTGCTGATCGAAGAATTTGAACGTAATCCGGCGGCTTTCATGGCCATGTCCTGAAGTCGTTTTTTCCACAACTGCCTCAATTAAAGGCACAATAACGGGTTCTGCATGGCCGCCTTCAGGCAGCCGGATGCCCTGTCCAGGAGAGGAAATATCCCATGAAACTCGGTCTGCAATTTGGCTACTGGTATGCCGCCCCGCCCGAGGGTGGCAATGTCGAACTCGCACAGGAAGCGGAAAGGCTGGGTTATGACTCGGTCTGGACGGCTGAGTCCTGGGGCAACGATGTCTTCACGCCGCTGGCCTGGCTGGGCGCGCATACCTCGAAAATCAAGCTGGGTACGGCGATTGCCCAGATGTCGGCACGCACGCCGACGGCCTGCGCCATGGCCGCGCTGGCACTCGACCATCTGTCGCAGGGGCGCATGATTCTCGGTCTGGGTGTGTCCGGCCCACAGGTGGTGGAAGGCTGGTATGGCCAGCCTTTTGCCAAGCCGCTGGCGCGCACCCGGGAGTATGTCGATATCATCCGTCAGGTGATGCGCCGTGAAGCACCTGTGGCCAACAGTGGTGAACATTATCCGCTGCCCTATACCGGCCCCGGCTCGACGGGCATGGGCAAGCCGCTGCGCTCGATCACTCATCCGCTGCGTGCCGATCTGCCGATTTATCTGGGTGCCGAAGGGCCGAAGAATGTGACGCAAACGGTGGAAATCGCCGATGGTTGGTTGCCGGTGTATTACAGCCCCTTCCGCCAGGAAGTCTATGCCGATCAGTTGAAAGGCATGAAGCCCGGTTTTGAAATTGCCCCGCTGGTGCAGGTGAATTTTGACGACGATCTCGAAACCGCGCTGATCCCGGTCAAGATGACGTTGGCGTTTTATATCGGTGGCATGGGCTCGAAGGAAAAGAATTTTCACAAGGATCTGATGTGTCGCATGGGCTTCGAGGCTGAGGCCAACGAAATTCAGGAACTGTTTTTCGCCGGCAAACGTGAAGAAGCCATGGCCAAAGTGCCGACACAGTTTGCCGATGAAATTTCGCTGTGTGGCTCGAAGGCACGCATCAAGGACAGGCTGCAGGCCTGGAAGGATTCTCCCGTGACCACGCTACTGGTCATGGGTAATGGCGGCCTCGACATGGTGCGTACCATGGCCGAGCTGGCACTTTGAATCGGATACACACACGCACACGCAAACACCACTATTGATCAAATCAAATCCGGAGAACCGTATGAGCAGCAAGAAGAGAACCTATAACCTGGCCGACCTGTTCCAGATCGTTGTTGAAACCAAGCCGGATGATGAGGCGCTGGTGTGTGGCGATCATCGCCTGACCTACCGTCAGCTCGACGACCGTTCGACGAAACTGGCACTCTGGCTGAAGGCCAAGGGCGTGGGCGCGGGGGATACCGTGGGCATCCAGGCCGTGAATTGCGCCGAGTATGTGGAAGCCAGCCTGGCGGCATTCAAGCTACGCGCGCTGCCGGCCAACATCAACTTCCGCTACACCATCGAAGAAACCCGCTATATCTTTGAAAACGCCCAGTTCAAGGCGGTGGTGTATAGCGCCGAGCTGGAAGAGGTGGTGCAAGGCTCGCTGTCGGCCTCCCCGAACATCCAGGCGACCTTGCGGATACGCGATGCAGCGACCGCCGCCCCCGCCATTGCCGGCGCAGTAGATTACGAAGATGCGCTCGCCTCGGCCAGCGGCACGCTCGATGACATTGCCCGCTCTGATGACGACCAGATCCTGCTCTACACCGGCGGCACGACCGGCATGCCCAAGGGCGTGGTCTGGCCGCACAAGGCGCTGTTCTTTGCCGGTCTGGGCGGCGGCGGCAACTTCCACCCGGCCGGTGCGGTGAGTGCGCCCGAAGAGCTGGTTGGCCGCGTGCAGGAAGGCTTCTACATGAAGATGCTGCCCACCGCGCCGCTGATGCACGGTGCCGGGCTGTGGGCGGTGCTGATTGGCCTGCTGGCCGGTCATACCGTATTCCTGAATGACAAGCCGGGTTTCGATGCTGAATATATCCTCGACAAGATCGTCGCCGAAGGCATCAACTGCATCATGATCGTGGGTGACGCGATGGGTCTGCCACTGCTGGCCGCGTTGCAAAATCACCCGGGACGCTGGGATCTGTCCACCCTGATGGCGGTTTCTTCTTCCGGTGCGCTGCTCTCCGAACATGTGCAGAAGGACATCGCTCCGCTGCTGCCGCCTTACACCCGTCTGGTGATTGCCATGGGTTCGTCGGAAACCGGCCAGTCTGGCACGGGGGCGAAGCCCGCCACGGAAGGCCTGATTGCGCTGGCGAAGAATGACACTACCGATGTTGCCGTGAGCCTGGACGAGGGACAATGGCGTTTCGCCCAAGCTGGTGAAATGGGCATCCTGGTGCGGATGGGCAACCTGCCGCTGGGTTACTACCGTGATCCGAAAAAGACCGCAGAAACCTTCACCCAGATCGACGGCAAGCGTTGTTCCATCAGCGGCGACAGTGCCCGCCTCGAAGCCGATGGCACGATCGTTGTGTTTGGCCGTGATTCGCAGTGCATCAACACCGGTGGCGAAAAGGTGTTTACCGAAGAAGTCGAGGAGGCCATTCGTTCCTATGATGGCATCATCGACGCCGTGGTGGTCGGGATTGCCGATGAACGCTGGGGGCAAAAAGTGGTCGGCGTGGTTTCGCTGCGTGCCGGTGTGGCCGCCGATGGTTCGGCCATCCGCGAACATGCGCGCAAACACATTGCGGGTTACAAAGTGCCCAAGGACATCGTGTTTGTTGCCGAAGTGTTCCGCACCCCCGCAGGCAAGGCCGATTACCGCTGGGCCAAGGGCGTTGCTGAGGAACAACTGCGCGCCTGATGGCAGCATAGGGAGGGTGAGTTGTCCTCGCTTCCCGCGTTCCTGACCCTACACTTGTTCAAAAATGACCTTCATCCTCATCGACAAACCCCGCCCACACGTCACGCGGATCACGCTCAATCGTCCCGAGCGGATGAATGCCATGGCCTTCGACGTGATGGTGCCGCTGCGCGAAGCGCTGGAGGAAATCAGTTTCGACAACGACTGTCGTGTGGTGGTGCTGACCGGTGCGGGCAAGGGGTTCTGCTCCGGTGCGGATCTGGTCAATCCGGGTTTTCTGCCGATTTTTGAAGGCCTGCCGATGCCGGGCATTTCACGTCGCGCCCTGAAGGTGCTGGATGACGTCATTCTCGCCGTGCGCGACATGCACCAACCGGTGATCGGCGCGATCAATGGCCCGGCGATTGGCGGGGGCTTTTGTCTGGCGATGGCCTGTGATATCCGCCTGGCATCCGATACAGCGTATTTCCGTCCGGCGGGCATCAACAACGGACTGACCGCGGCAGAGCTCGGTTTGAGTTTTACGCTGCCGCGCGCCATTGGTTCCTCACGGGCGTTTGAAATCATGCTCTCCGGGCGCGATGTGGAGGCGGCTGAAGCGGATCGCATCGGTCTGGTTTCGCGGGTGCTGCCGCCGGAACAGCTGCTCGATGCCTGCTATCAACTGGCCGAACGCATCGTGGGTTTCAGTCATATCGGGGTTGAGCTGACTAAGCAGATGCTTTGGGCCAGCCTCGAAGCAGGCAGCATGCACTCACACATGAATCACGAAGGCCAGGCGCAATTGTTCGTGCGCATGACCACCCGTAACTTCGAGGAAGCCATTCGTGCCCGCAAGGAAAAGCGGCCGCCGAGGTTCGATGACAGTCTGTAATTCAGGCACGCATGTCCGGTTTTGAAATGCCAAAGTCCCGATTGGAAGCGTGGCAAAAACCGGGGTCAAATGCGGCTGTCCATTACAATCCATCGGTCAATATGGCGGGTGTTGTGAGTTTTTCGGGTTTTTGTATGTTGAATGTTCGGATCATTCACCGCACCCCTGTTCGTCCATGTTCGTTTTTTGAGTAAGAGGAAGGATACGCATCATGTCCGTAGTTCTCTGTACCTGGGGCAATACCCTGGAAGGGGGCACCCGCGAAGCCCTGACCCTGGCGCGCAAGACCGCCGCCGCCCAGAATCTGCCGTTGCACTGGGTCGTGATCGGCCCGGCGGCCAACGACGCACCAGCCATGGCTGCCGAGTACGGCGTGCAGGGGCTGGATGTCATCAATGATGCCAAGCTGGCCGCGTTTGGCCCGGATGCACTGGTGGCCGCACTCACGCAATACGCCACTGAAAACAAGCCCAAAATCATCCTGTTCAACCAGACTGCCGCCGCCCGCCTGATTGCGCCGCGTCTGGCCGGCAAGCTGGGTGTGCCGGTGACGATGAACGCCTACGCCATCGCCGTTGAAGGTGCGGGGCTGAACGTGAATGCCACCGCGTTTGGTGGCGATACGCACGTCGTCTATCAACTGCCCGCGCCGGTGAATGTCATCTCCATCGTCACTACCACCGTGGTAGCCGAAACCGCTGCCGCGCCGACCAGCCCGGCGCGCCGCGAGATCGCCGTGAATCTGGCCGCCGTCGATGAGCGTTTCAAAGTCACATCCCCGGCCAAGATTGAAGGGCCGCGCCTGGAAGACGCGCAGATCATTGTTTCCGGTGGTCGCGGTCTGGGTAACGCGCAGAACTACGAGTTGGTCAAGCAGCTGGCCGATGCCATGGGGGGCATGTGGGGCGGCTCGCGGGTGATCGTCGACGAAGGCTGGATCACCTCGGCGCGTCAGGTCGGCCTGACCGGCAAGATCACGCGCCCCGGCCTGTATCTGGCGGCCGGTATTTCCGGTGCCAGCCAGCATATGGCGGGCTGCTCGGCAGCGAAAACCATCGTCGCCATCAATAAAGATCCGGATGCCTCGATTTACCGCTATGCCCGTTATGGCATCGTCGGTGACTGTCTGGAAGTGCTCCCTGAACTGATCAAACTTGCCAAGGCTTAAGGAGGAAAACAATGAGTGATACCCGCATTCCCTGCGTTGCAGGGTTGTTCAGCGAAGAAGGCGGCGCCAAAATTTTTGGCTCCAAGTGCACCACCTGTGGCACGCCCTACTTCCCCAAGAAAGCCGTTTGCCATAACCCGGATTGCAACGAATCGAAAATCGTCAATTGCGAATTCGGTGGCCGTGGCGTGATCTGGAGCTACTCGGTGGCCGACTTCGCGCCGCCGCCCCCGCACAAGCACGACAAGCCGTTCAAACCTTATGTCATCGGCGTGATTGACATGGAAAACGGCCTGCGTCTGGTTGGTCAGATGGTCGATCCGCTGGAAGCCGTCAAGGTCGGTGCCCAGGTGGAACTGGTCATCGATGCCCTGTACCACGAGGAGGACAAAACGTTCTCCTCCTGGAAATTCAAACTTGTCTAAGCAGCGAGGAGAATAATCATGCAAGAAGTCGCAGTATTGGGCGTAGGCCTCCACCGCTTTGGCAAGACCGGCGATGATATCGTCGGCACCAAGTCCGTCACCGAATTGTGCCGCACCGCCGTTGACATGGCGTTGAAGGACGCGGGCGTGTCCTGGAAACAGATCCAGGCCGTCGCTGCCGCCAGCTCGCGCTTTTCCGGTGGCAAGGGCTGGGGTTTGAATGGTAACGATGTAGTTGAAGATCTCGGCTCCACCGGTATTCCGGTCTACAACATGTCCGCCGGTTGTGCGGCAGGCGGTAACGCCTTCAACGTCGGCTACTCTCTGGTCGCCGGTGGTGTGTATGACATGGTGCTGGTGGTCGGCGGCGAAGTGATGCCCAAGGGCATGATCCAGACTTCCGGCCTCGAAGATCCGAACGATCCTGAATTTCTCCGTCAGCGTTGCATCGGCTTCCCTGGGCCGTCGTTCTGGGCGACACTCGCCCGTCGCCGCATGGCTGACTTCGGCACGACTGAAGAGCAGTACGCCAAGGTGACCGTCAAGGCGCGCAAGTGCTCGGTGGGCAACCCCTATGCGCGTTTCCAGAAGGAAATCACCCTGGAAGACGTGCTGAAGTCACCCTATGTCAGCAATCCGTTGCGCCTGTTTGAAATCTGCCCGGTGTCCAACGGTGCGGCGGCGGCGGTGATCTGCTCCAAGGAAATGGCGAAGAAATTCACCAACAACCCGCCGGTCTGGGTGGCTTCCAGTGCTGTCGCCACCATGACCTTCGACGATGCCCTGCCGCGCGGCCTGGCCGGCCCCGTGCCCACGGGTCACAGCTATCACACCGAAGCCAAGGCTGCGGTGCAGAAAGCCTTCGAGAAGGCCGGTATTGGCCCGAAAGACATCAGCTTTACCGAGCTGCAGGACAACACCTGTTACTACGAACTGGCTTTCCCCGAAGAATGGGGTCTGTGTCAGCCGGGTGAAGCCGAGACGCTGCTCGAAGCCGGTGAAACCCTGCCGACCGGCAGCATGCCGATCAATCCGTCCGGCGGTTTCGTTTCTTTTGGCGAAGCGACCACCGCGATGGGCGTGTTCCAGATCGCAGAACTCACCTGGCAGCTGCGTGGCCAGTCGGGTGCGCGGCAGGTGCCCAACGCCAAGGTCGGCCTGGCACAAACGCTGGGGCTGGGCGGCAACGCGACCGCTGCGATACTCAAGCGTTGATTTTGTGCGCTTGTTAGCAGAAACGCCCCGCTTGCCCGGGGCGTTTTTTTGCCCGTGAAAGGGTTTCAAGCGGGTTTCAAGCGGGTTTCAAGCGGCCTTCCATCAACTTCCAGTCGGCCTTCAGTCGAATTGTGGCTGTTCTGAAAAATTGATGCAGCATGCGTTTCAAACATTGCAAATTTCCGTAAAACCAACCAAAATCCCCAGTCATTCTAAGGAAATGTGCCCGGCACTTTCCAAGATTAATTTTAGGAGAACGTAGCATGGCAACTGATAACCGCGACAAGCTGGTCCGCCCTGATTTCATGACCGACGAACAGTTCGAGTGGCTGAAGAAGGCCACCGGCTCGCTCGACCTGATCCGCAGCGATGCCAAGGCGGATGTTGAACGCTACAAGGCCAATCCGGAAGGCTGGTCGACCGGTAAGGGTTCGCCCTCCGGCCTGCCGACCCTGCTGCTCAGCACGCTAGGCCGCAAGTCGGGCGAAAAGCGCACCACGCCGCTGGTTTTCATGCAATGGGGCGATGCCATGGTGATCGTCGGCTCGCTGGCCGGTTACGATCAGGATCCGACCTGGTTTACCAACATGAAAACCAACCGGACTTGCTGGGTACAGAAGGATCATGACCAGTATGTCTGCATCGGCCGCGATGTGACCGACGAAGAGCGCAAGGCACTGTGGCCGCAGCTCGATCAGGTGTTCCCTGCCTGGGGTTACTTCCAGAAGACCACCGACCGCCCGTTCCCGATGGTCAGCCTGGAAATCCAGAAGAAGCTCTGAACCCGGTTGTTCGTATTTCAAGCCCAGGCAGTGTCCTGGGCTTGTTACTTGTATCAACGCATCTGCGCCGCTATTCCCCCTCTGGAGAAAATGAAATATGGCTAACGTGAATTTCGATCACCTGTTCTCGCCCCTGCAAGTCGGCCCCATGAAGGTGCCCAATCGCATTTGTGAAACCACCAATACCATCAACTCGTCGATGGCGCCCGGCCTGATCGACGAGCACTTCATCGCCCACCACGGCGCCAAGGCCAAGGGCGGCACCGGCTGGATCGGCAGCGAGACCTGGCTGCTCAACGCGCCGTTCCCGGAAGGTGCACCGCCGGAAATCGGCCTCGCCGTCGGCTTCGGCACGCCCTGGGCGAGCTACCAGAACCCCGTCTTCCTCGAAGGCAAGAAGAAGTTCTGCGAAGAGATCCACAAGACCGGCGCCGTCGTCGTCGTCCAGCTCACGCACCTCTCCGCCGTCTGGGCGCCGTCCGCCGTGCCGGTCATCGGCGCGCAGGACTACACGCCGCACGTGCTCGGCGAAGCCGAAATCGAAGCGCACCTGAACATCTACGCCGATGCCGCCGAAGCCGCGCTGAACTGCGGCGCCGATGGTGTCGAAATCCACTGCGCGCATGAAACGCTGGTCTACAGCTTCCTCTCGCCGGTCACCAACCGTCGCACCGACCAGTGGGGCGGCGAGCCTTCGAGTCGCATCCGCTTCGCCGTCGAAGCGCTGAAGCGCGTGCGCGCCCGCGTCGGCAACAAGATGGCCGTCGGCATCCGCATGGCCGGCATGGAGTTCCGCGAAGGCGGCTACGACAACCTGCAAATGCGCGAAATGCTGTACCTGATCGCCGACACCGGCCTGCTCGACTTCGTCGACCTCGACGTCGGCCACTGCTGGGGCGCGCCGTCCTACGTGCCGAACTCCTACTACGCGCACGGCCAGTTCCGCGACGTCGGCAAGGGCGCGCGCGTCGACCTCGATCCCAAGATCAAGGTGCTGTTCACCGGCCGCATCAACGATCCCGTCGTTGCCGAAGAACTGCTCAAGGGCGGCTGCTGCGACCTCGTTGGCATGGTGCGCGCCGGCATCGCCGATCCGGAATTCGCCATCAAGGCCAAGGAAGGCCGCCTCGACGAAATCCGCCGCTGCATCGCCTGCACGCGCTGCATCGACGAAGCCTCCGAGCCCGCCACCTTCCCGTACACGCCGACCTGCTCGATCAACCCGGTCATCGGCAGCGAG
>JAGOVA010000092.1 GCA_018061005.1 Sterolibacterium sp. | reverse complement strand
TGACGATACGGCCATCCATTTGCAACAAACGGATTTTATAGACGAAGCGCTCCCCGGCCGGAGCACGTCCGGATTCATGCACGCCCTCATGCCCGGTCTCGCGCTCGAACTCGATGTTCAACACCTGTCCGCGATAGCCATGCTCGACCTCAGCCAGGATGTCATGCAGCGGCATCACCTGCCCACGCTGCACCGCCTGACGCGCCTGTTCGTGGTCCTCTCCTCCCATCGCCACAGGCGACGCCCACGCTACACCAGCGCCCATGCCCGCCAGCAGCAGCAACAACATCCCCCAATGGTTTGCTGTCTTCATGGCGGCTTTATACACCCGTGAGGATGAATGATGGATGAACACCTCCATTCAGCCTGCGTTCAGGAACAAGTGAGCAAAATTGCGCCGTACTGACATCAACACTCACGATAAAACATACCCCACCCACCTCCGCTGCCCGGACGAGGAAATTCCCGCGATGCTTGATTCCAATTCACCCAATCCACTTTTCACCATCCTGCTGCTCGCAGGCCTCTGTCTTTCGCCTGGTTTGCTGCTGGCCGACGAACCCAAAACGGCACCACACACCCTGAACGTCACCGCCGAACAAACCCGCCAGCTGGGCATCAAGACGCTCCAGGCGGGAAAAAATGGTGCGCTCCTGCAAGGTGGGCTACCGGCGCGCGTCGTCGTACCCAATGAACAGTTACGCATCCTCTCCGCTCCGCTGCCAGGCCTGGTGCAGGCACTGTATGTCGCCCCGGGCATGAGGGTGAAAAAGGGGCAGGTTCTGGCGCAGCTGAACAGCCGCGAAGCCGCCGAGCTGCAACGCGATTTGCGCCAGACTGCGGCACAGGCCGAACTGAGCCGTCAGACCTGGCAGCGCGACCAGACGCTGTTCAAGGAAGGGCTGATCCCCGAAGCCCGCCTGCAGACCAGCCGCGCCGCCTGGCAACAAGCCGAGGCGGCGGCCGCCGAACGTCGTCAAACACACCACCTCGTCGGGCAGATCAACGCCAGCGGCGTGACCCTCACCGCCCCCATCGACGGCGTCGTGCTCGAGCAAAACGTCACACCCGGCCAAAGAGTGGATGCCGCCGCCAACCTCTACACCCTCGCCCGGCTGGGTGAGCTCTGGCTGGAAATCCAGGTCCCGGCGGATCTGGCCCCGCAACTGAAACCCGGCCTGAACGTGGCCGTCAATGAAGTGCGCGGAAAAATCATGACCGTCGGCGCAGCCGTTCAGGCCGCCACGCAATCCGTACTGGTTCGCGCCCGGCTGGAGATGTCCGCAAACGGTGAGTCACTGCCCCTGCGTCCGGGCCAGACCGTTGCCGCCGCAATTGAACTGCCCGGCATCGGCAGCACCCGTCTGCCTGCCGCCGCCCTCATCCGGCATGAAGGGAAAACACTCGTTTTCATCAGCGAACCCGGCGGCTATCGCATCCGGGAAGTGCGTGTGGAAAAAGAAAGTGGCGACGGGGTGCTGGTCAGCGGCCTCAAGCCGGATGAAACGGTCGTCGTGCAGGGGGCCTCCGGCCTCAAGGCCCTGCTCGCCGGCGTCGGGGCGGAATGAGGAAATGACATGCTCGACCGACTGATCGCCTTTTCGCTCACGCAACGCCTGCTGATGCTGGTGCTCACGCTGGGCCTCATCATCGCCGGTGCGCTGGCCTTTAGCCAACTGCCCATCGACGCCTTCCCGGATGTCTCCACCACCCAGGTCAAGATCATCATCAAGTCGCCGGGCATGACGCCCGAAGAAATCGAGACGCGCATCACCACCCCCATCGAGCAGGAGCTGCTGGGCATTCCCCACCAGCGCATGCTGCGTTCGACCTCGAAATACGCACTGGCCGACATTACCCTCGATTTCGATGACAGCACGGACATCTACTGGGCACGCCAGCAGGTCAGCGAACGCCTCTCCTCGGTCATGAAAGACCTGCCGGCCAACGCCAGCGGCGGGCTGGCCCCCATCACCACGCCGCTGAGTGAAATGTTCATGTTCACCATCGACGGCCCGCCAGCCATGAGCCTCGAAGAAAAGCGCACCCTGCTCGACTGGACGCTGCGCCCGGCACTGCGAACCATCCCCGGGGTGGCCGATGTCAACAGCCTGGGGGGGCGCGTTCGCACCTTCGAAGTCAGCCCGCAACCCGAACGTCTGGCGGCGCGCGGAGTCACGCTCAGACAGCTGCAGGAGGCACTGGAGGCCAATAATCACAACGATGGCGCGGGTAGTCTGGCCGATGGCGAAGAAGCCCTGCTGGTGCGGGCGGAAGGGGCCATCACCCGCCTCGCGGATGTCGCCGCCATCGTCGTCAAACAGGATGCCGGAACGGGGCAGGTCGTCCGTGTGGAAGACATCGCCGAAGTCAGGCATGGCAGCCTGACCCGCTATGGCGCGGTTACCCATGGTGGCAAGGGCGAGGCCGTCGAAGGGCTGGTGCTGGGCCTGCGCGGGGCGAATGCCCAGGCCGTGGTGGCAGGCGTCAAGGCGCGGCTGGCGGAACTCGCCCCCAGCCTGCCAAAAGGCGTGACCATCACGCCCTTTTACGACCGCTCCAGCCTCATCGAACGCGCCGTCGGCACGGTGAGCCGCGCACTGCTGGAAGCCATCGTGCTGGTGGTGCTACTGCTGCTGGCCTTTCTCGGCAATCTGCGTGCCTCCCTGGTCGTCGCCCTGATGTTGCCGCTGGCGGCCTTGGCTACTTTCATCCTGATGCGGCTCTTTGGTCTTTCGGCCAATCTGATGAGTCTGGGGGGGCTGGCCATCGCCATCGGCATGCTGGTCGATGCCGCGGTGGTGGTGGTCGAAAACGTCGAAACCCAGCTCGGCCAAGGCGGAGCCAGCGCGCGCCTGCCCCTGCTGCATCTGGTCTATCGGGCCACGCGCGAAGTCGCGCAGCCGGTGACTTCAGGGATCGCCATCATCATCATCGTCTTCCTGCCGCTGCTCACCCTGCAAGGTCTGGAAGGCAAGCTCTTCGCGCCGGTCGCCCTGACCATCGTTTTCGCCCTCTCCGCCTCGCTGCTCCTCTCCCTGACCATCGTGCCGGTACTGGCCGCCTGGCTGCTCAAGCGCGGCGAGGCGCATGAGCCCTGGCTCATGAAAAAGCTCAACGCCGGTTACAGCCGCCTGCTGGGCTGGGCATTGAACCACGAAAAAATGGTGGCCGCCCTGGCGGGCGCTTCATTGCTGGCCGCAATCGGAGCCTATCTCGTCGTGGGCAAAAGTTTCATGCCGACCATGGACGAAGGCGACCTGATCGTGCAGATCGAAAAACTGCCCTCCATCGGTCTGGAACAGACGGTGGCGATGGATCTGCGTATTCAGGAAGCCATTCTGAAGGACGTGCCCGAAGTAGCCGACATTGTCGCCCGCGTCGGCTCCGACGAGCTGGGGCTGGATCCCATGGGCCTGAACCAGACCGACACCTTCTTGGTGCTCAAGCCACGCAAGGACTGGCGAAAACCCGACAAGGAATGGCTGACAGACCAGCTGCGTGCCACCCTTTCCAGCTTCCCCGGCATCGCCTTCAGCTTCAGCCAGCCCATCGACATGCGCATATCGGAAATGATGACCGGCGCACGCGGCGATCTGGCGGTGAAAATCTACGGCCCGGACCTGAACACACTCAACGGGCTCGCGCAGGACATCGAAGCCCTGCTGAAAAAAGTGCCCGGTGCGGAAGACACCCTGACGGTGAAAAACGACGGCGTGCAGTATTTCCGCATCAATATCGACCGCCTGGCCGCTGGCCGGCATGGCCTCAACATCGAAGACGTGCAAGCCGATCTGCGGCGTCTGCTGGAAGGCCAGAACATCGGCACGGTGATGGAAGACGGGCGGCGCGTGCCGCTCGTCATCCGTGGCCCGGAAGCCTTACGCCATTCCCCCGCCGATTTCGCCGGTTTGCGTATCACCACAGCGGCAGGCGATACCTTGCCGCTGGCCAGCATCGCCAGTCTCGAACGCGTCGACGGCCCGGTGAAGGTCGACCGTGAAGCCGCCCAACGCTATGTCGTGGTGCAGTCCAATGTGCGCGACCGCGATCTGGTCGGCTTCGTCGACGAAGCCCGTCAGCGGGTGGCGCGAGAAATTCAGCTGCCGCCCGGCTACCGCCTGGCCTGGGGCGGCCAGTTCGAGAACCAGCAACGCGCCGCCGCCCGCCTGCTGGTCGTCATCCCGATTGCCCTGGCCCTCATCTTCTTCTTGCTGTTTTCCACCTTCCGCTCGCTGCGCCAGACGCTGCTGGTGCTCAGCAACATTCCCTTCGCGCTGGTCGGCGGCATCTTCGCCCTGGCGATGAGTGGTGAATACCTCTCCGTCCCCGCTTCGGTCGGCTTCATCGCGCTCCTGGGCATCGCGGTGCTCAACGGCGTGGTGATGGTCAGCCACTTCAACCAGCTGCGCGACCAGGGCATGCCCATCCAGCAGGTGGTGGTCGAAGGTGCGAAGCGTCGCCTGCGCCCGGTGCTGATGACCGCCAACATCGCCGCCTTCGGCCTCGTGCCGCTGCTCTTTGCCAGCGGCCCCGGTTCGGAAATCCAGAAACCCCTGGCCATCGTCGTCATCGGTGGTCTGGCGAGTGCCACCTTGCTGACCCTGCTGCTCCTGCCCATGCTCTACCGCCGCTTTGGCGCATCCTCCCCCCTTGGCTCACCTTCTGCCGCGCTGGAATCGACATGACCCATCTCTCCACCGACACCTGCCTCAATCTCGTCATGCCCCGTGGGCTGGAAGAAGCCGTCAGCGATCTGTTGCTGGCGCATCCGGAACTCAGGGCCAGCTTCACCGCCTGCCGCGTCGAGGCGCATGGCGATGGCGTCGAACTGCGTTCCGCCAGCGAGCATGTGCGCGGCCACGCCGACCGGATGCGAATGGAACTGCTGCTCTCGCGGCAAGACGCCGACCGGATGCTCGACTACCTGCGCCAAAACCTGCCCAATCCGGCGATTTTCTACTGGACCACCCCCATCCTGACTGCGGGAAAACTGGCATGAAATCTCACCACCGGCTCAAATTTGTCTGGCTGCTGGCCACACTGCCCCAGACCATCGCCCTCGCCGCCCAGACGACCACCAGCACCCAGAACATCGACGCGGCCCATCCCGAACTGCCACCGCAGGCAATCGTGCTCCGCATCCTGCAAAACCACCCCGACATCCGCATCAAGGATGCACTGCTACGCGCCGAAGAAGCCGAAGGCCGGCGTCTCCAGGCCGGGCCGCACGAATGGAACCTGGGACTGACACGCCAGCAGCGGCGCATCCAGACGCCTGATCCTGTGACAGGAGCGACCCGCTACAACGAATGGGATGCCAGCCTGCAACGCGGCATCCGCCTGCCGGGCAAGGCGCAAACGGATGAAGCACTCGCCCATGCCGGCATCGAGGCCCTGCACTGGTCACGCGGCGAAACGCTGCACGAAACCAGCCGCAAGCTGCTGACCGACTGGTTCAGCGGGCTGCGCGAAGAAGCCAGTGCGCGCGCCTGGGCAGAACAAGCCGCCTTGCTGGACAAGCAGGCCCAGCAGCTCAACCGCCGCCGCGAACTGGGCGATGCCTCGCGTCTCGAAGCCTTGCAAGCCACCGCCGCCGCCGCCCAGGCGCGCAGCCAGGCGCGCATGAGCCGCAGCCGTGCCAATGCCGCCGCCATCGAGCTGCAACAACGCTACCCCGGACTCACGCTGCCAGATGTGCTGCCCGAAACCACGCCCCAGGCCCTGACGGACCCCCCGGAGCTCTGGCTGGATGGCATCCTCAAACAGGATCACGAGCTGGGCACGGCGCGCGCCGAAACCCGGCGGGCGCAGTTACTCGCCCGCCGCGTCGATCAGGAACGCCTGCCCGACCCGACACTCGGCCTGATGATGGGCCGCGAACGTAGCGGTGAAGAACGGGTGACCGGTCTCACGCTCTCCATCCCTCTGCCTGGTGAGGCGCGCAGCACGCAGCGTGATGCCGAGCTCGCCCGTGCGGACGCGGCCGCCCGCCGCGAAGCCGCCGTCCTGCAGAAAGTCCGCGCCGAAGCCTTGAGCCAAATCGAGCAGGCGCGTGGCGCGTTCGAGGCCTGGCAAGCCAGCGAGGATGCCGCCCGCGAACTGTGGGACGCCGCCGGCCTCGCCGCCCGCGCCTGGCAACTGGGCGAAGGCACACTGGCCGAATCGCTGGCCGCCCGCCGACTTGCCTTCGAAGCTCGCCTGACCGCCCAGCACAACCGCCTCGACGCCCTGGAAATACACAACCGCCTGCTCCTCGACAGCCACCGCCTGTGGCCACTGGACGATCATGCGGATGAAACCCACGATGAAAAAGGCACCGCAGAACAAGACCAGCCTGACACAGCAACCACCTTCAACACCTTTTCTCCATCCTGACCGCGCCAAGAGGCGTGCGGCAAGAACGGGCAACACACCCCCAAGCTGACAACCCTGACCGTCACGGATATGGCATTGACAGCCTGACTGAAACCCGGCAAAATCTCGCCCTTTCATCGGGTACGCAATATTTTCTGCGCCCTTGAAATTGGGGAGTCGCCAAGCTGGTTAAGGCACCGGATTTTGATT
>JAGOVA010000038.1 GCA_018061005.1 Sterolibacterium sp. | reverse complement strand
CCACCGAGATCGATGTGCATGAATTCAGCTCGCTGGGTGATCTGTTTGACCGTAGCGTCAAGTCGTTTGCCAGCCGTGTTGCGTATATCAACATGGGGCGTTCGCTCACCTATGCTGAGCTCGACCGGCAGTCGCGTGATTTTTCCGCGTATCTGCAATCCGTACTGAAGTTGCCCCGGGGGGCGCGCATCGCTGTGATGATGCCCAATCTCCTGCAATATCCGGTGTGTATTTTCGGCGCGTTGCGGGCGGGTTATGTGGTGGTGAATTGCAATCCGCTGTATACGCCGCGTGAGCTGGAGCACCAGTTGAAAGACTCGGGCGCGGAAGCCATTGTCATTGTCGAGAATTTCGCACATGTGCTGCAGGACGTGATGCGTGCGGGTCATGTGCCGCTCAAGCATGTGGTTGTGACGGGGTTGGGCGACATGCTGGGCTTCCCCAAGAGCCTGTTGATCAACTTTGCGGTGCGCTACATCAAGAAGATGGTACCGGCCTGGCATCTGCCGGGCGCGCAGCGTTTCAATGAGGCGTTGACGCGTGGCAAGGCGGCCAGCTTGCAGCCGGTCAAGGTGGGGCATGACGATATTGCCTTCCTGCAATACACCGGCGGGACGACCGGTATTTCCAAGGGGGCGATGCTGACGCATCGTAATATCATCGCCAATCTGCAGCAGGCACACGCCTGGCTGAAGCCGGTATTGAGCACATCCGGCGAAGAGGTCATCGTTACGGCCTTGCCGCTGTATCACATCTTTGCGCTGACGGCGAACTGCCTGACCTTTCTCAAAATTGGGGCGACCAATCTGCTGATTACCAATCCCCGCGATATTCCGGGCTTCGTCAAGGAACTGGCACAGCATCCTTTCACCTGCCTGACGGGAGTGAATACGCTGTTTAACGCGATGCTGCACAACCCGGACTTTGCACGACTTGATTTCAGCCGACTCAAGGTCACGCTGGGCGGCGGGATGGCGGTGCAGAAAGCCGTCGCCGAGAAGTGGAAGCAGGTGACGGGACACCCGCTGATCGAAGCCTACGGTCTGACGGAAACCTCTCCGGCAGCTACCATCAATCCGCTGAACCTGCCGGAATATAACGGCTCGATCGGCCTGCCGGTGCCATCGACGGAAGTGGCCATCCGGAGTGACGAAGGGCATTATCTGTCGCCGGGGGAAACGGGTGAAATCTGTGTGCGCGGGCCACAGGTGATGAAGGGTTACTGGAATCGCCGTGACGAAACCGACAAGGTCTTGCTGCCGGATGGCTTCCTGCTGACGGGGGATGTCGGCATCATGGATGGCCAGGGTTTTGTGCGGATTGTGGATCGCAAGAAGGACATGATTCTGGTGTCCGGTTTCAATGTGTATCCCAATGAAGTTGAGGATATCGTGGCCTCGCATCCGGGCGTGCTGGAAGTGGCGGCCATCGGCGTGCCGGACGAGAAGTCGAGTGAGGCGGTGATGATCTTCGTGGTGAAGAAAGACCCGAACCTCACGGCGGAAGCACTGGTCGCCCATTGCCGTGAAAGCATGACGGGCTACAAAGTGCCGAAACATGTTGAATTCCGTAGCGAACTGCCCAAGACGAATGTAGGCAAGATCTTGCGACGCGCTTTGCGTGATGAGTATCTCGCCAAATCGGGCGGGAAGCATTGAGTATGGAGGGTGCAGGCCGGCCATTGCTCGTTGCCATTACAGGAGCCACAGGGGTCATTTATGGTGTCGAGTTGCTGCGTGTGCTGCGGCAACTCGGCCAGGAAACCCATCTGGTGATGAGCGAGGCGGCCATGATGACGCTGGCCATCGAAACTGCTTATTCGGTCGAGGCGGTGCGCGCTTTGGCCGATGTGGTGTATTCGAACAAGGATATCGGTGCGGCGGTGGCCAGTGGCACTTTTCAGACGCGGGGCATGATCGTCGCGCCATGCAGCATTAAAACGCTTTCGGCCATCGCCAATTCACACTCCAGCACGCTGATTGCGCGCGCGGCGGATGTGATGCTCAAGGAGCGGCGTCCACTGGTGTTGATGGTGCGTGAAACCCCGTTACACAAAGGGCATCTGGAATTGATGATGCGGGCGACGGATTATGGCGCGATCATATTGCCGCCGATGCCGTCGTTTTACGATCAG
Organism: Sterolibacterium sp.; assembly: GCA_018061005.1. GTDB lineage: Bacteria > Pseudomonadota > Gammaproteobacteria > Burkholderiales > Rhodocyclaceae > Sterolibacterium. Next base: position 24,377 of record JAGOVA010000038.1, on the reverse strand, counting down.
CCGCAGACGCTCACGGATGTTGTGCATCAGGGCGTGGGCAAGGCACTCGATCAACTGGGCGTTGAGCACAGTTTGCGTCCGCGCTGGCAGGGGCGGCCTTGAAATGGCAGCAGGTTACGGAAATATCCGCTGATACAGCACGCGGCTGGCATGAGCCAGCCAGGGCAGGCTGAAGGGCAGCAACGGGAGCAGCAGTATGCTGCCCATGGTCAGCCCGGCCAGTAGCCCACCCCAGAGCATGGCTGGCAGGAAATTGCCAAACACGGCGCGCACACTGGCAATCACCGCGCCGACCAGGCCGATACGGTGCTCACATAGCAAGGGCACTGAAAAAACCGAGATGCAATAGAGCATGAAAGCGATGGCCAGCCCGGAAACCGAGCCCCAGAGCAGGAAGTGGCCGACCCCCGGGGTTTCAAGATTGAATCCGCTCAACCAGATGGGCGTGCGCCCGACCATGAAGCTGTAGAGTGTGGCGGCATCGGTGATGAAAACCATGAACAGTAGCGCACAGACCAGCGCAATCACCCAGACGGCACTGGAGGCTTCGGCAAAGCCCGTACGGATGCTGGAGAAGTCAGCGTTCATACCGCGTTCATACGCGCGTGCGATTCCGAAGAACCCCGCGAGGATCACCGGCCCGATCAGCATGAACGCGCCGGCCGCTGCAACAATGAATGGCGTGAAGCCATTGAACAGCAGCAGCCCCACAATGGCCGCACCGGCCAGCGTGAATAGCGTCGCGTACCCCATGCTTGCAGCGCGTGTTTGCCGGGCGATGCCCCAGCCTGCGCGCAGGGCGATGCGGATGTCAGCGTAAGAAAATTGGCGTGGCTCCATAGATACAGGGATTTTACCGGTTCAATTTTTGGGTGAATTGATCGAGGTCAATGCGCCGGGAGTTTTTGCGCTGGAACCGCCCGGTATGTAGATGAGCCGGATGGCCAGAGGCAGGCTCGTTATAATCGCCGATCATTGGATCTTTTACAGCCCGCCGCCATGTCCTCATTGTCGCCAGACAGCGCGTCAGAACGTCTCAAACGCGCTCGCATCATCGTGGCCAGCCTGATTGGCACGACTATCGAATTTTTCGATTTTTACATTTACGCCACGGCTGCCGTGTCGGTGTTTCCCTTGCTGTTCTTTCCGAGCGGACATGCGGGCGCGGCATTGCTAGCTTCCATGGCCACCTTTGGGGTCGCTTTTGTGGCGCGGCCGATCGGCTCGATTCTGTTCGGCCATTTTGGCGATCGCATGGGGCGCAAGACCACCCTGATCGGTTCGCTGCTGCTGATGGGTGTGGCCACTTTCCTGATTGGCTTGCTGCCCACCTATCAGCAAATTGGCTTGCTGGCGCCGACCCTGCTGGCGATTTTGCGTTTTTGTCAGGGCTTGGGGTTGGGTGGTGAGTGGTCGGGAGCGGCGTTGCTGGCCGCTGAGAACGCCGCCCCGGGTCAGCGTGCGCGGGCAGCCATGTGGCCTCAACTGGGCGCGCCCTTCGGCTTCATTCTGGCCAACGGGTTTTTCCTGTTGTTGACGGTGGTCTTTCAATACGATTCCACCGTCGCCAGTCCGCAGGATGCCTTTCTGGTCTGGGGCTGGCGTGTGCCCTTCCTGCTGTCGATCGGCATGGTGATGCTGGGGCTGTATGTGCGCGTCAAGCTCGAAGAAACGCCGGTGTTTACGCGTGCCGTTGCGCGGGGCGAAAAGCTGGATTCGCCGCTGCGTCATGTGCTGCGTCACAATCTGCGGGAAATCCTGCTGGGCATGTTTGTCATGGTGGCGACCTATGGCGTGTTTTATGTGATGACCACCTGGATGCTGTCCTATGCCATCGGCAAGGTAGACCAAGGCTTCCTCGGGGTCGGTTATCGTGATTTCCTCGTCCTGCAACTGGTGTCCGTGCTATTTTTTGCCGCTTTCATTCCGCTGGCGGGCGCGCTGGCAGACCGCTATGGCCGGCGTAATTTTCTGCGCGTGGTGACGGTCGCCCTGATGCTGTTTGGTCTGTCGTTCGGCACCTTCCTGTCGCCCGCGCTGATGGGCACGGGGGCGACCGTCAATCAGGGGCTGCTGCTGGTGTTTCTGTGCATCGGCATGGCCTTGATGGGTTTGAGCTTCGGCCCGATGTCGGCGCTGCTGCCTGAACTGTTTCCCACCCATACCCGCTATACCGGCTCGGGTATGGCTTACAACATGGCCTCCATCCTTGGTGCAGCGCTGACCCCGTTTGTGGCGGCGTGGCTCGCGCGTCAATACGGGGCGGGTGCGGTGGGTTGGTATCTGGTGTTTCTGTGCAGCCTCTCCTTCGTTGCCTTGACCTTGTGCAGCGAATCCACTCACACCGATCTGGATGCGATGACTGATGAAATTGTGGCCACCGGTATCGAGTCCACTTCGCCATAGTTTGGGTATCGTGCAAAGACCGGCAGCCCCGGCTGCAGCCAATGGATTTCAGGCCGCGCATGCCGGCTTGTTGCTGGCGAGTTATCAGCATTTGACCGGGCGTCGCTTGCTGCCGGACGAGCATTCATGCTTGCTCGCTGCCCGTGAGCTGTATTTCGCACCCTTTGTCATGTTGTCACATGAGGGCGGCGAAGATCCTGTGTTCACTTACGCCAATCTCACGGCGCAGATCCTGTTTGCCATGCCCTGGCACGAGATTGTGGGTCTGCCTTCGCGCTATTCGGCTGAACCCCTGGTGCGCGAAGCGCGGCAGCGACTGCTCGATACGGTGAGTCGGCAAGGGTATATCGATGATTACCAGGGCGTGCGGATTGCGCGTGACGGGCGACGTTTCGAGATTCATCGGGCGACGGTCTGGAATCTGACCGATGCGGCGGGCGAGCTCGTCGGACAGGCCGCGACCTTTGCCGAATGGACGGAACTTGCGGCAGGTGTCGGGCGTGCGCGGTAGAATGGCCGGTTTCCCGATACCGCATGGTTTGTCATGAACTCATCCGACCTGTATGTGCTTGAAAACGCGCTTGCCTGGCTGAACGAAGGGACGCGTGTGGCTTTGATCACCGTGGCTGAAACCTGGGGTTCCGCCCCGCGACCGGTGGGTTCGTTGCTGGCGGTGGCGGAAGATGGCCGCTTTGTCGGTTCGGTGTCGGGCGGTTGTATCGAGGAACATCTGGTCGAGCGCATCGACCGTGACTTCCCCGAAAAACCAGGTACGACCTCCTATGGCGTTTCTGCCGACGAGGCGCGCCGCTTTGGCCTGCCGTGTGGCGGGACGATGCGTGTGGTGATCGAGCCGATCCAGGAGATTGCCGGGATCGAATTCACGGTGGCTGAGATCCGTCAGCGTCGTCGGGTCTGTCGCACGCTGGATATGGCGACGGGCGTGGCGACTGTGGCACCGGCCGGGCGTGACGAGGTTTTTTCTTACGATGACACCTGCCTGAAGAGTGTGCAGGGGCCGAACTGGCGGCTGCTCATCGTCGGTGCGGGGCATCTCGCCCGCTATCTGGCGCGCATGGCGCAGATGATGGATTTCAGCGTGTATGTCACCGACCCGCGCCTTGAATACCGCGCCCAGTGGGATGTGCCGGAGGCGCTGTTGCTTGAAGGCATGCCCGATGATGCCCTGCTTGCGTTGGGGATCGATCCGCATACGGCCATCATCACCACGGCGCATGATCCCAAAGTGGATGACATGGCCTTGCTCGAAGGGCTGAAGTCCTCCGCGTTTTACATCGGTGCGTTGGGCTCGCCGCGCACCAGTGCCAAACGCCGCATCCGGCTGGGGCTGTTTGATCTCAAGCCGGAAGAAATCGACCGCCTGCATGCGCCGGCCGGGATTCCGATCGGCAGCCACACCCCGGCGGAAATCGCGCTTTCGATGCTGGCCGAGTTGGTGGCGGCGCGTAATGCGCTGATTGCTTCGGCGGCTAGCACTGCGGGCTGCAATGGCTGAACGCCGGATATAACCTTGATCCGACCATGACCATAACTCGACCATGACCCGACCTGAATTTCTCGATCTGCCTGCAGCTCATACCGCCTCTGGTACGGTGCGCCTGCCTGGCTCCAAAAGTATTTCCAATCGCGTGTTGCTGCTGGCCGCGCTGGCGGAGGGCGTGACTGAAATCCGCGATCTGCTCGATTCTGACGACACGCGCGTGATGCTGGCTGCCCTGCAACAACTGGGGGTGTCACTGACCCCGTGTGGCGAACACGCATGGCGGGTGCAAGGGTGTGGCGGCGTGTTGCCCGTGCGCGAAGCCGCGTTGTTTCTGGGCAATGCAGGCACCGCTTTTCGTCCGCTCACCGCCTTGCTCGCCTTGGCGGGCGGGCACTTCACCCTCGCGGGCGTGCCGCGCATGCACGAGCGGCCGATTGGCGATCTGGTCGATGCGCTGAATGCGCTGGGGGCGGATATCCGCTATCTGGAAAAGCCCGGTTATCCGCCGCTCGACATTCATCCGGGGCGGATGGATTTCAGTGCGCCGATCCGGGTGCGTGGCGATGTCTCGTCACAGTTTCTCACCGCGCTGCTGCTGGCCTTGCCGCTGGCGGGTCAGTCGGTGGAGATTGAAGTGGTGGGCGAGCTGATTTCCAAACCGTATATCGAAATCACCCTCAACCTGTTGCAGCGTTTCGGCATTACGGTGCAGCGTGAAGGCTGGTCACGTTTTCATATCGCAGCGGGGCAACGCTACCGTAGCCCGGGCGTGCTGCACGTTGAGGGCGATGCGTCGAGTGCCTCGTATTTTCTCGCGGCAGGTGCGATCGGTGGCGGGCCGGTGCGGGTGCAGGGGGTGGGCGCGGACAGCATTCAGGGCGATGTGCGTTTTGTTGAAGCACTGCAGGCGATGGGCGTGCAAATCGAGATGGGAGAAAACTGGATTGAGGCACGCGCCCCGGTTTTAGCTTCGGCTCCGGCTCGGTTGCGTGCTTTTGATGCCGATTTCAATCATATTCCCGATGCCGCCATGACGCTGGCCGTGTTGGCCTTGTTTGCGGATGGCCCGTGCCGCTTACGCAACATCGCCAGTTGGCGCGTCAAGGAAACGGATCGCATTGCCGCGATGGCGACCGAATTACGCAAGCTGGGGGCAACGGTGGACGAAGGGGCAGACTACCTTGAAATCATCGCCCCGTACCCAGCGCCTCTCACGCCTCACGCAGCCATCGAGACTTACGACGATCACCGCATGGCGATGTGTTTTTCGCTGGTGTCGCTGGGCGGTGTGCCGATCCGGATTCTGGATCCGAAATGCGTTGATAAAACCTTTCCGGAATACTTTGACGAATATGCGCGGGTGGTGCGATGAGTCTGCCGTTGAATCCATCGTTAATTCCCTCGTCGATTCCGGTCATCGCCATCGACGGTCCCTCGGCTTCCGGCAAGGGTACGGTCGCGGCGCGGGTCGCGCAGGCACTGGGTTTTCATTATCTCGATAGTGGTTCGCTTTACCGCCTGACGGCGCTGGCGGCGCTGCGTGCGGGGGTGGGTTTTGATGACGAGCCACGTGTGGCCGCCCTCGCGACGGATTTACCGGCGGTTTTTGCCCACGGTGAAATCCTGCTCGATGGTCAGCCGGCCAGTGAGGCCATTCGCCATGAAGATTGCTCGGCGGGTGCTTCGAAAGTGGCCGTACTGCCCGCCGTGCGTACGGCACTGCTGGAGCGTCAGCGCGCCTATCGCCAGATGCCGGGGCTGGTGGCGGATGGACGGGACATGGGGTCAGTGGTCTTTCCGGAGGCCAGGCTCAAGATATTCCTGACCGCCAGTGCTGAAGAGCGTGCCCGTCGACGCTATAACCAGTTGATCGAAAAAGGTATGTCTGCTAACATCCTGACCCTTTTGCAGGACTTGCAGGAACGCGATGCGCGCGATGTGGCGCGCAGTGTGGCACCCTTGATGCAATGTGCGGATGCAGAATTGCTCGATACGACCGCATTGACGATCGATCAGGCGGTTCAGGCCGTGCTGCAGTGGCATCGGGCAAGGGGCTGAACCTGAGCTGAGTTGGGCTGAGCTGAGGCTGCGTGTCGGCGCGGCTTGCAGGGCTGCAAAGTGTTGTTTTGTTGTAGTTGTAGTGGTTGATGGTTTTCAGCAAACCAAGGTGTCTCGGGTCTGCAAGCTTTTTGCAGGCCGGTGACTTTTTTCAACTTGCAGCCGCCGTGAGTTGTTTTGCATGGCGGTTTTTCAGGTAAATAATCATGTCTCTTGCAATCTCCACCCCCTCTCCCGTCGGCATGGAAAGCTTTGCCGCGCTGTTCGCCGAAAGCCTCGAGCGCCAGGAAATGCGCGCTGGTGAGGTCATCACCGCCGAAATCGTGCGCGTCGATCACAACCACGTCGTGGTGAATGCCGGTCTGAAGTCTGAGAGCTTCATTCCTGTTGAAGAATTCAAAAACGAGCGCGGCGAAGTTGAAGCCGTGCCGGGCGACTATGTCAGCGTCGCCATCGAAATGCTGGAAGATGGCTACGGTGAAACCCGCCTCTCCCGCGAAAAAGCCAAGCGCATCGCCGCCTGGAACGACCTCGACAAGGCCATGAATGAAGGCACCCTGGTCAAGGGCTTCATCACGGGCAAGGTCAAGGGCGGCCTGACCGTGATGGTCAATGGCATTCGTGCCTTCCTGCCGGGCTCGCTGGTCGATGTCCGTCCGGTCAAGGACACCACGCCGTTTGAAGGCAAGGAATTTGACTTCAAGGTCATCAAGCTCGATCGCAAGCGCAATAACGTCGTCATGTCGCGTCGCGCCGTGATGGAAGCCAACCTGGGTGAAGAGCGTCAGTCGCTGCTGGAAAACCTCAAGGAAGGTGCCATCGTCAAGGGCATCGTCAAGAACATCACCGATTACGGCGCGTTCGTGGATCTGGGGGGTATCGACGGCCTGCTGCACATCACCGATCTAGCCTGGCGTCGCGTGCGTCATCCGTCCGAAGTGTTGACAGTGGGCGATGAAGTCGAAGCCAAGATCCTCAAGTTCGACCAGGAAAAGAACCGCGTCTCGCTGGGCATGAAGCAGCTGGGCGACGATCCCTGGACGGGCATTGCGCGTCGTTATCCGTCGGGTACCCGTCTGTTCGGCAAGGTCACCAACCTCACCGATTACGGCTCGTTTGTCGAAGTCGAGCAGGGTATCGAAGGCCTGGTGCACGTCTCTGAAATGGACTGGACCAACAAGAACATTCACCCGTCCAAGGTGGTTCAACTGGGCGATGAAGTCGAAGTCATGATCCTCGAAATCGACGAAGAGCGCCGCCGTATCTCGCTCGGCATGAAGCAGTGCCAGTCGAATCCGTGGGACGATTTCGCCATGAATCACAAGAAGGGCGACAAGGTTCGCGGTGCGATCAAGTCGATCACCGATTTCGGTGTCTTCATCGGCTTGCCGGGTGGCATCGATGGTCTGGTGCATCTGTCGGATCTGTCCTGGTCGGCCGGTGGCGAAGAAGCCAAGCAGAACTTCAAGAAGGGCGATGAAGTTGAGGCACTGGTGCTGTCGATCGACGTCGAGAAAGAGCGTATTTCGCTGGGCATCAAGCAGATGGATGGCGATCCGTTCACCAGCTTCGTGGCCACCCAGGACAAGAACAGTCTCGTCAAGGGCACCGTGAAGAGCGTGGATCAGCGTGGCGCAGTGATCGATCTGGGCAATGATACCGAAGGTTATCTGCGTGCTTCCGAAGCTTCGCGTGATCGTATCGAAGATCTGCGTACCCTGTTCAAGGAAGGTGATAGCGTTGAAGCGATGGTCATCAATGTTGACCGCAAGACGCGTGCCATCAGCTTGTCGATCAAGGCGCGTGATCAGGCCGAACAGAATGATGCGATGCAGAAACTGGCTGCCGAGAGCGGTTCCGCCTCGACGGGTACCACCAGTCTGGGTGCATTGCTCAAGGCCAAGCTGAAAACGCCGCAATAACTTTCAGCCAAGGCGACGTCTTGTTATGACAAAGTCCGAGCTGATTGAGCGATTGGCTGCACGGTTTCCGCAGCTGGTCGCCAAGGACGCGGATCTTGCCGTGAAAATGATCCTCGATGCGATGACCGAAGCGCTGGCGCGCGGTGATCGTATCGAGATCAGAGGTTTCGGCAGTTTCGCGCTCAACCATCGTCCGCCGCGTGTCGGGCGTAATCCCAAGTCGGGTGAGAAAGTGCATGTGCCGGAAAAGCATGTGCCGCACTTCAAAGCCGGCAAGGAGTTGCGCGAGCGTGTCGATCAGGTGGATATTGATGGATGAAGGAGCTGTGGTTCATGCTCCCGGTTGTTTAGTTAATTGATTGGTGACAGGCGGCAACCGTTTTTTGTCAGTGGCAGAAATGCGGTGGCCGCTTTTTCTTGCGTAGGGATCGATGCGTTTTCTAGTCTGGCTATTGCGTATCGTCGTTTTCGTCGCCCTGTTCGGCCTGGCCATCAAGAACAGTGGGCTGGTCGAGCTGCGCTTTTATTTCGGCAATCTCTGGCAGTCGCCGCTTTCCCTGGTGATCCTGGGTGGTTTTGTGGCCGGTGTGGTGCTGGGCGTTACGGCAGGCTTTACGACCCTGATCCGGCTGCGTCGTGAAAACAACCGGCTCAAGGAGCAGCTGCGCGCGCAGTCACTGACCCTGAATTCGCCGCAGGCACGGCGTGCAGTCGCCCCGGTGAGCGGGCGTGCTGAAGCCGAAGCTGAAATTGTTACTCCCCCGTTAAATCTGATCTGAATCCATGAACCATGAGCTCGGGCGGTTTTGAAATCCAGCTCTGGTGGCTGTTGGCGCTTCCCCTCTTCTTTGTGTTGGGCTGGGTGGCTGCCCGTATTGACATCCAGCACCTGGTGCGCGAGTCGCGCGCCTTGCCACGCTCCTATTTCAAGGGGCTGAATTTCCTGCTCAACGAGCAACCCGATCAGGCCATCGAAGCCTTCATCGAGGCGGCTCGGGTCGATCCGGAAACCATCGAACTGCATTTCGCTCTGGGTAATCTGTTTCGCCGCCGTGGTGAAACCGACCGGGCCATTCGTGTCCATCAGAATCTCATCGAGCGCGGCACGGGTACGCCCGACCAGTTCAATGAGCTGAACGAAGAACAACGCCTGCACGCGCTGGCCGAACTGGGGCAGGATTATCTCAAGGCTGGGCTGCTCGATCGTGCCGAGGATATCTTCCTCAAGCTGCGTGGCTCACCGCGCGATGAAGAAGCCTTGCGTTTTTTGCTGGAAATCTATCAGCAGGAAAAGGAATGGCAGCATTCAATCGACATTGCGCGCTGCCTGCCTGAGCATGCGGAACATCTGTGGCAGAAGGAAATCGCCAATTTCCATTGCGAGCTGGCGGCTTCGGCGCTGTTACACAGCGAGTTTGCCGAAGCGCACCGGCAGCTGGAGGCCGCATTGGCCGAGAATCGCAAATGTGTGCGGGCAACCTTGCTGCAAGGCGAGCTGGCTCTGGCCGAAGGGCAGCCCGCGCGGGCGATTGAAGCCTGGAAGCGCATCGAGCAGCAAAGCCCGGTGTATCTGTCGCTGGCCGCACCCCGGCTGCTCGATACTTTCCGCAAGCAGGGGCGTGAAGAGGCCGGTTTGCATCTCTTGCGGGGCTGGTTTGCGTTACATCCTTCGCTGGATCTGCTCGATACGGTGTATCAGTCCGAATTGCAGTCGGCGGGGCCGCAGGCGGCGTATCAGCTCGTGCGGGATGAACTGCGGCGTAACCCCACCTTGCTGGGGCTCGACAAGCTCTATGAAGCCCAGCTGCTGATGGCGACCCCCGAGCAGCGTCCGGATCTTGAGCTGGTGCGTGGTCTGTTGCACAACCATACGCGACGGGTGGCGCGCTATTGCTGTGATGCCTGCGGTTTCAAAGCGCGCCAGTTCTACTGGCGCTGTCCGGCGTGTGGTGGTTGGGAAACCTATCCGCCGAAACGTTCGGAAGAATTCGATCTGGCGCCGTAATCCCTGATTTCATTGGCGCACAGACAGCGATGCGGATACGCCGATTTCCTTCATCAATTTCGCGCGTGAGACCGATAGAATCTCGCGTTTCTCAAGATCGGGTCTGTCAATGAAAGTGACTGTCATCGGAACCGGCTACGTTGGGCTGGTCAGTGGAGCCTGTCTGGCCGAATTAGGCAACGAGGTGTTGTGCCTCGATGTGAATGCCGACAAGATCAAATGCCTGAATGAAGGCCTGCTGCCGATTCATGAACCCGGGCTGGAGCCGATCGTGGCGGGTAACCGCATGGTGGGTCGGCTGGCTTTTACCACCGATGTGAGTCGTGCCATCGCGCATGGCCAGGTCATTTTCATCGCTGTGGGCACGCCGCCGGATGAAGATGGTTCGGCCGATCTGCAATATGTGCTGGCTGCCGCGCGCAGCATCGGTCAGCACATGGATGACTCCAAGGTGGTGGTGGATAAGTCGACGGTTCCCGTCGGGACGGCCGACAAAGTGCAGGCAGCGATCCACGCGGAATTGCAGGCGCGGGGGGTATCGATAGAATTCAGCGTGGTTTCCAACCCCGAGTTTCTCAAGGAAGGTGCTGCGGTCGCAGATTTCATGCGGCCGGATCGTATCGTCATCGGCTCTTCTGATCCACGCGCCATCGGGGTGATGCGGCAGCTTTACGCGCCGTTCCAGCGCAATCATGAACGCCTGCTGGTCATGGATGTCCGTTCGGCCGAGCTCACCAAATATGCCGCCAATGCCATGCTGGCGACGCGCATTTCCTTCATGAATGAACTGGCCTTGCTGGCCGAAAAGCTGGATGCCGATATCGATATGGTGCGCCAGGGGATCGGTTCGGATCCGCGCATTGGTTATCACTTTCTCTATGCCGGTTGTGGCTATGGCGGTTCCTGTTTTCCCAAGGACGTGCAGGCCTTGTTCCGCACGGCTGAAGGCGTCGGGCAGTCGCTGCATCTGCTGCAAGCGGTTGAAGTGGCCAACGAAGCCCAGAAACAGGTGTTGCCGGGCAAGATCGTCCAGCGTTATGGCGAAGATCTGGCGGGGCGGCACTTTGCCTTGTGGGGGCTGGCGTTCAAGCCGAATACCGATGACATGCGCGAAGCGCCCAGCCGGGTGCTGATCGACGCGCTGCTGGCACGCGGTGCGACGGTCTGCGCGTATGACCCGGTGGCGATCGAGGAATCGCAACGTATTTATGCGAACGAGCCGCGTCTGCGCTATGCCGCGAACCCAATGGGCGTGCTGGCAGGTGCCGATGCGCTGTTGATCGTCACGGAATGGCGCGCTTTTCAAAGTCCGGATTTTGCGATGATCAAAGCAACCCTTAAATCGCCTGTCATTTTCGATGGGCGTAACCTCTACGACCCGGCGCAGGTGCGTGCGGCGGGGCTTGAATACTATTCCATCGGCAGAAAATGAAATCTGTTCAGCCCATACCCGATACCTCGAAAGCCCGCGTTCTGATCGTCGGGGATGTGATGCTCGACCGTTACTGGTTTGGCGAGGTCAGTCGCATTTCACCTGAAGCCCCGGTGCCTGTGGTGAAGGTCGAGCGACTGGAAGAGCGACCTGGCGGGGCGGCCAACGTGGCGCGCAACGTGGCCGCGCTGGGCGCACAGGCCACGCTGATTTCCGTGGTCGGCACCGATGAAGCCGGGCGCGCGCTGGAGCGTTTGCTGGCGGCCGAGAACATCCGTTGCTGTTTGCACGAAGACGCGCAACTGGCGACCACGGTCAAGCTGCGGGTCATCGGGCGGCAACAGCAGTTGCTGCGGATCGATTTCGAGACCTGGCCTGCCCACGAAGTTTTGCGTAGCAAGCTGGCCGAGTTTGAAGCACGGCTGCCGGCGTGCGACGTGGTGATCCTTTCCGATTATGGCAAGGGAGGGCTGACGCATATCACTGAAATGATCCGCCTGGCACGGCAGGCCGGGCGGCCGGTGCTGGTTGACCCGAAGGGCGACGACTACTCGCGCTATACCGGTGCCACGCTGCTCACCCCTAATCGTGCCGAACTGAGGCAGGTGACTGGACGCTGGAGTAACGAAGACGATTTGCTCGACAGGGCGCAGCGTTTGCGGACAGAACTGGATTTACAGGCCTTGCTGGTCACCCGCTCGGAAGAAGGCATGTCGCTGTTCCATGCGGAAGGCGCGCTGCATGAACCGGCCATTGCGCGTGAAGTGTTTGATGTCAGCGGTGCGGGTGATACGGTGATCGCCACCCTGGCCGTGATGCTGGGGAGCGGGCTACCGCTTTCTGTGGCCATGTCGCACGCCAATCGTGCGGCGGGGATTGTCGTGGGTAAACTGGGGACGGCAGTGGCCACGCTGGACGAATTGAAGGAGGTTCTCTGATGTACACCATAGTGACCGGGGCGGCCGGATTTATTGGCGCCAATCTCGTCAAAGGACTGAACGAACGCGGCGTGACCGACATCATCGCGGTCGATAACCTGGAGCGTGCCGACAAATTCCGCAATCTGGTGGATTGTGAAATTGCCGATTATCTCGACAAGCAGGAATTCATCGAGTTGCTCGCACAAGGGCATTTCGACGGCTGCCTCGAAGCCGTGCTGCATGAAGGCGCGTGTTCCGACACCATGGCGACCGACGGGCACTACATGATGGAAAACAACTATCGTTATTCAGCCACCCTGCTGGATGACTGCCTCGAACAGGGCGTGCCGTTTCTGTATGCTTCGTCGGCTTCGGTGTATGGCGGCGGCAGCGTGTTTCGCGAAGCCCGCGAATATGAAGCACCGCTCAATGTCTATGCCTATTCCAAATTCCTGTTCGACCAACTGGTGCGTCGTCGTCTGCCCGAGGCTGCGTCGCCGGTGACCGGCTTCCGCTACTTCAACGTCTATGGCCCGCGTGAGCAGCACAAGGGGCGCATGGCTTCGGTGGCGTTTCACTTCACCCAGCAGTATCAGACCGCAGGCAAAGTGCGTCTTTTTGAAGGTTGCGATGGGCGCGATCATGGCGAACAACTGCGCGACTTCGTGTTTGTTGAAGATGTCGTCAAGGTTAACCTGCACTTTCTGGAACAGCCGCATTCGGGCATCTTCAATCTGGGGAGTGGCCGCGCCCAGTCGTTCAATGACGTGGCCGTCGCCACGGTTAATACCTGCCGCGCCGCGCAAGGCCAGCCCGCGTTGTCGCTGGCCGAACTGCAGGCGCAGGGCTTTATCGAGTACATTGCCTTTCCCGAGGCACTGCGCGGCAAATACCAGAGCTTTACCCAGGCGGATCTCAGCCAGCTGCGTGCGGCGGGCTATCAGGGCGAATTCGCCACGGTCGCGCAGGGGGTCGGGCAGTATGTCAAACAACTGTGGTCGGCTTGAATTTCACCCCCAAAGAGAGATCATCATGAAAAAACTGTTTCAGGTTCTGTTCGTCTGGCTGATCGCCATGCAGTGCGCTTTTGCTGCCATCAATCTCAATACCGCCCCCCAGGAAGAGCTGGAAAAACTCACGGGGATAGGTCCGGTGAAAGCCCGGGCGATCATCGAAGACCGCGCCAAAAATGGTGTGTTCAAGAGTATCGAGGATCTCAAACGCGTCAAAGGCATCGGTCAGGCAACCTTCGACAAGCTGAAGGCTGAAATCACCGTCTCTGCGGCTGAGAGCAGCGAAGCCGCCGTCAAGACTGAAAAGAAGGTGGAAAAAAAGACGGAAATCCCGGTTAAAAAATAACGCGGAACCTTCGTAAGCTTGAGGAGCCCATCATCGACACGCTGGAAAATTATGTGGGTCATACTCCCCTGGTGCGCCTCAAACGCATCCCGGGTGCTGACAATGAACGCCGTAACAACCTGATTCTGGTCAAGCTGGAAGGCAATAATCCGGCTGGCTCGGTGAAAGACCGCCCCGCGCTGTCGATGATCCTCGGTGCCGAAGCGCGCGGCGAGATCAAACCGGGCGACACGCTGATCGAAGCGACCAGCGGCAACACCGGTATCGCGCTGGCGATGGCAGCGGCCGTGCGTGGTTATCGCATGGTGCTGGTGATGCCGGAAAACCAGACCGTCGAGCGGCGGCAGAGTATGTGCGCCTATGGTGCCGAGCTGATTCTCACGCCGAAATCCGGCGGTATGGAAGCGGCGCGCGATTTTGCCGAAAAGCTGCGCGATGAAGGTCGTGGCATCATTCTCGACCAGTTTGCCAATCCGGATAATCCGCTGGCGCACTACCGTGGCACCGGCCCGGAAATTTGGCAGGGCACGCAAGGGCGCGTCACTCATTTCGTCAGCAGCATGGGCACCACCGGCACCATCATGGGCGTTTCGCGTTATCTCAAGGAGCAGCAGCCGGCGGTACAGATCATCGGCTGCCAGCCGGAAGACGGCGCGCAGATTCCCGGCATCCGCAAATGGCCGGAAGCCTATCTCCCGCGGATTTTTGAACGCGAACGGATCGATGTCATCGAATCCGTTGGCCAGTCAGCCGCCGAAGACTGCACCCGTCGCCTGGCCAGCGAAGAAGGCATCTTCGCCGGCATCTCCTCCGGTGGCGCACTGGCCGTGGCGCTGCGCGTGGCCGAGCGAGTCGAGAACGCGGTCATCGTGACCATCGTCTGTGATCGTGGCGACCGCTATCTGTCGACGGGGGTGTTTCCCGCATAAATACAACGTGATCATGGGGGGGCAAACCACGGTTTTTTTTGAAAACTGTGGTTTGTCCCCTGATTTTATCGCGGGAGCAAATGGCCGCCAGAGTCCGTGCGCTGATAGATTTTCTGGTTGAAAAGCGCGACCAACCGGTCGCACGAGAGGCCGACGGCGTATTTCAGGAACGAGGGCAGCGGTTGACAGGACGCGCGATCAAATGAAATCGAAACCGAAACTGCGTTTTCTGCTGGTTGGATGCTACGTTGTTGCGGCCTTGCCGTTACGCGCGCAGACACTCGATCTGGCGCTTGATGCCATCGAACATCCGGCTTTTTCGGCGCAGCAGGTTGCGTTACGTCTGGCACAGGGCGGTGCGGCTGAGCTTGAGGTGGGGCGGCTGCGTTTTGGGGGGCGTGAAATCCGGCGGTTGCGGTTGCGCTGCGGCGAGTTTTCCTTGTCGCCGCAACGGGTGCATTGCGGGCAAGGGGTCTTGCGTTCTGGCGAGGGAACGCTGCCGGTTTCGTCTTTGCCGCTGGAGTTTACTTATCTGCCCGCCAACCGTCAGCTGACGTTGATATTGCCGCACGCCGGGTTGGGCGCGCTGGCGGCGTGGTTGCCGGAGCTTGCGGACTGGCATCCGGGCGGCGACTTTGATGCGCGGCTCAAGCTCACGGCCACGCAGATCGAGGGGGTGCTGCACCTGAAGAACGCGGCATTCGGCAATGCGGCGGGCACGCAGGCGGGTGACAAGATTACGGCGACACTGTCATTCAAGGCCACGCGAGAAAAGACGGGCTGGGGCTGGCAGGTCGCGCTCGACTGGCCGCGTGGGGAGTGGTATGTCGCCCCCTTCTACCGGAATGGCGCGATGCGCCTGAGTGCAACAGGGCAGCTAGCACCCGAACGCTGGACGGTGGAACGGGCGCGCTGGACGCTTGACGACCTGGGGCAGCTTGATGCACGTCTGCAATGGCAGCCTGGGCGGGATACGCAGCCTGGCCAATTGGTTGCGGCGGCGTTGAGTACTTCGTGGCTGGATCTGGCGGCCGTGGGGCCGCAGTTTGTGCAGCCGTTTCTTGATGCCCGCGCGGGGCCGAAGCTGGGTTTGAGTGGGCAGGCGCAAGTCGAATTGGCATTCGATCGCGAGGGTTTGAGCCATCTGCAGGTGGATCTGCAGGCGGCGGGCGTGGAGAGTGGTCGCCATGCGCTGCAGGGTTTGACGGCGCGCATTCCGTGGCGACGTGAGGCGGCGACCCAGGCCGATTTTCGCGTGACCGGCGGGATGCTGGGCGCGCTGCCCATCGGTGGCTTTGCGGGTACGCTGGCCATGCAGGGGATGCGCTTTGATCTGCCCCAGCTGGCGATGCCGTTCCTTGATGGCCGTTTGCTGCTGGAAAACCTGCACGCCGAGCGGGAGGCCGATGAATGGCACTGGCATCTGGGTGCGGCACTGGAGCCGGTTTCGATGCCGGCACTGAGCCAGGCGCTGGGCTGGCCGAAGATGGAGGGTGTATTGTCGGCCGCCATTCCGAAGCTGAACTACGCGCAGGGCACATTGGTGCTCGATGGTCAGGTGATGGTGTCGGTTTTTGATGGCTATCTGGCGTTTGATGGACTCAAGCTGATCGAACCATTCGGCACCTTGCCGCGCTTGCAGGCAGACATCACCGCGCGCCATCTCGATCTGGGGATGATGACGAAAACATTTTCTTTCGGTGATATCAGTGGCTATGTCGATGCCGATCTGAAGGGGCTGGTCATGGCGGGCATGCGGCCGCTGGCGTTTGATGCGAGCCTCCTCAGTACGCCCGGCGATTATCCGAAGCGTCTCAGTCAGCGTGCGGTGCAGAATATTTCGTCACTGGGCGGTGCTGGGGCGGCGGCGGCCATCCAGCGCAGCTTTCTGCAGGTTTTTGAAACGTTTGGTTATGACCGTATCGGCCTGCGCTGTCATTTGAGTAACGGCGTTTGTTTGATGGGCGGCATCGAAGCACCGCCGGATCGGCTGGAAGCACTGGCCAGCCGTCTGGGCGTGCTGGGGCTGCCCGCCCAACTGCCCGCGCAGGGTTTTGTGCTGATCAAGGGCGGCGGGCTGCCCGCACTCAATGTCATCGGCTACAATCGACGGGTCGATTGGGAAGAACTGGTCGCACGCCTGAAGGCAGTCATCGCCGGGAATGGCAAGATTGAATTGCGTTGAATTACGTTGAATTACGTTGAATTACGTTGAATTACGTTGAATTGAACGGGAGACAGGATTACATGAACAGGATTACGGCATCTGCCCTACTGATCGCGGCGTGGACGCTGGCGGGATGCGTCACCATCAACATCTATTTTCCCGCTGCTGCGGCCGAGAAAATGGCCGACAAGATTATTGATGAAGTCTGGCAGATGCAGAAGGAAGGCACGCTGAAGCATCCTTCTGCGCCCGCAACCACCCCGGTCTCCGGAAAGGAAAGCAAATGAAACCGATGCTGAAAACCTTGCGTCATGGCCTGTTGCTGGGGGCTTTGCTGCTGGCAGGCAATCTGGCCTGGGCGCAGGCTAATCTTGAAGCGAATACCCCTGCGGTCGGCCAGTTGAAAGGCGCGATGCAGGGGCGTTACGCGCAACTGGAGCCGTTTCTGGCGAGTGGTGCGGTGGGGCTGGCGCGGGATGGCTCGGTGCAGTTGCGCGATGCCAATGCCGTGCCGCTGCCGCAGCGCCCTGTGGTGAATGGGCTGGTGGCGGCTGAAAACGCTGATCGCGCTGCGCTGTATCGCGAGATTGCGCGGGCGAATGGCAAGCCGGAATGGGAGCCGGAAATCCGCTCGACCTTCGCCCAGCGCTGGATCGACAAGGCACCGGCCGGTTGGTGGGTGCAGGATGCGCGGGGCGGCTGGGCACGCAAATGAGTGCCACGCTGGTTTTCGATATCGAGACCATTCCCGATGTCGCCGGGCTGCGGGTGCTGCATGAACTGGATGCGGGCTTGTCGGATGCGGAGGTGGCCGAGTTTGCTTTCCAGAAACAGCGGGCGAAAAACGGCAGCGATTTTCTACCGCACTATCTGCAACGGGTCATTGTCATTTCCTACGCGCTGCGTGAGCGCAGCCATGATCCGGAACGCGGCGACAAGTTTCTGGTGCGCTCGCTGGCCGAGCCGGAGGCGAACGAAGCGCAGATTGTCCAGCGGTTTTTTGATGGCATCGAAAAATTCACGCCGCAACTGGTTTCGTGGAACGGGGGCGGCTTCGACCTGCCCGTGCTGCATTATCGCGGCCTGATCCATGGCGTGAGCGCGCCGCGTTACTGGGACATGGGTGAGGGCGACTACCGCGATTCACGCGATTTCAAATGGAATAACTACATTGGCCGTTACCACATGCGCCATCTTGATCTGATGGACTTGCTGGCGATGTATCAGCCGCGTGCGGCCGCCCCCCTCGATCAGCTGGCCAAACTGATGGATCTGCCCGGCAAGCAGGGCATGGCGGGGGACGCGGTGTGGGGCGCGTGGCTGGATGGGCGGGTGGATGACATCCGCGATTATTGCGAAACGGATGTGGTCAATACCTATCTGGTGTATCTGCGCTTCCAGAAAATGCGCGGGGTGTTGACCGCGGCGGAACACGATGCCGAGGTCGCCTTTGTGCGCTCTCAACTGGCGGCATTGGACAAGCCGCACTGGCAGGCGTTTCTGGGCACATGAACTCTTAATTCTTAACCCTGAACCACCACGCTGAGGGAGGACATCATGATGCGCGAACGTAATGTGCTTTGCAGTAGTCCGGTGGGGCTGCATCACATGGCCTATATCGAATGGGGTGATGCGGAAAATCCCCGGGTGCTGGTCTGCGTGCATGGTTTGACCCGCTGCGCGCGGGACTTCGACTTTCTCGCGCAGTCGCTGGAAAATGACTATCGTGTCATCTGCCCGGATGTGGTCGGGCGCGGGCGCAGCGACTGGCTGACGGATAAATCGCTGTACGGCATCCCGCAATATCTGGCCGATATGGTGACGCTGATTGCGCGGCTGGATGTGGAACGGGTGGATTGGCTGGGTACCTCGATGGGCGGGCTGATTGGTATGTTTCTCGCCGCCCAGGCGAATACACCCATCCAGCGGCTGATACTCAACGATGTCGGGCCGGTGGTGACGGCAGTGTCACTCAAGCGGATTGGCGAATATGTCGGCCGCGATCCGCGTTTTGACACGCTGGAGCAGGCCGAACAGTTCGTGCGGGCGGTGAGCGCGACCTTCGGGCCGCATGACGCTGCCCAGTGGCGGCATTTGACCGAGCATGTGGTGCGTCAGGCGGCGGATGGCAAGATCGAATTCCGCTACGACCCTGGTATTGCCGAGTCGTACCGGCAGATTGCAGCCGATGGCCGGGATATCGAGCTATGGCCAATCTACGAACAGATTCATTGCCCGACACTGGTGGTGCGCGGTGCGGAATCCGATTTGTTGCGGCGCGAGACGGCGGCGGAAATGGCATTGCGTGACCCACAGACCCAGGTGGTGGAGATTCCTGGTGTGGGTCACGCACCGATGTTCATGCACGCGGATCAGGTGGCGTTGGTGCGGGCGTATCTGCTGAATACGCCGCCATGAGGTGTTTCTTCGTGGTTTACCACTCGCGGATGACGTTGAATACCTGCAGATTCGCAACTTCCACCATCATCGGTTTGTTGAATTGATCAATAAACCAGCCCCACCAGCCGGCGCGCATGCCGCGGAATGCCGCACCGAACGCAGCCATGCCGTTGGATTGGGTATCGATAACCCCGCCTGAGCCGCAGGTTTGGGTTCCATAGTACTTGCCATCGCAATACAGAGCCCCACTGAATTTGCCATCGGGTGCCATATAGCCCGTGCCGATGAAGTGCCCGCCTGACCGGTTGCCAAACGGATCCGCCATGCCAATGGCCTGGGTGATCTGAAAGCTGTAACGTCCGGTTGATTTTGACTTGGTCCATCGGTGATTCCAGGCGCAGACCAGGATGCTGCCATCGATGTCTTGCGCCAGGGAGCCGACGGGATCCTGGCAGAATTGCCCTTCCACGCGAGTTCCCAGTTTCAGTCGGTCGGTGGTCAGGACGCCCTGGTCGTCCACGCCCAAGGGTTGCCATTCGCCACCGAAAGGCTTTGGGTAACAGGTGTAGGCGCGTGGTTTGGAGGCTATGGTGGGAATGAGTTGTGATGCAGGTTCTTTGACGATGCGGGTCTGATAGGCATTTTGCGTGCTGCTGCACGGGGGCAGGTTGTTGTAGCGATTGACCGGAGTGCCCCAGTACATGGCTTTGGCGACGGTGCGCCAGTAACGCTTGCCATCGCCGCCTTCATCGGTGGGGTACACGCTGCACATCATCAGGTTGCCGTCTTTGTCACGCGCAAGTGTGCCGGGTGGGACGAGGGTGTTGAGGCCGGTGACTGGGTTTTTGTCCGTCCAGCTGGTGGGGGTGGTGTCGCACAGGGTGTCGGCAACGCGCACCACCTGCAGGGTCAGTGAGGCACCGGGGGCGGTGATATTGCCGGTAATGTCCTTCAGGTCATCCTTGAAACGCAGATCGTTCTGCATCGTGTTGAGCTCCGGGTGGCCGGGGACTTTGTCGCGATACAGGAAGGCCGAGGAGGTATCCTGGTTGTACCACAGCGCCATCAAAGGCGTGCCGGGTCTCAGGGAAACCGCACCGGGGTTGCCATTGCAGTGCCGGGCGGATCGGTTCTGGAAGAATTTGCCGATGGCGTCGTTGTTGATGTCGAACTGCCATTTGCCCATCGTGCCCTTGGCCAGGGTGGGCGCGGAAGCCGTGGCGTAAAGCCCGCCGCCGGATGCGCCTATCGTGCCTGCCAGCAGCCCCAGGTCGAGATCATTGATGGCATTGCCGCCTTCGGTGACGACCAGGGCGTACAGTTCATTGGCCTTGGGTTGCAGTACCAGCGCGCAGATGGTCTGGCCGTAGGCATTGACCGGGTTGTAGCCGGAGGGCAGGTAGCGGGTGGCTGAGGGTGTACCGCTGGGCAGGCCGGTTGGCGTGGTCTGCAGGGTGTTTACGCTAATGACCGCGGGAATTGAAGGGGTTGCGGTCGGCACGTTGTGCGTGTTGGCCTGGGTGAGATCAAGGTAGTTGTCTTTGATGTAGGCTTGTACTGCATCACCAAACATTTTCATGTGTTGGGCGGTAGCCGCGCTACGCGTGCGTTCGAGGTGGTTATCCACGAGCGAGGCGGCTGCGGCAATCACCAGCCCAAGAATGCTGATGGACAGCAGCATTTCGATCAGCGTGACACCGGATTGCGCTGCGCGCCGTGGGAGGGTGTGCGTGGTGGGGTGGCGGGTCATGGTGGATATTCCTCGGAGTGACATCATCCTGCGCTGCTCAGTTGCCGACGGCGACCAGCGCGCCCACGGGTATCCCGGCGCTGGCCGGCAGGGTGAAGGTGGCCGCAGAATAGGGCGGCGTGTTCAGACGAAATGCGGTAAGCAGGGTGCCATCGGCCTGTTTGATACCCATCATCAGGCTGCGGCCACGGTAGTTGAACAAGCTGTCGATGACACCCGGCGGCAGGTCGCGTGCCGGGATGCTGGAAAAAGTATACAGGCGGCCGCCGTCAAAATAATTTTTCCAGAGATTGACCGCTGGCGTGCCGGTCTGGATCGGCTGGTAACCCAGGGTGAAGTAGCCGGACGGCCGCTGTGGCATGGGGGTGCTGAGTGCCGCATTGGAAATGGGGCCGATGGCGTTCTGGAAGTTATCGTTCTGGTAGGCCACCAGCGCATCGCGATAAGTCCAGAAATTGGCGGCATAGACGGTGGCACGGGCCTGGTTAATCCGCGCCGTATCCTGTGGTTGTACCCAGGCCAGCCAGAAGGCGACGAGCGCTACGCCGAGGGTGGCGAAGGCCAGCGGATACATCAGTCGATCCGCCCTTTCATCATGAGCATCTGGTTGAGTTGCAGCATCACGTCATTTTCGATCTGGTCGAAACGCCGCTGGCGGATGGTGTTGCGTACGCCCTTGGAGCCGAATTCCTTGCCGTCATTTTCGCCGACCCAGAGGAATTGCAGTTTGGGGTGCTTCACGCCGTTGGCATTGGTTTCCAGACGTTGATGCAGCACGGCAGTCAGCCCGTTGGCGAGCAGGCTGGCGACATCTTCCGAACTGCCTGCGGAAGCATTGGCCAGCGAGTAGATGCGTTCGATGGCCATGGTCACACTGGCGGCGTGCGTGGTGCAGATCACCAGACGGCCATTGATCGAGGCACGCAGGGCTTCGGTGGCCGATTCGCCATCGCGCACTTCACCGAGAAAAATGACAGAAGGCGACCAGCGTGCGGCCTTGCGGATTTCTGCGCCGAAGCCACCTTGCTCCACCCAGGTCTGGTAACAGATGCCGTTGCCGTGATGGCCTTCGAGCGGCATTTCGGGCGGATCTTCGACCGTAATGCCCACGCCGCCATATTTGCCCAGGCGGGCGGTGAGCAGGCTGGAGGCGGTGGTGGTCTTGCCCTGGCCGAACGCCCCGGCGATTACGATCAGGCCGGTGAGTTCGGGGGTCATCAGTTTTTCGACCTGGCGTGGGTGGATGCCCAGGGTGGCGATGTCAGGGACGCGCGGCGGGAAGCGGCGCAAAACGTAGATGGTTTCGACGATGCTGACCAGCATCGAAACCCGGTAGGAAATCCCGTCATCGCGCACCGTGAATTCGCTGCGCTGGGTGTGGTTGAAAATTTCTTCACACTTGGAGCGCAATCGGGTCAGAGACTCGGCATATTCCGCCGGTGCCGGGTGCGGGTCCATGGTTTGCGGGATCCCTGCAAAGAAATTTGCATTTTCGCCAAGATAGATGGCAAAGAATTCGAGCTCGATCAGCCTTGCCATGGTAATGAGAGTTCCGCGGTCGTCAGTGTGGGGAGGTGGAGCGAGGGTTGTCTGGAAATGAAGGTGCTGGACGAGGTGCGCTGTGTCTGACCCTCCTTTCCAGACAACCCGGGCAAGCAACCCGGGTTGTGGAGGTTGTGGAGGTTGCGGCCTGACTTAGTTGAGTGTGGTCCAGATGATCTGGCTGCCAGCGGCGGCTTGGTTGCAGTTGGCACTAGCCCATGCGGGGGGAACCGGGAAGTTTTGCCCAGCATTGGGAAAGTTGGCACCGCCAACTTGGACGCGACGCCAGCCATTGGCTGCGCTGGTGACCAGTTGGACGCAAACGTCAGCAGGAACGGCGGTCAGGGTAATAGTGAAGTCTGGTGAGTTGTTGGCTGTGCCGTTGATGTTCAAAACGCCATTCCAGGAGGTGCGGTAGTTCGCAGGGCCTGCTTGCCAAACCAAGTCACTCGGCGCTTTTCTGGCGTTCTGGATTTGGGTATTGATAGCGCCTGCATTGTTGGGATAGCCACCTTGACCGGTATACAGTTGTTGTACCGCAGAGCGAATGGCGATGACATCCTTCAGCATGGTGACGGCGGAGTTGCTTGACTGGGCGCTGCTAAACAGGGACAGTGCACCCACCACCACGGCGGCAATAATCGCCAGTGCCGCGATGATTTCCATCAGGGTCATGCCGGCCTGACGCTTGAGGGTGTGCAGCGTGTGTTGCATCGGGTTCTTCGACTTCATTGAGGGCTCCTTGGTGATCGTTGGGGATCGTTGATAGAACTACGGGGTTACTGAACCATTAACTGCTGCATTGCGCGCGACATTTGCAATTCCATATCCATCATGCCGCTGACGAGGAAGGCAATGAGTGCGCCGACGCACAGCAGGCTGACACCAAACACGACTTTCATCCGGGCTTCGATCTGGTTGATGGATTCATCGAGCCACTCCCGGCCGAGCATGGCCAGAGCTTCTTCAAAACCGGAAAGCGATGAATAGACGCCCAGATCTTCGATGATTTCGCGGTCAGGAAATTCATAACCCGAACGCGCCAGAGCCTCGCCCATGCTGCGTCCTGAACGCATTCCGGCCAGACAGGCCGAGATCCGTCGCTTGAGCCAGGGGCCGGCGCTGTCGGAAAGTTGTTCGAGGGCAATTTCAATCCGCAAACCGGCCTCGACCATGGCGGCCAGGGCAATCAGCCAGGTGCTGCCCTGCATGATGCGATAGATGCTGTAGGGGGTGTAACGATCCAGCCAGATCCGCACCGGGCCGTCAAAGCGCGAGAGTGTGGTAAAGAAAACCACCATCAGGGCGGCTACGACGGGTACGGCGACCCACAGCCAGTCGCGGGCAAAGTCGCTGAGCAGGATCATGGCCTTGGCCAGACCATGCCACTCTGCACCGCGCATGACATTGGTAAAGGCCGGGACGATCCTGAAACCGAACAGGAACAGTACGCCTATGGCCATCAGCATCAGCACGAAAGGATAGGCCAGACCCGCGTAGACGGCGCTGCTGATACGCTTGCGCGCTTCCATGACGCGGGCGGCCGAGCGGAGTGCGGACTCCAGCGTGCCGGATTGTTCCCCGGCGGAGATCAGCATCATTTCTTCGACGGTAACCCAGCCGTCCATGGCACGTGACAGACGGGAGCCGTTTTTCATGGCGGCTGACCAGGCGTCCAGAGCGTAGGTTTCCGGGTCATCCTTGCCGCCTGAAGCGATGCGACGGTCGCGGATGGACTCGACGGCCTGCAGGATTTGCACGCCGTTGCCGATGAGCTTGGCCAGCTTCAGCCATAGCCGACGCCGCGCAGCGTGGTCTACGTTCTGAAACCAGAACCGGGCATAGGCGGTTTGCAGGTTGTTGCGGGAATAGGCGCTCATCGAGGCTTGAGGTTTCCGGGTCAGCGTAGGTGATGCATGGCGTCGTCATTCTTGACGAGGCGACCGACTACCGCTTCGGTCTGGAAGGGGTCAACCGTGCCCT